>JAWVEZ010000020.1:0-3112 GCA_033856455.1 Solirubrobacterales bacterium | reverse complement strand
GCGTCTTGCCCGTCTTGCCGAGCACGTTCGCCGCGACGCCGGAGGCGTCCTGCGCGGTCAGACCGAAGGCGGCCCAGAGGGCCGCGAGCAGCACGGCGAGGAGGAGCGCGACGGTGGCGCGGCTGGGAGATGTGGCTCTGTGGCTCATCGAATAGGCCCTAACACCCCGCCCCGGTCCGGGTTGCGGGAGGGGCGAAGATCTCTGCGGCCGAAGTCTAGGCGGCGGAGACCCCGGAACCCCGCTCACCCCGCATAGACTGGGACTTCGTGCCCGCAATCGAGGTAGACAACCTGCAGCGGGCGTTCGACGGCGACGTCCTGGCGGTCGCCGGCGTCGACCTCGAGGTCGCGGCCGGCGAGATCTACGCCTTCCTCGGCCCGAACGGCGCCGGCAAGACGACGACCGTCCGCATGCTCACCACCCTCCTGCGCCCGACCGGCGGCAGCGCCCGCGTGGCCGGATACGACGTGGTCGAGGAGGCGGGGCTGGTCCGGGAGTCGATCGGCGTCGCCCTCCAGGAGGCGGCGCTGGACCCGCTGATGACGGGCGAGGAGCTGATCCGCCTGCAGGCCACCCTCCACGGGCTCGACCGCGCCGAGGGTCGCCGTCGCGGCGACGAGCTCCTACGACGGGTCGGCCTGACGCAGGCGGCCGGGCGCCGGGTTGGGACCTACTCCGGCGGCATGAAGCGCCGCCTCGACCTCGCCTCGGCCCTGGTCCATGAGCCGCAGGTGCTCTTCCTCGACGAGCCGACGACCGGCCTGGACCCGGTCAGCCGCAAGTCGATCTGGGAGGAGGTCGTGAAGCTCAACGACGAGGGCACGACGGTGTTCCTGACCACCCAGTACCTGGAGGAGGCCGACCAGCTCGCCGACCGGGTCGGGATCATCAGCGCCGGCCTGATCGTCGCCGAGGGCACCCCGACATCGCTCAAGGCCGAGGTCGGCAAGCCGCGGATCGAGCTCGTCATCGCCGAGGGCGACGAGCGGGACTGCATGGGGGTCCTCGAGCGCTTCGGGCAGCGGCTGCCCGACCGGGACGGCAAGCTCGTGATCGAGGTGGAGAGCGGCGCCGCGGCGATCGCCCCCGTCGTGATCGCCCTCGATGAGGCGGAGATCACGGTCGAATCCCTCGAGCTGGTCGAGCCGACCCTGGACGACGTCTTCGTCGAGAAGACCGGCCAGCACCTCGAGGGCGCTGACGCGCCAGACGCCGAGCTCGTGCCCGAGACGGAGAACGGGTGATCCAGCAGCTCCGCGTGATCGAGGCGCTCGGGCGGCGCTCGGTCCTGCAGACGTTCCGCCGGCCGCAGCTGCTCGCACCGCTGATCATCTTCCCCACCCTGCTGCTGGCGATCCAGACCGGCGGCGCAGGCTCCGCCGTCGACCTGCCTGGCTTCCCGCCGGTCGACAGCTTCCTCTCGTTCATGCTCGCCGGCGCGATGATCCAGTCGACGCTGCTCGCCGGCAACGCCGCCGGGATCGCGCTCGCCGTCGACATCGAGATGGGCTTCACGGATCGCCTGCTCGCGGCGCCGATCCCGCGCTACGCGATCGTGCTCGGAAGGCTTGCCGGCGCGGCCGCGCTGGGGACGTTCACGGCGTTCTGGTTCCTGGCGATCGGGCTGATCTTCGGCGTTCACATCGCTGAGGGCCTTCCGGGCGTGATCGTGATGATCGCCCTCGTCACCGCCTCCGCCCTGGCCTTCGGCTCGCTCGGCGCCGCGATCGCGCTGCACAGCGGCAGCGCCTCGGTGGTGCAGGGGATGTTCCCGCTCGTCTTCGTGGTCCTCTTCCTCTCCTCCGCGTTCTTCCCGCAGAACCTCCTGCTCGAGCCGGCGAGCACGATCGCCGAGTACAACCCGGCGTCGTTCATCGTCAACGCCGTTCGCGACCCGGTCATCTCGACGTTCTCGGGCGAGGACATGTGGAAGGGGGCGGTCGGGATCGTCCTGATCGGCGCGGTCGGCTCAGTCCTCTCGGCGCAAGCGCTGAAGCGAAGGCTGCGGCTGGGCTGATGTCGGCAGTCCCGATCACCCTCACCCACGACCTGCAGACGATCGGCGCGATGATGCGCCGCTCGGCGAATGAGCTGATCCGCGTCCCCGGCGCCGCCATCCCCGGCGTGCTGGCGCCGACGATCTTCTTCCTCGGCCTCACCTCGGCCTTCAGCGCGCTGACCGACCTGCGGGGCTTCGACACCTCGAGCTACCAGAGCTTCCTGATCCCGGTCAGCATGCTCCAGGGAGCGGGCTTCACCGGCGCCGCGGCCGGCGTCAACCTCGCCCGGGACATCGAGATCGGCCTCTTCGACCGCTTCCTCGCCTCCCCCACCCCGCGCTGGGTGCTGCTGGCCGGGGTCGTCCTCTCCGCCAGCGTGCGCTCGCTGATCCCGGCGACCGTCCTGCTCGCCGTCGCGTTCGCGATCGGGGCGCACTTCCCCGGCGTGCTCGGGCTCCTGCTCGCAATCTTCCTCGTCATGTGGATGGCGATCGTCGCCGCCTGCTGGGGCGTCACCCTCGCGCTCCGCTTCAAGACCCAGGCCGCCGCCCCGCTGATGCAGGCCGTGATGCTGGCGCTGATCCTCTGCACCACCGCCTACGCCCCGCAGGCGCTGCTCACCGGCTGGCTCTACACGGTCGCCGAGATCAATCCGATCACGCAGGTGGTCGAGGCGGCACGGCAGGGCTTCATCGGCACGGTCACCTGGGCCGGGACGTGGCCGGCGATCGTCGCGCTGCTCGGCTTCACGATCGTTTTCGGCGGCTTCGCCCTGCGCGGGATGCGCCGGACGGCGGACTAGCGCTACTTGTAGCGGTAGGTGATGCGGCCGCGGTCGAGGTCGTAGGGGCTGAGTTCAATCTTCACCCGGTCGCCGGGGAGGATGCGGATGTAATGCCGGCGCATCTTGCCCGAGATGTGGCCGAGGACCTCGTGGTCGTTGTCGAGCTTGACCTTGAACATGGTGTTGGGCAGGGCCTCGACGACCTCGCCCTCCATCTCGATCTTCTCTTCCTTGGCCATGCGGTGCGGCAGGGTAGCAGCGAAGGGGCGCCGTTCCTCGGCTCCGGGGGCCGGCCGTGCGCCTACTTGCCCTCGTAGGTGGCCTTGC
>JAWVEZ010000019.1:0-8268 GCA_033856455.1 Solirubrobacterales bacterium | reverse complement strand
GCAGGTCCTCGGCGAGGAACCCCTCCAGGCCCTTGTTCGGCAACCCGATCGAGTTGATCATTCCCGCCGGCGTCTCCCAGATCCGCCGCGGTTCGTTGCCGGCGCGGGGCTCGGGCGTGATCGTCTTCGAGACGAAGGCGGCGAAGGGGAAGTCGTCGAGGAGCTCGTCGCCGAAGACGCGGCGAGCGGCGAGCGCGTCGTAGGTCCCGGAGGCGTTGATCACCGGGTGGGCGAGGTCGATGCCGCAGAGCTCAGGCATGGGCCACCTCCGCGACCCGCTCGCCGAGGACGACCGGTCCGTCGACGCAGAGCCGGATGTAGCCGCCCTCGGGTTTCGGCACAGCACAGCCGAAACAAGCGCCGAAGCCGCAGGCCATCGGCGACTCCATCGCCAGCTCGCAGGCGACCCCGTGCTCGGCGCAGAGGACGCGCACGGCTTCCAGCATCGGCGGCGGGCCGCAGGCGTAGACGACGCCCGACTCGGCGTCGTCGCCTGCGAGGATCGTCGCCAGCAGGTCGGTGACGTAGCCGCGGTGGCCGGCGTGGCCGTCCTCGCTGGCCAGCCGCACCTCCGGGCAGAGATCGCCGCCGGAGCCGCAGAAGAGCTCGAGGCCGCCGGAGTGGACCTGGTCGCGGAAGCCCAGCAGGACGCGCAGGGGGACGCCGCGTTCGGAGAAGCGGCGGCGCAGCAGGGCCAGCGGCGCGATCCCGATCCCGCCGCCGACCAGGATCGCCCCGGCGGCCTCGGGGTTGACCTCGCGCGGCGCGGCGAAGGCGTTGCCGAGCGGGCCGTTGACCCAGACCGCCTCCCCCTCGACCAGCTCGGCCAGGCGGTCGGTACCGGGGCCGACGCCCTCGATCAGGAAGTCGAGGCGGACGCCGTCGGCGGCTGGTCCGGTTTCGGCGACCGAGATCGCCCGCGGCAGGAAGGGGCGCCCCCCACGCTGCTCCCAGTGCTCGGCGCTGGCCAGCATGTAGAACTGGCCCGGGACCGGCTCGGGACCCTCGCGATCGAGCAGCGAGAAGACCCGGTAGCCGCCGGTCGCCTCGCTCCTGGCGACCTCGCAGAGCCGGCGGCCGAAGGGCGCGCTCATCGGGGTTGCGGGGCCTTTGCGCTCTTGTGGATCTCTTGGATCGAGCGGACCTCGGCTCCGTCCTGGCGGCCGGCGGCGATCGCCCGGGCCGCGGCGGTGGCGCCGGTCATCGTCGTGATGCAGGGGATCCCCTGGCGCACCGCCGCGCTGCGGATCTCGTAGCCGTCGGCGCGGGCGCCGGAGCCGGTCGGGGTGTTGATCACCAGGTCGCACTGGCGTTTGCGGATCAGGTCGACGACGTGCGGGGAGCCCTCGCCGATCTTGTTGATCCGGGTCACCGGCACCCCCATCCGCTCGATCGCCTGGGCGGTGCCGCCGGTCGCGATCACCTCGAAGCCGAGGTCGTGGAAGCGGGCGGCGAGCTGGGTCGCGGCCGGCTTGTCGGTGTCGGTGACGGTGATGAAGACCGAGCCTTCCTCGGGCAGCAGCGCCCCGGCCGCGGCCTGGGCTTTGCCGAACGCGGTCGGGAAGTCGGCGGCGATGCCCATCACCTCGCCGGTGCTCTTCATCTCCGGCCCGAGCACCGAGTCGGCGCCGGCGAAGCGGGCGAAGGGCAGCACCGCCTCCTTGACGCTGACGTGCTCGGGCTCGCCCTCGGGCAGCTCTTCGTCGGCGAGCTTGTGGCCGAGCATCAGGCGGCAGGCGAGCTTCGCGAGCGGCACCCCGATCGCCTTCGAGACGAAGGGCACGGTGCGCGAGGCGCGCGGGTTGGCCTCGATCACGTAGAGCTCGCCCGCGGCGACCCCGTACTGGATGTTGATCAGGCCGATCACGCCGAGCTCCAGCGCAATCCGTTCGCTGGTCGCGCGGATCTCCGCCAGCATCTCGTCGCCGAGGCTGAGGGTCGGGATCACGCAGGCCGAGTCGCCGGAGTGGACGCCGGCCTCCTCGACGTGCTGCATGATCCCGGCGACGTAGACCGTCTCGCCGTCGCACAGCGCATCCACATCCACCTCGATCGCGTTCTCGAGGAAGCGGTCGAGCAGCAGCGGGTGCTCCTGGTCGGCCTTGACGTGGACGTCGAGGTACTTGCGCAGGTCTTCGGTCGAGTAACAGATCTCCATCGCCCGGCCGCCGAGCACGTAAGAGGGCCGGACCAGCAGCGGGAAGCCGACCTCGGCGGCGATCACCTCGGCCTCCTCGGCCGAGAGCGCGGTGCCGTAGGGCGGGTGTTTGACCCCGAGGCGGCGCAGCAGGGCGCCGAAGCGGCCCCTGTCCTCGGCGAGGTCGATCGCGTCGACCGGGGTGCCGAGCAGCGGCACGCCCGCTTCTTCGAGCGTGCGGGCCAGTTTCAGCGGCGTCTGTCCACCGAACTGGACGATCACCCCCTCGGGCTTCTCCTGCGCGCAGACCGCGAGCACATCCTCTGCCGTCAGCGGCTCGAAGTAGAGGCGGTCGGAGGTGTCGTAGTCGGTCGAGACCGTCTCCGGGTTGCAGTTGACCATCACCGCGTCGCGGCCGAGCTCACGGGCGGTCATCGCTGCGTGCACGCAGCAGTAGTCGAACTCGATCCCCTGGCCGATCCGGTTCGGGCCGGCGCCGAGGATCACCACCGAGTCGTTGTCGCCGCGGCGGACCTCGGAGGCGGGCGGCGAGCCGTCGGCTTTCGGGCGCTCGTGGGCGGAGTAGTAGTACGGCGTCGCCGCCTCGAACTCGGCGGCGCAGGTGTCGACCGCCTTGTAGGTGCGGACGAGGCCGTCGGTGCCGTCACCGTCCCGGGCGAGCGCCTCGAGCTCACGCAGGAACCAGAGGTCGACGAGGCTGCGCTCGTGCACCGCGTCGACCGTGAGCCCGCGGCGGAAGGCCTCGAGGATCAGGTCGAAGCGCTCGGCGCAGGGCACCTCGATCGCGTCCAGCAGCTCGCCGTCGTCGGCCGGCGGTTCGGCCGGCGAGTCGAGCTCGCGCGAGCGCATCGCCTTGGCGAAGGACTCGCGGAAGGTGCGGCCGATCGACATCACCTCGCCGACCGACTGCATGTAGGTCGAGAGCCGGCCCTCGGAGCCGGGGAACTTCTCGAAGGCGAAGCGCGGGATCTTGGTCACGACGTAGTCGATCGTCGGCTCGAAGGAGGCGGGCGTGGCGCGGGTGATGTCGTTGGGGATCTCCTCCAACGCGTAGCCGACCGCCAGCTTCGCCGCCATCTTCGCGATCGGGAAGCCGGTCGCCTTCGAGGCCAGCGCCGAGGAGCGCGAGACCCGCGGGTTCATCTCGATCACGACGATCTCGCCGTCCTCGGGGTTGACCGCGAACTGGACGTTGGAGCCGCCGGTTTCGACCCCGATCGCCCGGATCACCTTGATCGCCTGGTCGCGGAGGTCCTGGTAGAGCGGGTCGGGCAGCGTCTGGGCCGGCGCCACGGTGACCGAGTCGCCGGTGTGGACGCCCATCGGGTCGACGTTCTCGATCGAGCAGATGATCACCACGTTGTCGTTGCGGTCGCGCATCACCTCGAGCTCGAACTCGCCCCAGCCGATCACCGACTCCTCGACCAGCACCTGGTTGATCGGGCTCGCCGCGAGGCCCTCGGAGACGACCTGGCGCAGCTCCGTCTCGGTGCGGCCGATCCCTCCCCCCTGGCCGCCCATCGTGAAGGCCGGCCGGACGATCGCCGGCAGGGAGATGCGGCCGTCGGAGAGTGCCTCCTCGACCTCGCCGAGCGTCTCCACGGTCATCGACCACGGAATCCGCAGACCGGCCTCGTTCATCGTCGTACGGAACTTCTCGCGATCCTCGGCGCGGCTGATCGACTCGGCGTTGGCGCCGATCAGCTCGACCCCGAACTCCTCCAGCGTCCCGTCCGCGTCCAGCGCCATCGCCAGGTTGAGCGCGGTCTGGCCGCCGAGCGTCGGCAGCAGCGCGTCGGGTCGCTCCTTTTCGATGATCTTGCGCACCGGGCCGGGCAGCAGCGGCTCGATGTAGGTGGCGGTGGCGAACTCCGGATCGGTCATGATCGTCGCCGGGTTCGAGTTGACGAGGACGACTTCGAAGCCCTCCTCGAGCAGCACCTTGCAGGCCTGCACGCCGGAGTAGTCGAACTCGGCGGCCTGGCCGATCACGATCGGCCCCGAGCCGATCAGCAGGATCTTGTCGATGTCGTCTCTACGCGGCATGCGTCCTTTCGGCTAGGCCGGTTCCCCCGCCAGTGACAAAAATCTCTTGAACAGATGTCGGGCGTCGTGCGGACCGGGACCGGCCTCCGGGTGGTACTGGACGGTGGCCCCGGCAACGTCGCGCAGGACCAGGCCCTCGACCGTGCGGTCGTAGAGGTTCAGCTGCGAGAGCTCGGCGACGCCGAAGTCGGTCTCCCAGCGGACCGGCTCGTCGCCGTCGATCCGCGGCTCGCCGCCGGGGCCCTCGACCGCGAAGCCGTGGTTCTGCGAGGTGATGTCGATCCTCCCCGTCTCCAGGTCCTTGACCGGGTGGTTGGCGCCACGGTGGCCGAAGGGCAGCTTGTAGGTCTGCAGGCCGACGGCGCGGCAGAGCAGCTGGTGGCCGAGGCAGATCCCGAAGACCGGCTTGCGGCCGATCACGCCGCGGACGGTGTCGACGACGTAGTCGAGCGCCGCCGGGTCGCCGGGGCCGTTGGCGAGGAAGACGACGTCCGGGTCCTCGGCGAGCACCTGCTCGGGGCTCGAGTCGCAGGGCAGCAGGGTCAGCTGACAGCCGTGCTCGCGCAGCTGCCGGACGATGCTGAGCTTGATCCCGGTGTCGATCCCGACCACGTGCGGGCCCTCGCCGTCGAAGCGGACCGCTTCCGGCGGGGTGACCGTGCGGGCGAGGTCGGCGCCGGCCATCGAGGGCTCGGCGGCGATCCGTTCGCGCGCTTCGCTCTCCGGGGTCGAGGCGGCGAAGATCCCGCCGCGCATCGCGCCGCGGTCGCGGATGTGGCGGACCAGGGCGCGGGTGTCGACACCGCTGACCGCGGGCACGCCGCAGTCGCCGAGCCAGTCGAGCCAGCCGCCCTCGGCGCTGGCGGCGTCCTCGCTGTTCTTGGCGTCGCGCATCACGACCCCGCGGGCGTGGACCCGTTCGGACTCCATCGCCGCGGCGGAGACCCCGTAGTTGCCGATCAGCGGGTAGGTGAAGACGATGATCTGGCCCGCGTAGGAGGGGTCGGTGACCGACTCCTGGTAGCCGGTCATCGCGGTGTTGAAGACGACCTCGCCGGTGACCTCACCGTCGTGGCCACAGGCGAGCCCGTCGAAGCGCGTCCCGTCCTCGAGCAGCAGGTAGGCGCTCATGCGGCCACTCCGAGACTGAAGGAGCGCAGGCGGAAGGCGACCTGGCCGGCGGCGACGGTGATCAGGACCCGGCCGGTCAGGGTGCGGCCGGCGCACCAGGAGTTCTGCGAGCGGCTCTCGTAGCCGTCCTCCCCCACCGTCCACTCGGCGCCGAGGTCGCAGAGGGCGACGTTGGCCTCCGAGCCGGGCGCCAGCGAGGGGCGCTCGAGCCCGAACGGGGCGGCGCCGCCGGCCATCCGCTCGACCAGCAGGCCGAGGCCGATCACCCCGGGCAGGACCAGCTCGGTGTGGAGCGCCGCGAAGGCGGTCTCGAGGCCGGTCACGCCCATCGCCGCCTGCTCGTAGGGAACCTCCTTTTCCTCTGCCTGGTGCGGCGCGTGGTCGGTGGCGACACACTCGATCGAACCGTCGCGGAGGCCCTCGATCAACGCCTGGCGGTCGGACTCGCGGCGCAGCGGCGGGTTCATCTTGAAGCGCTGCGGGTCGAGGCTGCGGACCTCCTCGTCGGTCAGGCAGAGGTGGTGCGGGCTGGCCTCGGCGCTGATCTGGACGCCGGCCGCCTTGGCGGCGCGGACGATCTCCACCGACTCGGCGGCGGAGAGATGCTGGACGTGGATCCGCGCCCCCTCGTAGGCGGCGAGGGCGGCGTCGCGGGCGACCATCGTCGACTCCGAGACCGAGGGGATGCCGGCGAGGCCGACCGCGGCGGAGACCGGGCCCTCGTGCATCACGCCGTCGCCCGAGAGCTCGGGGTCCTCCTCGTGCAGGGCGATGTTGCCGCCGCAGAGCCGCTGGTACTGGAGGGCGCGGCGCATGATCCGGGCGCTGCGGATCGGCAGCCCGTCGTCGGAGAAGCCGACGGCGCCGGCCTCGCGCAGTTCGACCATCTCGGTCAGCTCCGCGCCCTTCATCTCTTTGGTCACGGTGGCGAGGAAGCCGACCGGGACCGAGGCGCCGGCCCGGGCCTGCTCGCGCAGGGCGGTGACGTCGGCCGCGGTCGAGACCGGCGGGTCGGTGTTGGCCATCGCGAGGATCCCGCAGAAGCCGCCGGCGGCGGCCGAGCGGGTGCCCGTCTCGACGTCCTCTTTGTGCTCGTGGCCGGGGGTGCGCAGGTGCACGTGGGGGTCGAAGAAGGCCGGGAAGGCGTGCAGGCCCTCGGCCTCGACCAGCTCGGCGCCATCGGTCGCGGCCTCCCCCGGTCCGGTCAGCTCGGCGATCTCGCCGTCGCGGAGGACGACGTCGTGGACGCCGTCGATCCCGGCGACCGGGTCGAGCACGGTGGCGCGCCGCAGGACCAGGTGCGCCTGCTCGCCCGGGCGCACGTCGAGCGTCTCGGTGAGGCTCACGCTGAAGTCCCGATCGGGGTCGGGCTGCCGGGAGTGCCCTCGCCTTCGCCCTCGGCGGGCGCCGGGCGCTCGGCGCCGGTCAGCAGCTCGTAGAGGATTGCCATCCGCACGACCAGGCCGGCGGCGACCTGCTCGGCGATCAGCGACTGCGGCGAGTCGATCGCCTCGCCGGAGAGCTCGACGCCGCGGTTGACCGGTCCGGGGTGCATCAGCAGCTGGCGCGGGTTGAGACGGCGGGTATCCACCTGGAAGGTCGCCGCGTACTCGCGCAGCGAAGGGACGAAGCTCTCGGCCATCCGCTCGTGCTGGAGGCGCAGCGCGTAGACGACCTGGGCCTCGTCGAGCCGGTCGAGCGAGTGCGAGACCTCGCAGCCGAGCTCCTCGATCCCCCGCGGGATCAGGGTCGGCGGGCCGCAGACGGTGACCTCGGCGCCCATCCGCTGGAAGGCGATCAGGTTGGAGCGGGCGACGCGGCTGTGAAGGACGTCGCCGACGATCCAGATCCGCACCCCGTCGAGGCTGCCGAGGCGGCGGCGCAGCGTGTAGACGTCGAGCAGCGCCTGGCTTGGGTGCTCGTGCTTGCCGTCGCCGGCGTTGATAACCGCGGCGCCCGTCCATTTGGCGATCAGCTGGGCGGCGCCGGCGTAGGGATGGCGGATCACGATCGCCGCCGGGTCGTAGGCGGAGAGGGTCGCGACCGTGTCCTTCAGCGACTCGCCCTTGTCGACCGAGGAGCCGGCCGCCTTGACCGAGACGAGGTCGGCGGAGAGCCGCTTGGCGGCGAGCTCGAAGGAGCTCGAGGTGCGGGTGCTCGACTCGTAGAACAGGGTGACGACGGTGCGGCCGCGCAGGGTCGGGACTTTCTTGATGTCGCGACGGCCGACCTCGGCGAAGCTCTCGGCGCGGTCGAGGATCGCCTCGATTTCCTCGCGGGCCACGTCCTCGATTGCCAGCAGGTGTCTCATGCGATTGCCTCCGCGGTCTGGGGTTCGGAGATCGTCACTTCGTCGACGCCGTCGACCTCTTCGAGCCGCACGTTGACGCGCTCCTCGCGGGCGGTCGGCAGGTTCTTGCCGACGTAGTCGGGGCGGATCGGCAGCTCCCGGTGGCCGCGATCGCAGAGGACCGCGAGCTGGACCCGCCGCGGGCGGCCGTAGTCGAAGAGGGCGTCGATCCCGGCCCGCACGGTGCGGCCGGTGAAGAGGACGTCGTCGACGAGCACGACGGTGCGCTCGGAGACGTCGAAGTCGATGTGGGAGGCGTGGACCACCGGCTGGGAGGCGGGCGCCCGCGAGCCGGCGTCGTCGCGATAGAAGGATATGTCGAGGTCGCCGATCGGCAGCTCGGCCCCGGTCAACTCGCCGAGCGCCGCGTGCAGGCGGCGGGCGATGATCGCGCCGCGGGTATGGATGCCGACGACCGCGAGACCCTCGGAACTGGGGTTCTTCTCGGCGATCTCATGGGCGATCCGCCGCAGCGTTCGCCTCAGATCGTCGTGCTGGAGCACGACCTTCTCACTCACTCTTTGCTTCCTTCCTGGCCTCACGGGACCGGGTTAAAGGACGGCCTCAATGTAGCAGTGGGGGC
>JAWVEZ010000018.1:0-12780 GCA_033856455.1 Solirubrobacterales bacterium | reverse complement strand
CATCACGATCGACACCGAGCTGATGGCCGGCGCCGATCTGATCACCAACGAGCAGGTCCACGTCTGGGACGTCGACAACGGCCAGCGCTTCGTCACCTACGTGATCGACGGCGAGCCCGGCTCGGGCACGATGCAGGTCAACGGCGCCGCCGCGCACCTGACCGAGCCCGGCCACAAGATCATCGTCGCCTCCTTCGGCGCCTACGACGAGGCCGACCTCGAGCGCTACGAGCCGGTCGTCGTCCACGTCGACGAGGACAACCGCGCCGTCGCGGTCGACAGCCGCCCGGAGGTGCTGGTCTCATGAGCTCCGGAGGGCGTTCCCACACCGTGCCCGCGGCCGACCGCGTTGCGATGAGCCTGCCGCGCCTCTACGAGATGAAGGAGAAGGGCGAACCGATCGTCATGGTCACCGCCTACGACTTCCCCTCGGCGACCGTCGCCGAGGCGGCCGGCGTCGACCTCGTCCTGGTCGGCGACTCCGCCGCCAACGTCGTGCTCGGCTACTCCGGCACCGAGCTGGTCTCGATGGAGGAGATGATCGTGCTCGGCAAAGCGGTCCGCCGCGGCCTGAAGACGGCGCTGATGATCGGCGACATGCCGATGGGCAGCTACGAGGCGAGCAACGAGCTGGCGATCCAGAACGCCCAGCGGATGATCAAGGAGACCGGCTGCCAGGTGGTCAAGCTGGAGGCCGGGGGGGTCTCGGTCGAGCGCGCCCGGGCGATCGTCCGCGCCGGCATCCCGGTGATGGGCCACATCGGCCTCACCCCGCAGACCGCGACCGCGCTGGGCGGCTACAAGGCCCAGGGCAAGACCGCCAAGGCGGCGATCCAGCTGCTCGAGGACGCGCTCGCCCTGCAGGCGGTCGGCTGCTTCGCGATCGTCTTCGAGGCGGTCCCGGCCGAGGTCACCGAGGCGATCGTCGCCAAGCTGGAGATCCCCTCGATCGGGATCGGCGCCGGCCCCGCGACCTCGGGCCAGGTGCTGGTCTTCCACGACCTCCTGGGGATCACCACCGGCCACATGGCGAAGTTCGTCAAGCGCTACTCCGAGATCCACGAGTCGATGGTCGCCGCGGTCGGCACCTACGGCGAGGAGGTCCGGACCGGCAAGTTCCCGGGCCCCGAGCACTCCTACGCGATCGACGAGAGCGAGCTGAGCCGGTTCCGCGACTACATCGACCAGGAGAGCCTGACCTCGGCCAAGGCCTGGGAGTGGGAGCCGCTGAGCTAGCGGTAGCGGCCGGCGGCGAGCCGGCGAAACCCGGTCACCGCGACGCCGACCGAGTTGGAACCGATTTCATCGGCTCCGAGCTTGTCGCCGGCGCACCTTCGCCGCACGCAGAGCTGGGCTTCGAACCGCTCGCCCGCGAGCGGGATCGGGCCGGTGCCCGGGAAGGTGACCCTGAGGTCGCCGCTCCAGGAGACGGCGCCGCCGGGCGCGATCGCGAAGTCGGCGGCGCCGCCGAATGGCGCGGGAGGTTCGGTTCTCGCCGAGGCCGTGCGACCGCTGTGCTGCGCGGCGAAGGACTCCGGCCGGGAGAGTTCGACGCCGACCGCGCGGATGACCTTGAGCCCGTGGCCGCGGCGGAACTTGCTCGCCCAGTAGTCGACGAACGGCGCTCCCTCCCGCGGCCCGTCGTCATAGGAGGTGGCGGCGAAGGCCACGCCGGCCCTCGGTTCGGAGGCGATCAGGCTGGCCGTGGGGCGCAGCTCTTCGGGCTCGGCCTTCTCGCCGGCGTCGGATTCGACCTTGCACGTTTCCCGGAAGCTGCGGGTGATCGTTCCCCGCGCCCGCGTCGCCGTCACCTCGGTGTAGCCACGCTCGCCGTGGAAGTTGATCGTGCCGACGAAGACGCCGCGTTCCTTGTGGCCCGGTCGGCCCTCGCAACCGGGGAGCCCGGGCAGCTCGCGCGCTTTCCCGCGGCGACGGAACTCGACCGCGATCCGCCCGAGGCCCGGCAGCTTCGCCTCGAACCCGCGCTCGCCGTGCTTGCGGCGAGCGACCAGATACATGGCGAACCCCGTGCCCCGGGGGTGAAGCGCCGCGACTGAGACTTCTCGCGAGTCGCTCGCGCTGCTGACCCAGATTCCGTAGCCGTGGCTGCCCTGCAGCCGGAACTCGAGCTGTTCGACACCGTCGAAGACCACCGTCAGCGGCTTCGCGTCGGCGCTCTGCACGAGCGCCAGGCTGGCGACGAGTGCGAGCAGGCAACCGCCGAGGCTCCTGAGCATCGCGGCAGGGTAGGGGAGTCGAGTAATTAGCCCCTACCTCCTAGAAGAGCGCCGTGAACAGCGATGCGACCGGGAAGATTCTCCCCCGCGGGAGCATTTCTTCGGCTTCCTTGTCGCAGGGGGAGCGGACGAAGTCGAACAGCGCCTTGCGGCAGAGCACGGCCGAGCTTCCCGGCCCGGCCAGCGGCACGCCGCCGATCCCCGGTAGCCGGGCCAACAGGGTGCCGGTCCAGGAACGCCGCTCGCCCTTCGGGACGAGCAAGGTCGCCTCGCCTTCAAGCGGCTTGGGGAAGGCGAGCCTGGCGCTGATCGGCTGCTTCCTCGGTGGGCTCGCCACCATCGCTTTCGACTCTCCCTCGACGAAGACACCGCGTTCGATCAGCAGGCCCTCGTGGCGTTCGCGGCTGCCGGCCAGCGCGAACGGCTTCAGTTTCCGCTCCAGCCGGCGCAGCTTGCCGCTCACTTCGATGTCCATCGCCACCACATAGGCCTGTCGGCTCCCTTCGTGGCCGGCCGCGGTGAGGGTGTTGAGGCGGATCGAGCTCAGCAGCTCCTCCAGGTTTCCATCCTCTTGCTCGCCGGCGGCGCGACTGGCCAGCGAGAGGGCGGCGATCCCGAACAGGCCGCCGTCGCCGGCCGGCTCGCAGAGGCGCCGGTAGGTGCGGATCACCTCGCCGCGAACGGCCTTCGCGTCGACCGTGGCGAAGCTCCGCTCTCCCGCCAGCTCGATCCTGCCGCGGAAGCTGCCGCGCAGCCGCTGCGGTTTGCGCCCGCTGCACTTGCGCTGGGGGAAGAGGCCGCGGGGGAGGTAGGAGCCGGCGAAGAAGCGGGGGAGGAGACGGCCCCGGAAGCGGACGGAGACGGAGCCGATCGGGCCGAAGTCGGCCTCGATTCCCGTGCGGCTGACCCGGCCCGAGGTCCGGTAGGCGACAAAGCTGCCCCCTTTGACGAAGCTGAGGGTCACCCGCCGGTGCCCCTCGGTGGTCAGCACCGCCTCGTATCCGTTGCTGGCCGGCATCAGCAGCGTCAGCCGCAGGCTGCGCGGCTGCTCTTCCCAGTTCGGCGGAGCGGCGGCCACGGTCGTCGCTCCGAGCGCCAGCAGGAGGGCGGAGGCGGTCACCGCTGCCGCGAGGCTGGCCGCCCGAGAAAGCATCGCGGCAGCGTAGAGGAACCCCGAGTAATCGGCGCCGACCTCCCAGGTGGGGGAGGCCGGCGCCGGGCCGAGATCAAGCGGTCTTAGAGATCGAGATCGCGGGAACTGCGTTCTCCCTGGCGGCAATCCGCATTCGGTTCACCCCCTCCATCCATCTCGTGGACTAAGCCGCCTGGGGACCAAATGAATGCTGGAACCGATTCCACCAATGGATTTGATTACCGCATAAACCCCTTTTACCGGTCGAATAGACGTTTACGATGGGGGTTAATGGACCAAACCCCAGGGAGAGGGAGAGCAATATGACCACGGCAAGCAAGAAGAAGGCGCCGGAGATGACGGTCGGAGCTGTCGTTTCGCACCCTCTCCGAAGCCGCTGCCTAACGCTGCTGGCTGAACGAACTGCGAGCCCCGCGGAACTCGCTACGGAGCTGGAGGAGAACCTCGGCAACGTCAGCTACCACGTGCGCAAGCTCTGGCGCTCAGGCGCGGTGGAGATCGTGGAAGAAAAACCCGTTCGTGGGGCGATGGAGCATTTCTATCGGGCCATCACGAGGCCAATAATTTCCGATGAGGAAGCTGCTGCGCTCCCACAGGATGTCCGCCAAGCCCACGCCCGCGAGGCGCTTGTGCTTCTGACCGCCGATGCGACTTCCGCGCTGGAGGCTGGAACCTTCGGTTCCAGAACGGACTACCACGTGAGCCGGGTCCCGATGCGCGCGGATGAGCAGGGCTGGCAAGCGTTGAGGACGCTTCAGACCGAGGTATTGGAGCGGGTATTCGCGATTCAAGCGGAATGTGCGGAGCGTCTCGGGTCTACCGATGACGCAGGGATCCCCGTCATCTCCTTCAACACCCTCTTCGAGATGCCCGAGCGGCCGAAGGCGGACGACTAAACCCAGCCCCCGGCAGCGCATCCGACATTGACCACCCCTGAGTGGGGTCAAAGTCGGATGGGCGATTGGACCGCTGCTGGCGTTATGTACGAAGATAGGCGCGGTGCCGATCTACGAGTTCGAGTGCGAGGAGTGCGGGGCTCGCTTCGAGGAGCTGGTCGCGGCTGACGCCGCTCCGCCCGCCTGCGCCGCTTGCGGCTCGGGGCGGACCCGGCGCCTGCTCTCCAACGTCTCTCCGCCCGGGCGCCAGCCGCGCGGCGCCGGGGTGCGCTCCGACGAATCGCGCCGCCGCGAGCGCGAATCCGCCCGCCAGGACCGGATCAGCGAGTCGCGCAAGCGGCGGGGGGCGGGGGAGAAGCCGTGAGCGCGGCCGCCGAGGAGCGCCGCGAGCGGCTCGTCGCCCTCTACCGCGAGGTTCAGGACTGCACCAGGTGCCCCCTGCACGAGACCCGGAGCAAGACCGTCTTCGGGGCCGGCAACGCCGACGCCGACCTGATGTTCGTCGGCGAGGCGCCGGGGGCCGAAGAGGACCGGCAGGGGCTGCCGTTCGTCGGCCGCGCCGGTCAGCTGCTCAACCAGCTGCTGGAAGAGATCGGGATGAACCGCGACGACGTCTTCATCGCCAACGTCCTCAAGTCGCGCCCGCCCGGCAACCGCGACCCGCAGCCGCTGGAGATCGCGGCCTGCCAGCCCTACCTGTTCGAGCAGGTGCGGCTGATCGAGCCGCAGGTCGTCTGCACGCTCGGCAACTTCGCGACCAAGCTGCTGAGCGGCAGCCAGACCGGGATCACCCGGGTGCGCGGCGTCCCCCAGGTCCACCGGCTCGGCGGCCGCACGGTCTTCCTGCTGCCGCTCCTGCACCCGGCCGCGGCCCTGCGCACCCCGGCGATGAAGGAGACGCTGCGGGGCGATTTCGCGACGATCCCGGCGCTGCTCGCCGGCCCGCCGGCCGAGCCGGTGCCGAGCGCCGAGGAGATCGCCGAGCTCGAGGCGGAGGGCGGCTCGAGCCCGCCGCCGCCCGCCGACCAGCTGGACATGTTCGGCTGAGCCGCCCGATGGAGAGGATCGAGAGCAGCTCCGCCGCCGCGACGGAAGCGCTCGGGGCCCGGGTCGCCGAGCGGCTCGCGGCGGGCGACGTGGTCGTCGTCTCCGGCGAGGTCGGAGCGGGCAAGACGACGCTGATCCGCGGCGCCTGCCGGGCCCTGGGGGTCACCGAGCCGGTCACCTCGCCGACCTTCACGATCGGTCAGCGCTACGGCGGCGGCCGCCTGCCCGTCTCCCACCTCGACCTTTACCGCCTGCGGAGCCTCGAGGACGAGGATCCCGCCCTGCTCGACGACTACCTCGGCGCCGACGCGGTCGCCTTCGTCGAGTGGCCGGCGGCGGGTGCCGAGCGGCTCGGCCGGCCCGCCCTGGAGATCCGGCTGCGCCACCTGGAGGGCGAGCGGCGGGCGATCGAGATCGAGTGGTAGGCGGGATTTGGCGGCCGAACGCCGCTCCAACCGGCGTCCGCCGGTGTTCTGACAGCGAACGCAGCTTGTAGCATCGCGTTCCGCAAGCTTCGACGACGAAAGGGAAGGACCCAATGAAGGCAGTGAAAGCGCTCGCGGCGACCTTGGTCGTTACCGGACTGTTGGTGAGCGCCGTGCCGGCGTCGGCTGACGCGGCCGCCTACAAGAAGTACGTCGGCTGCGGGATCTCTCGCAACGCCGAGCCTTCGCACAAATGCCCGGCGGGGAGCAAGAAGGGGGCCTTCTTCAAAAGCAACAACGCCGACGTCACCTACACGGTCTGCGTCAAGTTCCCGAGCGGGAAAAACCTCTGCGCCCAGGCTCAGGAAGCCGAACAGGGGACCCTCTACGTGAACAAGATCACCTCGACGATCCCCGGCCTGCACACGGTCAGCTGGTTCGTCAAGGGCAAAAAAGTCGGGAGCTTCGTCTTCCGCGTCACCTGAGGTCGGCGCCGTTCTGGTCGTAGTCGGGTTCGACACCGCGACCGCCGACACCGCCGCCTGCGCCTGGCGCGACGGCGAGGTTCTGCAGGAGTCGCTGCTGGGGCTCTCCCCGCAGGGGCGGCCGCGGCATGCGACCGGGCTGCTGGCCGAGGTCGAGGCGGCCGCCTCGGCGGCCGGCGGCTGGGACGGAGTCGAGCTGATCGCGGTCGGGCTCGGGCCGGGCTCGTTCACGGGGCTGCGGGTGGGGATCGCCACCGCCCAGGGGCTGGGGGCGGCGCTCGGGATTCCGGCCCGCGGGGTTTGCACGCTGGACGCGATCGCCCGCGGGATCGGCGAGGCCGGTGCGGAGGGCGAGCGGCTGGTCGTCCAGGACGGCTTTCGCGGCGAGGTCTTCGCGGCGCTCTACTCCGCCCGGGAAGAGCGGCTCTGGGAGCCGGCCGTGTATCGGCCGGAGCAACTTCTTGCACGGCTTGATGAATTGGAAACCGCTCCGTCGGTCGCCGGCTCGGGGGCGGTACGATTTCGTGGTGAGTTGAGCGAGAACGGCGTCCGGATTCCGGACGACGCCGACCCCGTTCACCGGGTGGCGGCGCGCCACATATGCGCGCTCGCGGCGGCGGCGAGCGAGGCGGGCCAGCTCGCACCGATCTATCTCAGACCTCCCGATGCGGAGCGGTGGCGTGAGCGAGACTCTTTCCCAACAGCCGAGTGAGCTGACCCAGGAGGTCAAGGTGCGCAGGCTCGCCTACAGCGACCTGCCGGCCGTGATCGCGATCGAGCGCCGCTCCTTCCCGACTCCCTGGTCGCTGGCGATGTTCGTGCTCGAGCTCTCCAAGCCTTCGGGGATCTGCCTGGCGGCGTACTCCGGGGACGAGCTGCTCGGCTACGTGGTCTGCTCCCGCTACGACCAGGTCTGGCACCTGATGAACATCGCCGTGTCGCCCGACCACCGTCGCGCCGGCGTCGCCGCCCAGCTGTTGCGCCGGCTCTTCGACGAGGCGCGCGGCGTGCTGCCGTTCACGCTCGAGGTCCGTGTCTCCAACCACGGCGCGATCGAGATGTACGAACGCCACGGCTTCCGCTCCGCCGGCATCCGTCCTCGCTACTACCACGACAACGGCGAGGACGCGCTGATCATGTGGCTCGATTGATTCTCGCGATCGAGACGTCGTGCGACGACACCTGCGCCGCCGTGCTCGACGGCGCGGAGATTCGCAGCAACGTGATCTCCTCGCAGGCGAAGGCCCACGAGGGGTTTGGCGGCGTCGTCCCCGAGGTCGCCGCCCGCCACCACCTGGAGCTGGCGACGCCGGTGGTCACCGCGGCCCTGAACGAGGCGGGGGTGGGGCTGGACGAGATCGAGGCGGTCGCGGTCACCGCCGGTCCCGGCCTGATCGGCGCCCTCCTGGTCGGGGTCAGCACCGCGAAGGCGATCGCCGCGGCGCGGCGGCTGCCGCTGATCCCGGTCGACCACCTGCAGGGGCATGTCGCCGCCAACTTCCTCGAGCCGGAGCCGCTGGAGCCGCCCTTCCTCTGCCTGGTCGCCAGCGGCGGCCACACGCTGCTCGCCGGGGTCCGCGAGCACCGGGGCTACGAGCTGCTCGGCCAGACCCTCGACGACGCCGCCGGCGAGGCCTTCGACAAGTCGGCGCGGCTGCTCGGGCTCGGCTACCCGGGCGGGCCGGCGATCCAGAAGGAGGCGGAGGGGGGAGACCCGGAGGCGTTCGAGATGCCGGTCGCGATGAGCCGCGACCCCGGCCTCGACTTCAGCTTCAGCGGCCTCAAGACGGCGCTCGTCTACCGCTGCCGCGAACTCGGGGAGGAGGGCGTGCGGGAGCGGCGCGCCGACCTCGCCGCCTCCTTCCAGGCCGCCGTGGTCGGCCAGCTGGTCGCGAAGCTGAAGCGGGCGCTGCAGCGCGGCGAGTGGGATGCCGTCGCGCTCGGCGGCGGGGTCGCCGCCAACGGGCCGCTGCGCGCCGCGGTCGCCGAGCTCTGCGAGCGCCAGGGCGTGCGGCTGAAGCTGGTCCCGATCGCGCTCTGCACCGACAACGCCGCGATGATCGGCTCCGCCGCCCGCCACGCCGACCCGATCGCCTATCCCGACTACCTCGGCTACGACGCCTTCGCGACCGGCGAGGGCGCGGTCAGCGCCGCCCGCGCGGCGAAAGCGGCGGAGCGGCCGGCGGCATGAATGAGGAGCTGCCGACCGTGGTCGTCTACTCGCGGCCCGAATGCCACCTCTGCGAGCAGGCGTTCGCGAAGCTGATCGCCCTGCACGGCGAGGGCTACCGGTTCTCCCTGCACGAGATCGACATCGAGAGCGACGAGCTGCTGCTGCGCCGCCACCTCGAGCGCATCCCGGTGGTCGAGATCGACGGAATCGTCGCCTCCGAGCTGATCCTCGACGAGGCGGCCGTGCGCGCGAGGCTCGATACTGTGGGGGCATGGTCGAGGTGATCGAGGAGTTCGGAACCGCCGATTCGGCGCCGGTCGGCGGCGATCGGCTCTCGCTGGGCGTCGCCGCCCGGCTCTCGCGCTACCTGCAGGTGCTGACCCAGGCGCGCAAGATGGGCCGCGAGACGATCTCCTCGCAGGAACTCTCCGAGTACACGCACATCAACCCGACCCAGATCCGCCGCGACCTCTCCGGCTTCGGCAAGTTCGGCAAGCGCGGGGTCGGCTACAACATCGAGTCGCTGCTGGCCGAGATCCGCAAGATCCTGCAGACCTCCGGCCAGCACAACATCGCCCTCTTCGGCGCCGGCAACCTCGGCCAGGCGATCGCCAACTCGCCGATCTTCGCCGACCACGGCTTCCAGGTGGTGGCGATCTTCGACACCGACCCGGAGCTGGTCGGGACAGAGATCGGCGAGCTCGGGGTGCGGGAGCTTGGCGACCTGCAGTCGGTCGTCACCGAGGAGGAGATCGTGGTCGGGGTGCTCGCGGTCCCCGCCGAGGCGGCCCAGGAGGTTGCCGATCGGCTGGTCAAAGCCGGGGTGAAAATCATCTTCAACTACTCCGAGCAGCTGCTGCAGGTGCCGCCGGAGGTCACGGTGCACACCTCGAGCCCCGCCGTCGACCTGCTCTTCGCGCTCTACTTCTACCTGGCCTAAGCGTCTCCTAGGCACCCTCCCTTGTCCATCGATCTCGACCTCGCCCGCGAGAGATTCGAGTCCTCGACCGACTTCACGATCGGCCTCGAGGAGGAGTTCGCGATCCTCGACCCGGTGACGCTGGAGCTGGCGCACCGCTTCGAGGACGTCTACGCCGCCTGTCAGAAGGACGAGGTCCTGGCCGAGTCGGCCGCCGGCGAGCTGATCGCCTCCGAGGTCGAGATCCGCTCGGGCCGGGCCGAGAGCTTCGCCGAGGCGGTCGAGCGGCAGACCGAGCGCCGGGCGCGGCTGTTCGCCCTGGTCGCCGACCTCGGCCTCGCCCTGGGCGCGACCGGCACCCACCCCTGGGCCAACTACCTCGACCAGCGGATCATCGACACGCCGCACTACAACCGGCTGCGCGAGGAACTCGGCTGGGTGGCGCAGCGCAACAACACGTGGAGCCTGCACCTGCACATGGGGATCCAGGGCGCCGACCGCGCGATCGCCGTCTGCGACTGGCTGCGGGAGCTGCTGCCGCTGCTGCTCGCGGTCTCCGCCAACTCGCCCTTCCTCGACCGCGAGGACACCGGCCTGCACACGGTCCGCACCCAGATCTTCACCCGCAGCTTCCCGCGCTGCGGCGTGCCCTCGCGGTTCGGCGACTGGGACCGCTACGCGGACTTCATCGGGCTGCTGCAGCGCACCAACACCGTGGTCGAGTCGACCCAGCTGTGGTGGAGCGTGCGCCCGCACCACAGCTTCGGCACGGTCGAGGTGCGGATCTGCGACGCCCAGACCAGGGGAGACGAGGGCTTCGCCCTGGCCGGCCTGATCGCCGCCTGCATCGCCCAGACGGCGCTCGACTTCGACGAGCTCGGCTACGGGGGGCGGGGGGGACCGCTCAGCGACCGCGAGATCGAGGAGAACCTCTGGCGAGCGATCCGCCACGGCGCCGGCGGCAAGATGATCGACTTCCGCAAGGGGGAGGAGGTCGAGACCCGGGCCCTGCTCGACTCGGTCCTCGCCTGGACCGAGCCGGCCCGCTCGCAGCTCGGGATCGACCCCCGGCTGCCCGAGCGAAACGGCGCCGAGCGGGCCCGTGAGGCGCTCGCCAAGGGCGCCTCGATCGAGCAGATCTACGGCGAAGCGGTGACCGAGACGCGGCGCACTTACGGGGGAGTCGGCCAGCCAGCCAGGCCGGCTTAGCGTCTGTCGCTTTTTACAAAAGTTGCCTAGCCGCGTGGGGGAGCGGCGAAAACGCCTCTCACGTCTATAGACTCCCGCGCCGCAAATCCACCGGAGGAAACGAACTTGACCAGCTTTTTGACGGACTACGGGGTGGTCGTCGCGCTAGTTTGCGCGGGCGCCGCCGTGGCATACGGACTTATTGTCACCCAGCGACTGCTCGCCAAGTCGCCCGGAAACGATCGGATGCAGGAGATTTCAGGGGCCGTGCAGGAGGGTGCACAGGCTTACCTGAACCGCCAGTACACGATCATCGCCGCGGTAGCGGTGCCGCTCGCGATCGTGCTGTGGCTCCTGCAGGATTGGGAGACCGCGGTTGGCTTCGTGATCGGCGGCGTCCTTTCCGGCGCCACCGGATTCATCGGGATGAACGTCTCGGTGCGGGCCAACTCCCGCGTCGCCGAGGCCGCCCGTGGCGGTGTGCCGCCGGCGCTCGACGTCGCCTTCAAGGGCGGCTCGGTCACCGGTCTGCTCGTGGTCGGCCTGGCGCTGCTCGGCGTCGCCGGCTACTTCGGCTTCCTGGTGATCACCGACCACACCGACAAGGAGGCCGTCGACGCGCTGATCGGCCTCGGCTTCGGCGGTTCGCTGATCTCCGTCTTCGCCCGTCTCGGCGGCGGCATCTTCACCAAGGCCGCCGACGTCGGTGCCGACCTGGTCGGCAAGGTCGAGGCGGGGATCCCCGAGGACGATCCCCGCAACCCGGCCGTGATCGCCGACAACGTCGGCGACAACGTCGGCGACTGCGCCGGCATGGCCGCGGACCTGTTCGAGACCTACGCGGTCACCTCGGTCGCCGTGATGCTGCTCGGCGTCCTCACCTTCCCCGAGTTCGCTCGCGAGGTCGCGATCTACCCGCTGGTCATCGGCGGCGTCGCGATCATCGCCTCGATCATCGGGGCGCTCGCGGTCCGGACCAAATCGGACCGCGTCGAGGGTGCTCTCTACCGCGGCACGATCATCTCCGGGGTGCTCTCGATCGCCGCCTTCTACCCGATCACCGAGTGGATGATGAGCGACGCGCTGCAGTTCGGCTTCGGTGAGGCCGGGGCTGCCGCGGTCAGCGTCAGCGACCTCTGGCTCTGCGCCGTGATCGGCATCGCGGTCACCGCGCTGCTGTTCGTGATTACCGAATTTTATACCTCGACCCGTTTCCGCCCGGTCAAGACGATTGCCCAGGCTTCGGAGACCGGCCACGCGACGAACATCATCCAGGGGCTCGCCCAGGGCTTCCAGTCGACCGCCGCTCCGGCGCTGGTCATCGCCCTGGCGATCCTCGGCGCCGACGAGCTCGCCGGCATCTACGGCATCGGCATCGCGGTGATGGCGCAGCTCTCGCTCTGCGGCCTGATCGTCGCCCTGGACGCCTTCGGGCCGATCACCGACAACGCCGGTGGCATCGCCGAGATGGCGGAGCTGCCGGAGTCGGTCCGCAACGTCACCGACCCGCTCGACGCGGTCGGCAACACGACCAAGGCCGTGACCAAGGGTTACGCGATCGGCTCGGCGGCCCTTGCGGCGCTGGTCCTGTTCGCGGCGTTCAAATACGAGCTCGAAGCGGAGGCCCCGGCCGGCTTCGACCTCAACGGGCTGTTCAACCTGACCAGCCCGGACGTGCTGATCGGGCTGATCATCGGCGGCATGATGGTCTACCTGTTCTCGGCGCTCGCGATCGAGGCGGTCGGGCGTGCCGGCGGCCAGGTCGTCGAGCAGGTCCGCAAACAGTTCAAAGAGCACCCGGGGATCATGGACGGGACCGAAAAGCCCGAGTACGGGGAAACGGTCAGCATCGTCACCCTGGCGGCGCAGAAGGAGATGATCGCGCCGGCCCTGATTCCGATCGTGGTGCCGGTGATCGTCGGCCTGCTCAGCGTCGACGCGCTCGGCGGCCTGCTGATCGGCGTGATCGTCGTCGGCCTCTTCGCCGCGATCTCGATGACCGCCGGCGGCGGTGCCTGGGACAACGCGAAGAAGCTGATCGAGGACGGCGCCCACGGCGGCAAGGGCTCACCGGCGCACGAAGCCTCGGTGACCGGCGACACCGTCGGCGATCCCTACAAGGACACGGCGGGACCGGCGATCAACCCGATGATCAAGGTCGCGAACATCGTCGCGATCCTGATCATCCCGATCGTCCACTTCTAGGGCGGTCGGTGGGGAGGGGTCCAGCACCCCTCTCCGCTTAACTTTTTTGTGG
>JAWVEZ010000017.1:0-3028 GCA_033856455.1 Solirubrobacterales bacterium | reverse complement strand
CGACCATGCTCGCCGGCACCGCCTGCGCGGTCGTCGCCTCGCGGTTGTTCCAGGGCGTGACCGTGTCGAGTCCCTCGATCGGCGGCGTCGCCGCGCCCGAGCCGGTGGCGACGATCACCGCCCTGCCGGCGACCAGCGTCTCGTCGCCGACCGCGACCCGGCGCTCGCCCGTGAAGCGGGCGGGGCCCCGGAAGAGGGCGATGCCGCGTTCTTCGAGCCAGGGCAGCTGCCCGGAGTCGTCGCGGTCGTGGATCACCTCGTCGCGGCGCTCGAGCACGGCCCGTGGGTCGAGCTCGCTGCCCGCGTCGACCGGGACACCGGGGATCCGCCGGGCCTCGCCGAGCACGTCGGCGGGGCGCAGCAGCGCCTTCGACGGCATGCAGGCGTAGTAGGAGCATTCGCCGCCGATCAGCTCGCGCTCGGCGATCGCGACCGAGAGGCCGGCATCGGCGAGACGGCCGGCGCAGACCTCGCCCGCCGGGCCGGCGCCAAGCACGATTACGTCGAAATTCTGCTCGCTCACAGGTGCACCATTCCCGACAAAGTACAATTACAAGCGAAGTTCGCACGGGGGCGACAGGCTTCGACGTGGTCGATTCGTGCGAAAGGTTGCAGGTCGAGGTTGTCGGAGGCCTCGTTAAACCCCGACACAAACCAATACGTGCGGACCATGAGTTCGCCCTCGCCGCTTAGTCAATAGCTAAGCGCTGTGAGAGTCGGTCCTCCCTCGCCCACGGGGAGGGGCACCGGCTTCAAGAAGTGGGCTTACCCGGGCGGATCGCCCCGTTCGTCAGGGGAAATCAAAGAGGGCTCTGTCTCCCGTAGTGCCCGCTGGCGCGGACCCCGGGAGCCGAGAATCAAGCGCCAGCTAAACCTGTAGACACCTTCGCGCTGCGTCCGCGGATCCGAGTTCGAATCTCGGCGCCTCCACTGCACGAGCGAAGTTCGAACCCCCACCCGGGGGGGTTCGAACGTCTGCGTCAACGCTCGCTTGGCTTCCCTTGTCGCTCGACGACCGCGTCGGCGATCCCCTTCACGGAGACGCCGAGGCCGCGGGCGATCGCCTGCACCGTTGCCCAGGGCGGATCGACGGCACCGTCCTCGACCTGGGAGAGGATGGTCAGGTCCACCTGCGAGCGCTTCGCGAGGTCGGCCTGGCTCAAGCCCTGCGTCTCACGCAGCCGACGAATCACCCGGCCGAGCTCGGGATCGGGTTCGTCCGGCGGCGCGATGGAGGGGTCGACGTTCAACGGCGATAGAGATCATCGCCGTTGACGAGGATCTTTCTGGGCGATTTCGCAATTCGCGGGGAAATTGCCCTTGAATCCTGGCCTCCGACATACGAACATATGTTCGTATGGACGCCACCTGGAGAGACCGGCCCCCTCAATCGGGTCTCTGCGCGCGGCGACCGGGCGAATCGGCGCGTACCGAATCGCGGGATGCGCGGGTTTCGGCGCGGAACATGAGTTCAACTCTATGGACGTGGGGGCGGGGGGCGCATTCCCTCTCCTAGATGCCTCGCGAACACGACCCGCAAATCGGCCTGGCCCACGCGATCCGCAAGTTGCGGACCGAGTTGAAGCTGAGCCAGGAGCGCCTGGGGCATCAGGCCGGCATACATCCGACCTGGATCTCGCACATCGAGTCCGGGCGGATCAACCCGACCTGGGGGAACGTGCGGCGGATCGCGAGAGGGCTGGGGATTCCTCTGCCCGAGCTGGCGGCGCTGGCGGAGGAGTTCGAGCGGGCCGCCGACTGACTCCGCAGGCTGCGTGAAAAACGCGCGTGTCCAATCAGGCTTCTTGAGTTCAACCCTATACTCGGCCGCGTACTGGGAGCCACTCGGCCGGGTCCTGCTACGGCAAGGGAGGACCGGTATGTACTGGCCGATCGTGCCGGTCCTCCTCTATAGCCTCGGCCCAGCCCCCTGGCCGGTGGCTAGGCTGCCGGGATGGAGCGCTTCGTCGCCTTCCTGCGCGGGATGAACCTCGGCAACCGGCGGATCAAGAACCCGGAGCTGGCGGCGGAGTTCGACCAGCTGGGGTTCGAGGAGGTGGCGACCTTCCGCGCCAGCGGCAACGTGGTCTTCGCCACCGGGGAGCGCGAGTCGCGGGCGAAGCTGACGGAGCGAATCGAAGCGGGGCTGATCGGGGGCCTCGGCTACGACGTCCCGGTCTACCTGCGCAGCGCCGCCGAGGTGGCGGCGATCGCCTCCCACCAGCCGTTCCCGGCGCGGGACGTCGCCGCCTCGAAGGGCAAGCTGCAGGTGACGATGCTGCGCGGCAGGCCGAGCGCCGCGGCCGGAAAGAAGGCGCTCGCCTTTTCCGACGACCGGGATCGGCTCGCGATCGAGGGCTCGGAGCTCTACTGGCTGCCGAGCGGTGGCGTCTCCGAATCGGACCTCGACCTGAAGGCGATCGAGCGCGCGCTCGGTCCCGGCACCCAGCGGACGATGGGCACGATCGAACAGATCGCGGCGAAGTACTGCGCCGACTAGTCCGGGTCGGCCCGGGGGAGGGAGGTGCCGCAGCGGGCCTCCCATCCGGTGAAGGTTGAGTGTCACTACGCTCGACCGATGGCGATCGCGACCGCGACCCAGATCGACGTCCACGTCGGCGGCAGGCTCCTCTTCGAGGAGGTCTCCTTCAAGCTCGAGCCGGGTGACCGGATGACGCTCTCCGGCCGCAACGGCGCCGGCAAGTCGACGCTGCTGCGGGTTCTGGCGGGGCAGCTCGCGCCCGACGCCGGCAGCCTCACCCTGCAGAAGGGGGCGCGGGTCGCCCTGCACGACCAGCGGCCGCCGCGCGAGGGAGCGCAGACGCTTGGCGAGTACGTCTACTCGGGCCGCGCCGACCTGATCGAGACCGAAGCCGAGCTGGTGCGGCTGGAGGAGCGGATGTCCGGCGGCGACGCCGGCGAGGAGACGCTCGCCGCCTACTCGGCCGCCCAGCAGCGGCTCGAAGCCGGCGGCGGCTACCGCTGGCGCGACCGCGTGCTCGAAGTCCTCCGCGGGCTCGGCTTCGAC
>JAWVEZ010000016.1:0-6187 GCA_033856455.1 Solirubrobacterales bacterium | reverse complement strand
TCGGATCCTTCCAGGGGTCGAAGCGCGAGACCTGGGTGAGCAGCGGCCGCTCGACGTCGATCCCGAACTGGCGGCAGACGAAGGCGGCGTCCTCGGGCGAGAAGGCCATGTTCTTCGGCGAGAGCGGATCGATCGCCGGCGGAATGATGTTGACCCCGGCGCGGGCCCCGTCCATCGCCGCCGGCACGTAGGTCGGCAGGTGCCAGACGCTCGCGTCATATTCTTCAATCATCGGCAGCAGGCGCTCGATCGGCGCCGGATTCGGGGTCGAGAGGTCGATGTGGCAGCGCCAGATCCAGCTCTTGCCCTTCTCCCGGGCGCCTTTGAGCAGGCCGATCGGCTGCGGGTCGTGGACGATGACCACGTCCCATTCGCCTTTGAGGCCCTCGGCGTTGATCTGGTTGATCTCGTCGAAGATCTGCCACTGCTCGTCGCTCAGCGTCTCCTCGGCACCCTGCAGCGAGTTGTGCAGGAGCTTGGTCGCGTTGAAGAACTCCTCCTTGCCGAAGATCACGTGCCAGTGAGCGTCGAGGCCAACGTCGCGCATCAGCGGCACGATCGTGTAGAGGATCTCCGAGACGCCGCCGCCGAACGCGGTGGCGCTGACGTGCAGAACGCGCTTGCCCTTCAGCGGCTCGGCGAGCTCGCGAATGCGCTCAGTCGTCTCTTTCCCGACTATGTGGGTGTAGTCGGAAAGGGCCTTCTGTCCGAGTGCGACTTCCTGAAGCAAGGCCGGAGTTCTACACGGCCGGGCGGCGAAGCGTCGAGCAGCGGCCGCTCAGCCGGTCGGGACGGAATCCGGGCGGCGTCCCAAAGTGACCTCGATCTCGTCGCGATCGCCGTTGCGGAGCACCGCCAGCGTCACTTTCTCGTCGGGCTCGTAGGTCGATATCAGGCGCGCCAGATCGGCCGGCCCGACCACCTTGCGCCCCTCGACTTCGAGGATCACGTCGCCGCCGGTTTTGTATTCGCCGGCCTGGAACTCGAGTTTCTGGTCGCCGCCCTCGAGGCCGGCTTTCTCGGCTGGACCGCCGGGGACGACGGTCGCGATCAGGCCGCCGAAGTTGGTGTCGAGGCCGAGTTTCTCCGCCAGCTGTGGATAGAGCGCTTGGCTGGAGACGCCGATGTAGGCGTATTCGGCGCTGCCGTCGGCCTCGAGCTGGGCGATCGAGCGCTTGATCGAGGAGATCGGGACCGCGAACCCGACCCCGTCGTTGGCGCCGGAGCTGGTCTCGATCTGCTGGTTGATCCCGATCACTCGGGCGCCGGCGTCGAGCAGTGGACCGCCGGAGTTGCCGGGGTTGATCGAGGCGTCGGTCTGGATCGCCCCCTCGATCTGGAATTCGGTCAGCGAGCGCACCGAGCGGTCGGTGGCGGAGATCACCCCCACCGAGAGCGACTGCTGCTCGCCGAAGGGGCTGCCGATCGCCGCCACCGGCTGGCCGACCTGGAGCTCGGCGTCGTCGCCGAGTCGCAGCGGCTGCAGCGGGATGCCGGCGGGGTCGACCTTGAGCAGCGCGACGTCGACGAAGGGATCGAAGCCGACGATCTCCGCCTTGACCACGTTGCGGTCGGGGAACTCGACGAAGACTTCGTCGGCCGGGCGGCGGCTGCCGCTCGATTCGTCGGTGACGACGTGGGCGTTGGTGACGATCTCGCCCTGCTCGTTGAGCACGAACCCGGAGCCCTCGGCGGCCCCCCCGGCGCTCTCGAACAGCGAGCGGATCGTGACCACGCCCGGTGCCGCGCGGCCGTAGACCGCGGCGGCGTCGAAGCCGGGGCTGGCGGTCTCGACGATCACCTGGGTCGTCGCGTCCTCGGCCACCGTGGAACCGTCCCCGGACCCGGTGCTGTCGCTGCCCGAGCCGCAACCGGCGAGCAGGGCGAGGCAGAGCAGGGAGAGCGCGGCGAGCGCCGCCCGCGGCCTCACGTGGTGGCCTTGGTCGCTGCCCGCGGGATCTGCGCCGCGGCTTCCTGCCGGGCCTGCGGCAGGTCGAGGGTGAAGGCGGTGAAGCTGCGGCGGGCGCGGCTGGAGCTGATCGTGATCCGCCCCCGCATCCGCTGCGCGAGCTCGCTGGCGATCGCCAGGCCGAGTCCGGAGCCGCCCGCCGAGTCGGCGGTGTAGAAGCGCTCGAAGATCCGGTTCTGGACGCGCTGCGGGATGCCCTCGCCCTCGTCGGAGACGGTCAGCTCGGCGCGGCGGTTTTCGGAATAGGTGGTCACGGTGACTTCGGTGCCCTCGGGAGTGTGGGTGAGGGCGTTGTCAAGCAGGATACGGATGATCTGCCGGACGCGATCAGGGTCGCCGCGAGCGATCACCGGGCGCTCGGGCGTACGCAGCTCCAGGCGCGATCCGCGCAGTTCGGCGCGCGCGCCGAACTCCTTGGTCACCTCCCGGGCGAGGCCGCCGAGGTCGACCGAGCGGGCCTGCATCACCATCGCCCCGGCGTCGAGCTGGGAGAGGTCGAGCAGGTCGGCGGTCAGCTTCGTGAGGCGCTCGATCTGGTGGCGCATCTCGCGCAGGAACTCGGCCTGCTCCTCGGGGCTCGGGTTCTCCTCGTCGAGCAGCTCGACGAAGCCGCCGAGGCTGAAGATCGGCGTCCGCAGCTCGTGCGAGGCGTTGGCGATGAACTGCTTGCGGGCGCTGTCGAGCTCGGCCAGCCGCCGCTGCATTTCGTTGAAGGTGCGGGCCAGCGGCGCCAGCTGCCCGACCGAGGCGACCGGGATCGTCGTTTCGAAGTTGCCGTCGGCGACTTCGCGGGCCGCGTCCTGGAGGCGGCGGACGTTGCTGACCGCCTGCTGGGCGTAGTAGAGGCCGAGCAGGGCGGCGAGCGCCGCGGCGATCAGGCCGCCGACGACGATCTGCAGCTTGACGTCGCCGAGACCGCTGGCGCCGCCGGCGATCGTAACCGCGTAGACGTAGATGATCGCGACGGTGCCGAGGCAGATGGCGACCGCCGTGACCGTGATCCGGCTGCCGAGGGTCGAGAACCGCAGCCGCCGCAGGGCTACTCCTTGAAGCGGTAGCCGACCCCGCGCACGGTGAACAGGAACTCCGGCTGCTTGGGGTCCTGCTCGAGCTTCTCGCGCAGGTGGCGGATGTGGACGTCGACGGTGCGCGGGTCGCGGTACTCGGAATCCCCCCAGACGTGCTCGAGCAGGGTCTCGCGGGTCAGCACCCGGCCGGGCGAGCGGGCGAGAGCACCGAGGATCTCGAACTCGACGTAGGTGACCCCGACCTCCGCGCCGCGCAGGGTGACCATCCGCCGGTCGAAGTCGATCGTCAGCTCGCCGCTCTCGATCGCCCCTTCGTCGCCGAGCTCGGCGCCACTCATCCGCGAGCGCCGCAGCGCTGCTTTGACGCGGCTGCGGAACTCGCGCATCGAGAACGGCTTGGTGATGTAGTCGTCGGCTCCGACCTCGAGGCCGGCGACCTTGTCGGTCTCGCTGCCTTTCGCGGTCAGCATGATGATCGGCACCTGGCTGCGCGAGCGCAGTTGGCGGCAGACTTCGACTCCGTCGAGGCGGGGCAGCATCAGGTCGAGGATCACCAGGTCGAAGCGCCCGTCCTCGAAGCGCTGCAGCGCTTCGGAGCCGTCCAGCGCCGAGGTCACGTGATAGCCGTCCTTTCGCAGCGGATAGCTCAACAACGTCTGGATCGACTGCTCGTCGTCGACCAAAAGGATGCGGGCGGACCCATTTGCCACTACTCAAGGTTAGTCGGGCCGCGGAATGGATCAATATCTAACCTCGGTTGGACGCATGTGCGAGTACCCAGAACTAAGGTCCCGGACAGTCGAGCCGATAAGAAAATCAATGCAAGCTCAGGAGTTGAAAGCGCTGGTCGAGTCGGGCAACTACAAACCCGACCCCTCGCAGATCGCGAGCGCGATGCTGCAGCGTCGCGGCGTCCGCGAGTTGTTCGCGCTGCCGGGGCCGGCGACTAGCTCAGTTGGTCGAAGCCCGTCGCATTCAGGCGCCCCCCGCCGGGCAGCCTGATCGCCACCCCGCTGCCGGCGACCGCCTCGCCGACCGGCGTCAGCGTGGCTTCCGCCGCCTCGCCGATCGCACTCGACGCCTCGCCGAGGCGCCCGGCGGGCAGCGCCGCCAGCAGCTCGTAGTCCTCGCCGCCGCCCGCGGCGAGCTCGAGCGGGTCGCGACCGGCGGCAAGCGCGACCTCGGCGACGCCCTTGGCCAGGGGCAGCGCCGCCGCGTCGATCCGCAGGCCGACCCCACTGGCGGTGGCGAGATGGCCGGCGTCGGCCCCGAGCCCGTCGCTGAGGTCGATCATCGCCGTCGCTCCGGCCCCGGCCAGCGCGTGCCCGGCGCGCAGGCGCGGCGAGGGCTCGAGCTGGCGGCGGCGCAGCAGCTCGGCGGTCCCGGCGGGGAGCGCGGCACCGAGCTCGGGGTTCTCGAGCAGCAGCAGCCCGGCCGCGGCGCCTCCGAGCTCACCGGTCAGCACCAGCGCGTCGCCGGGTCGGGCGCCGGCCCGGGAGATCAGCTGCTCGGCCGTGGCCGCGTGGCCGACCACGGTGACCGCGAGGGTCAGGGCGGGGGCGCGGGTGAGGTCGCCGCCGGCCAGCGTCGTCCCGGTCTCGCCGGCCAGCGCCGCCATGCCGTCGAGCAGGCGCAGCGCCTCGTCCTCGCCGAGGTCGCCGGGCAGCCCGAGGTAGACGTAGGCCTCGCCGGGCTCGGCGCCCATCGCCGCCAGGTCGGAGAGCGCCGCCGCCAGCGCCTTGTGGCCGATCGCCTCGAGCTCGGCCCGCTCGCGCCGGAAGTGGACGCCGTCGACGATCGCGTCGACCGAGGTCGCGGTCGCCCCACCCGGGACGGTCACAGCGGCGTCGTCGCCGCTGCCCAGCCGCACCCGCGGCCCCGGCGCCGGCAGGCGCTCGCGCAGCTTCGCCAGCAGCTCGAACTCGCCCATCCGCTGACTATCCCAGACCCGATCGCGATGCAGACCGCAACCAATCGGCGCTTCTCGCGTCACTAAGGTGCTGATGGACGTGGAGCGCCGCCAACCACTTCTGCACCGGATCGGCGAGGCTGGTGCGCGGGTCGGGAGCCGACCCCCGCGCAGCCGCAAGGTCCGTCTCGCCCTGCAGATCGGGCTCGCTGTCCTGATCTTCGGATTCCTGGTCCTGACCGTGATCGACCAGTGGTCGGAGATCCAGAGCGAAGGCGTCCACTTCAAGGTCGGCTGGCTCGTCCCGGCCTTGGTGATCCTGCCCCTCTTCTACGTCTTCGGCGCCTACGGGTGGGACCTGATCCTGCGCTTCATGGGCGTGCGCATCGGGTTCCGCCGCGCCCAGGTCGCCTGGGGCCAGCCGCTGCTGGCGCGTTACGTCCCCGGCAGCGTCCTCTACGTGCTCGGCCGCGTCGTGCTTTCCGAACGGGCCGGGATCCCGCGCCGGATGACGATCGCCAGCATCGTCTACGAACAGGCGATCTCGGCTACCTCGGCGGTGATCGTCGCCTCCTACTTCATCATCAACCACCCGGACCTCGAAGGGCAGCCCGGGCGCTGGGCGGTGCTGCTGCTGATCCCGCTGGCGATCGTCCTGCTGCAGCCGCGCGTCTTCGGCCCGCTCTCCAACCGGGTGCTGCGCGCCTTCGGCCGCGAGCCGCTGCCGGCGGTGGTGCCGCTGCACGGCGTCCTGCTCCTCGTCCTCTTCTACTCGCTGAACTGGATCGTGGTCGCCTTCGGGATCTACTGCGTCGCCCGCTCGGTCACCTACATCCCCTTCGACGACATCCTCCTGGTCGGCTCCGCGCAGGCGATCGGCTACTTCGCGGCGCTGGTCACGCTGGTCGCTCCGGCCGGCCTCGGCGTCCGCGATGCCGCCTTCGCCTGGGGTCTGAAGGCGGCGCTGCCGAGCCGCAGCTTCGCGCTCGGCTCGCTGATCGCGATCGCCGTGCGCGGCGTGATGACGGTCGGCGAATTGATCTACGTCGGCGCCGTCACCGCGCTCGGCCGGCGCGAGGGCTGGAGCATCCACACCGGGATCCTCCACGCCTCGCCCGAGGAGGAAGAAGCGCAGGCCGGCTCGGAGCCCGAACGGCCACGGCACTCGCCGGAAATCCTCTGAGGTTGGTGTGAGGGGTCGGGTGCCCCTCTGCACTTAACTTTTTGGAGGTTGTGCGCCGGCCGTCCGAGATTCGCTCCGCCCAAAAAGTACAAGACGTT
>JAWVEZ010000015.1:0-8557 GCA_033856455.1 Solirubrobacterales bacterium | reverse complement strand
GTGTTTTTTTGCTTCAGCGGATCTCGGAGCGGCCGCCGCTCGTCCCACAAAAAAACTAAGCGAAAGGGGCACCCCGACCCCTCCCCGCATGCGTCCCGAAGCGCGCCGTCCCCGGCAACACTCCGGTACGCCTAAGTGATGAAAGTCACGCTCCCGGGTAGCCCGGAGAGCGAGGCTGGCGCATCCGGTCTCTCGGGGAGCCGGAAATCGCCCATCTTGGGGTCCTTACAGTGTCGACTGTGTCGCAAAAGCCACTTGAGCTCATACTCGCGCGCAACCTGATGAGTGCGCTCTCGACGCCGGCCTTCCTGGTCGACGAGGGCGGCCTGCTGGTTTTCTACAACGAGGCGGCCGGATTCCTGCTCGGCAAGCACTTCGAGGAGATGGGGACGGTCGGGCCGGAGGAGTGGGGCCAGCTGTTCGGCCCCTTCGACGAAGGCGGCGCGCCGATCCCCTACGACGAGCTGCCGCTGGTCACGGCGATCCGCAGCGGCCGGCCGGCCCACGCGGAGCTGACAATCCGCTCGACCGACGGGACCCAGCACGCGGTCGAAGCCTCGGCCTTCCCGATCCTCACCCAACACGGCTCGCAGGGCGCGATCGCCGTCCTCTGGCCCAGTCCGGGCGAGGAGCGGGCGGCGTCCGCCAACGGCAACGGGGCGGGGTCGGCGTGAGGGTCAAGCTCTGGGGGACGCGGGGCTCGATCCCCTCGCCGGGGCCGGAGACGGTCCGCTACGGAGGCAACACCTCGTGCGTCGGCGTCACCCTCGAGGACGGCTCGGTCCTGGCGCTCGACGCCGGCACCGGGATCCGCAACCTCGGCCTCGCGCTCGGCGACGCGCCCTCGCGGCTGCACGTCCTGCTCACCCACCTGCACCTCGACCACATCCAGGGCCTCGTCTTCTTCGCCCCCGCGTTCATGCCGCAGACGGAGCTGACGATCTGGGGCCCGGCCACGCCAGAGGCCTCGCTGCGCGACCGCATCGCCCGCTACATCTCGGCCCCGCTCTCGCCGATCGAGGTGCGCGAGCTGCCCTGCGACTTCTCCTTCCGCCACTGCCCCGACGCCGAGTGGGAGATCGGCTCGGCGCGGATCCGCTGCGCCCCGGTCGCCCACCGCGGCCCGACCCTCGGCTACCGGATCGAAGACGGCGACAGCACCCTCACCTACATCCCCGACCACGAGCCGGCGCTCGGCACCGACCTGGCGGCGCTCGAGGACGAATGGATCTCCGGCTTCGAGCTCGCCCGCGACAGCTCGCTGCTGATCCACGACGGCCAGTACTCCGACGCCGAGTACCCCGACCACGTCGGCTGGGGCCACTCGGCGATCAGCCACGCTCTCGCCTTCGCCAACCGCACCGGTGCCGAACGCACCGTCCTCTTCCACCACGACCCGCGCCACTCCGACGAGTTCCTCGACGGGCACCGGGCGCGGGCGCGGGCCGGCTGGGCGGAGCTCGGCGGCGACCCGGCGGCGATCGAGCTGGGCATCGAGGGGGCCGAGTACGAGCTGCCGGCCCGGATCGGCAGCTCGACCGCCCTCGCCTAGCGGTCCCTCAGGGTCGCAATCGCTACGCTCCCGGCGTGGCTGGGCTCCCCCCCTCCCCGCTGATCCGCGAAGCACTGGCAACCGCCACCGAGGCGCACGCCGGCCAGATCCGCAACGGGGCCGGCGGCATGCCTTATATAGAGCACCCGGTAGCGGTCGCCGAGCTGCTTGCCGAGCACGGCTGGACCGAGGAGGTGCTGGCCGCGGCGCTGCTGCACGACGTGATCGAGGACAGCGAGACGACGCTCGACCAGCTGCGGGAGCGGTTCGGCGAACCGGTCGCCGATCTGGTCGGGGCCCTCACCGACGACGAGTCGATCGAGTCGTGGCGCGAGCGCAAGGCAGAGCACCGCGGCCGCGTCGCCAGCGACGGCATCGAGCCGCTGGCGATCTACGGCGCCGACAAGCTGACCAACGTGAAAGCGCTGCGCCGCGCCTACCGCGATCAGGGCGAGGGGGTGGCCGAAGAGTTCAAGGTGCCGCTCGACTGGAAGCTCGAAGCCTGGGAGGCCGACCTCGAGATGCTGCGGGAGCGGGCGCCGGAGCTGACCTTCCTCGACGAGCTCGAGCGCGAGCTCAGCTCTTTTCGGGAGGATCGAACAGCGGCAGTCCCTCGTCCTGGTACTTGAGCCGACGGCGCAAGGGCAGCGCCGCCCAGAAGACCGCGAAGGTGACGAGGACCACAGCGGTGACGACGATCGTCACCACGGAGCCGAAGAGGAAGTGGGTCACCAGCAGGATCGCGCAGGTCATCGCCAGCGCCAGGGACAGGAGGCCAGCGATCGTCAGCCGGTTGGAGACGAAGACCAAGCGGTGCTTCTGCTGGTAGCGGAAGGTCAGCCGGTGGTAGGCGGTCGGCGCGATCAGCAGCACCGCCGAGAGCGCCGTCAGCAGCAGCGTCGCGAAGTAGATCTCTTTCTCGAACTCCGAGACTTTGGCGAATTCCTGCTGGAACGGGACCGCGAGCAGGAAGGCGAAGAGGACCTGCACGCCCGGCAGCGCCACCCGCAGCTCCTGCAGGAGCTCGCCGAGGTTGCGATCGAGACGTTCGGCCTCGCTCTCGTCGCGTCCCGACGGACGCTCGCCCTGTTCCGAGGACTCCGTCATCCCGTCACCATACGGCCAGTGGTAACCGCAATAGTGCTTTTCAATCGCGATCTTCGTCTAAACGACCACCCGGCCCTGGTCGCGGCGGCGCAGGCGGACCGGGTGGTGCCGCTGTTCGTCTTCGACGAGGCGCTGCTCGGCTCGCGCTTCGCGGCGCCGAACCGGGTCGCCTTCATGCGCGAGGCGCTCGCCGACCTCGACGAGGGATTGCGCAAAGCGGGCGGGCGCCTGTTCGTGCGGCGCGGCGACGTGGTCCGGGAGACGATCGCGGTCGCCAGGGACTGCGGGGCAACCGAGATCCACGTCAGCGCCGACTGGAGCGCCTATGCGCGTTCGCGCGAGCGGCGGCTGGCAGCGGCCTGCGAAGAGGAGCGGATCGGGTTCAGCGCTCACCCCGGGGTGACGATCGTCCCACCCGGCGCGGTGACCCCGACCGGCGGCGACCACTTCAAGGTCTTCAGCCCCTACCACCGGGCCTGGAGCGAGGTGCCGCTGCGCAAGGGACACGGGGCGCCGCGGAAGCTGCGCGTCCCCGCCAAGCTCAGGGCCGGGCGCCTGCCGGCGCTGGAGAAGCTGACCGACGGACGGCCATCCCCGCACCGAAGCCCGGGCGGGGAGCGCGAGGGGCGCCAGCTGATGCGCGCCTTCCTCCGCGACGGCCTCGCCGAATACGACGAGCGCCACGACGACCTGCCCGGCGACGCGACCTCGCGGCTCAGTGCCCACCTGCGCTGGGGCTGCCTCTCGCCGCTGGAGCTGATGCGCGAGGCGCGCGAGCGGCGCGGCGGCGGCCCCTACGTACGCCAGCTCTGCTGGCGCGACTTCCACCACCAGGTGCTGGCCACGACCCCATCGCTGCCGCGCCGGGACTACCGCCCGCGGGGCGACCGCTGGTCGCGTTCCAGGCGCGCCCTCGAGGCCTGGCGCGAGGGGCTGACCGGCTACCCGCTGGTCGACGCGGCGATGCGCCAGCTCGCCGCCGAGGGCTTCATGCACAACCGGGCGCGGATGACCGTCGCCTCCTTCCTCACCAAGGACCTCTACGTCGACTGGCGCGAGGGCGCCTGGCACTTCTGGGACCTGCTGGCCGACGGCGAGATCGCCAACAACGCCGGCAACTGGCAGTGGGTCGCGGGGACCGGCAACGACACCCGGCCCAACCGGGTGCTGAACCCGCTGCGCCAGGCGGAGCGCTTCGACCCCGAGGGCGAGTACGTGCGGCGTTACCTGCCGGAGCTCGAGGGGGTCGCGGGCAAGGCCGTGCACCGGCCCTGGCGGCTACCGGCGAAGCAGCGCGGCGACTACCCCGAGCCGATCGTCGACCACGACGAGGCCGCGGCCGCCTTCAAAGCGCATCGGTCGGGCTAGGATCGCGCGATGGGCAGGCTCGCGGTGATTCTCGGCAGCAACGCGCTCGGACCGGGCGGCGAGGAGATCGCCGCGGCGGCGGCCGAGCACGGGGCGGCGATCGTGCAGCGCCACGACAGCAGCCAGGACTACGTGCTGCCGCACCAGATCGATCACGCCGCCAACCTGCGGCCGCTGGCCGAGCAGGGCTGCGACCGGGTGCTGGCGATCGCCTCGGTCGGCTCGCTGAGGACCGACCTGGGAGTCGGCAGCCTGGTCTGCCCCGACGACTTCATCGCCCTGCACCTCGGCTACTCGGTGTACGGAGACCAGCGCGCCCACACCGCGCCCTCCTTCGACGCCCGCTGGCGGGCGGAAGTGATCGAGGCCTGGGGCGACGGCGGCGAGGCACCGCGGGACGGCGGCGTCTACTGGCAGGCGATCGGCCCCCGCTTCGAGACCCCCGCCGAGGTCCGGCTGATGGCGGCGCACGCCGACGTGGTCGGGATGACCGTCGCCACCGAGTGCATCGTCGCCGGCGAGCTCGGGCTCGACTACGCGGCCGTCTGCATGGTCGACAACCTGGCCAACGGGCTCGGCGAGAGCGCGCTGACCGTGATCGAGATGGAAGCCGACCGGCTGATCAATGCCGAGAAGCTGCGCGAGGGCCTCGCCAGGGTGCTGCCGCGGCTCGGGGCGGTCGGCCGATGAGACCGATGTCGAGTTGGTCAACCTGTGGTTGACAAAGTCGACAGCCTCACGGTGCTGGGGGCGGAGCTCAACGGGACCCGCGTGGGCATCCGCTGCATCGGCGGCCGCATCGAGGCAATCGGTCCCGAGGTCACGGCCGCCCCCGGCGACGAGACGCTGGCGGCGGACGGCGCCCACCTCGTCCCACCCCTCCTCAACGGCCACACGCACGCGGCGATGACCCTGTTCCGCGGCAGCGGCGGCGACCTGCCGCTGATGCCCTGGCTGCGGGAACGGATCTGGCCGGTCGAGGCGAAGCTCTCCGGCGAGGACGTCTACTGGGGCGCCCGCCTCGCCTGCGCCGAGATGGCGCGCTCGGGCACCACCCGCTTCTGGGACATGTACTGGCACCCGGAGGCGACGGCGCGGGCGGTCGCCGACACCGGGATCCGGGCGACGATCGGGGCACCGCTGTTCGACGTCGGCCGCAGCGCCGAGGAGATGCGCCGCTCGGCCCTGGAGAGCCTCGACACCCTCGCCGAGGCGGGGCCGCTGGTCTCCCCCGCCCTCGCCCCGCACTCGATCTACATGGTCAGCGAGGAGTCCCTGCGCTGGATCGGCAAGCTCGGCGCCGAGCGCGAGCTGCCGGTTCAGATCCACCTCTCCGAGACCCAGAAAGAGGTCGAAGACTGCATCGCCGCGCACGGCGAGCGGCCGGCCTTCTACCTCGACCGTCTCGGGGTGCTGAACGAGCGCGCGGTGCTGGCCCACGGGGTCTGGCTCGACCCCGAGGAGCTGGCGCTGATCGCCGAGCGCGGCGCCACCGTGGTCACCAACCCGGTCGCCAACATGAAGCTCGCGGTCGGCGGCGTCTTTCCCCACCCGGCGGCGAAGGCCGCGGGGGTCCACGTCGGGCTCGGCACCGACGGCGCCGGCTCCAACGACTCGCTCGACCTGCTCGCCGACCTCAAGGTCTTCGCCCTCGCCCAGAAGCACGCCGCCGCCGACCCGACCGCGATCGAGGCGGCCGAGGCCTGGGCCGTCGCGACCGGCGCCCGCGCCCCGCTGCTCGGGGCCGGCGGGCCGCTCCGGCCCGGCGCCCCCGCCGACTTCCTGTTGCTCCGCGCTGATTCTCCGGAGCTCGGCTTCGGCGAGTTCACGGCCAACCTCGTCTACGCCGCCAGCGGCGCGGCCGTCGACACCACCGTGGTCGGCGGCGAGGTCCTGGTGCGCGGCGGCGAGCTGCCGGAGCTGCCCGAGATCCTCGCCCGGACGGCCGAGCGCGCCGCCGCGCTCGGGCTCTGAGCTTCCTTTAGAAACCGGCGCATCGGAAATCCTGCGTAAGGCTTGTAACAGCGGGGTATAGGCTCGCGGCCAGTGCCGTCGGGAGAGGCCGCCACCAACATCCAGCAGAGTTCCCAAGCCTCCTCGGTCAGCTACGAGGGCGTGACCAAGGTCTACGAAGACGGCGAGGCGCCGGCGGTCGACAACCTCACGCTCGAGGTCCCGGCCGGCGAGATCTGCGTCCTCGTCGGGCCCTCCGGCTGCGGCAAGACGACGGCGATGCGGATGGTCAACCGCACGGTCGAGATGACCTCCGGCGACATCAAGGTCGGCGGCGAGTCGGTGCGCGACCGCGACGCCGCCCGGCTGCGGCGCGAGATCGGCTACGTGATCCAGCAGATCGGCCTCTTCCCGCACCGCACGATCAGCGACAACATCGGCGCGGTGCCGCAGCTGCTGGGCTGGAAGAAGGACCGGATCCGCGCCCGCTCGGCCGAGCTGCTGGAGCTGATCGGTCTCGACCCGGAGCTCGGCGACCGCTACCCGGCGCAGCTCTCCGGCGGCCAGCAGCAGCGGGTCGGGGTCGCCCGCGCGCTCGCCGCCGACCCGCTGGTGATGCTGATGGACGAGCCCTTCGGGGCGATCGACCCGATCAACCGCGAGCGCCTGCAGAACGAGTTCCTGCGCCTGCAGGCCCAGGTCCGCAAGACCGTCCTCTTCGTCACCCACGACATCGACGAGGCGATCAAGATGGGCGACCGGATCGCGGTCATGCACGAGCACGGCAAGGTCGAGCAGTACGCCACCCCGGCCGAGCTGCTGATGGACCCGGCCAACGAGTTCGTCGAGGACTTCGTCGGCGCCGACCGAGCGCTGAAGCGGCTGGCCCTGATGCGGGTCGCCGACATCGACCTCTGGGAGGCGCCCTGGGCGACCGCCGGCCAGCCGACCTCCGAGGTCCGCGCGAAGCTCGACTCCCCCGACGTCGAAGTGCCCTACCCGCTGCTGGTCGACGCCGAGCGCCGCCCGCTCGGCTGGCTCTCCGAGCGCGACCTCGCCCACGACACCGTGCCGGAGCGGCCCGACTCCCCCCTCGGCCCGGTCCTCGATCTCGCCGACGTGATGCGCGACGCGCTCTCCGACATGCTCCAGGGCGGCGCCCAGTACGCGGCGGTGACCGACCACGACGGCCGCGTCGCCGGCGTCCTCTCGGTCGAGATCATCTCCGAGTTCCTCGTCTCGCCGGCTGCGAAGGTCGAGGAGCACGGCGCGGCGGAACGGCCGCTCGGGGCGGAGCAGGCCGATGATTGAGCCGGCGCTGTTCGCGACGGTCGGCGAAGTCGGCGAAGACTTCTTCAAACCGCGCGACTCCAGCTCACTGCCTTGCCAGGCGGACCCCGGGGTTCTGTTCTGTTGGGACTGGGCCAAGGACAACATCGATCGCTACTGGACCCCGCTGCAGCAACAGTTCGAACTGGTCCTGATCTCGGTCGCGATCGGGTTCGTGATCGCTTTCGGGCTGGCGCTGCTCGCTCACCGCCGACGCTGGCTGCGTCCGGCCTTCCTCTTCGGCACCGGCGTCCTCTACACCGTCCCCAGCATCGCCTTCTTCTTCCTGCTCCTGCCGGTCACCGGACGCGGTCGCGACACCGCGATCATCGCGCTCAGCGTCTACACGCTGCAGATCATCTACCGCAACACGATCATCGGCCTCGACAACGTGCCGAGCGCCGCCAAAGAGGCCGCGCGTGGGATCGGAATGACCAATCGCCAGATGCTCTGGAAGGTTGAGATCCCCTTGGCCCGGCCGGAGATCTTCGCTGGAATAACGATCGCGACCGTAAGCACGGTGGCATTGGCGACCCTGGCCACCTTCGCACGCGGCGGCGGGCTCGGCGAACCGATCTTCGGCAGCGAACTCGGCATCAGCTTCAAGACCAACATCATCATCGCCGGCGGCATGGCGGTGCTGATGGCGATCGCCTTCGGCTTGGCGCTGCTCTGGCTGCAGCGATTTGTCACCCCCTGGCGACGAGTGGAGAAGCGATGAGCCTTATTCCCCAGCCGCTTTTCGCCTCGGTCGAGGGCGCGATCGAATTCATCTTCACCCCGCAGTACTCGAACGTCACTGGCGGTAACAAAGTCGGGGGCATCGACCAGGTGATCGAACTCACCATCAAGCAGCTTGAGGTGACGATCTTTGCGCTGGCCCTGGCGCTTGTCGTGGCTCTGCCGATCGGCCTCTACCTCGGTCATCGGCACAAGTTCGAAACCCTGGCGCTCGTAGTCGGCACGGCCGGGCGGGGCATCCCCGAGTTGGCGCTGATCGCCTTCATGGCGGCCGCGATCGGCGTCGGCCTGCTGAACGTCGCGATCGCGCTGGCGATCCTCGGGATCCCGCCGATCCTGACCAATGCCTTCGTCGGCATCCACCAGGTGGATCGTGCGACGGTCGATGCGGCGCGGGGAATGGGGATGAGCGAGTTCGAGATCCTCCGCAAGGTCGAGATCCCGCTGGCAATACCGACCCTGATGGGCGGCGTCCGCGGGGCGACGATCGCGATCGTCGCCACCGCC
>JAWVEZ010000014.1:0-15009 GCA_033856455.1 Solirubrobacterales bacterium | reverse complement strand
CCACGCCTATCTGATGTACCCCGACGGCAGCGAGCTCTCCGAGGAGGCCCGGGCGCGCCTGGCGGCGCTGGCCGACTACACGGAGCTCGGCTCGGGCTACCGCGTCGCGCTGCGCGACCTCGAGCTGCGCGGCGCCGGCAGCCTGCTCGGCGACGAGCAGTCCGGCCACGTCGCCGCGGTCGGCTTCGAGCTCTACTGCCAGATGATCGACGAGGCCGTCGCCGAGGCCGCGGCGGCGGCCGGCGAGGGGGAGGGGGAGCGCGAGGAGGCGCCGGAGCCGGTCCGGCTCGACGTTCCGGTCGACGCCTACCTGCCGGCCAGCTTCGTCCCCTTCGAGGCGGCCAAGATCGACGTCCACCGGCGGATCGTCGCCGCCCGCGAGCCGGGTCAGCTGCGGGCGATCCGCGACGAGCTCGCCGACCGCTTCGGGCCGCTGCCGGAGCCGGCCGAGAACCTGCTGCGGCTGCAGAAAGCGCGGATCGAACTCGGCCTCGCCGGGGCCCGCAGCGTCGAGTTCCGCGGCGGCAGGCTCAGCGTCACCGGGGTCGAGCTCGACTCCGAGGGGGCCGGGGTGCTGGCCGAGCAGGTCGAGGGGGCGCTCTACGAATGGCGTGAGCAGACGGCGGCGCTGCGGGTCGCCGGCGACCCGGAGGAACGTCTCGCCGCGGTTCTCGCGCTCGCCGAGGGCCTGCGCGAGGCGCGCCGGGCCGGCGAGGCGACCGCGGCCTAACCCGCCCGCGGACCGGGGCATTTAGCCTGCCGTAACCAAATTTGACTATGCTGCCGGCTTCGTGGCAGCGAAGACGGGGAAGACGGGCAGGGGGGCTGGGTTGCAGCGGCTGGCGCTGATCCTTTTCGGCGCCCTGCTGGTCGTGCTCTTCGTCGGGTTCGCGGTCGCCCAGGGCCTCGGCAAGCCGAGCGTTCCGGAGGGCGACGTGATCCTCGTCGAGAACGTTCCCGCCGAGGTCGGCGAGATCAGCGAAGCCGATTACCGGCGGTCCCTGCTGCAGCAGGCCGCCAGCGGCGGGATCAAAAAACTGCCGAAAGAGGGCAGCACCAAATTCGAGGAACTGAAGGAAACGACGCTGGGCGAACTGATCAACGCGGCCTGGCTGTTCGGTGCGGCGGAAGAACTCGGGATCAAATCCCCGACCGCCAAAAAAATGGAGGAAGAACTCGACAAAATCAAAGAACAGAACTTCCCCACGCCGGCCGCCTACAAAGAATTCCTCGAGACCTCGAAAATGACCCAGGAGGACGTCGATCAGCGGGTCGAACTGCAGATTCTGAGCGCCGCGATCAGCGAAGAGATCCAGGGCGGGGCCGGCGTTCCGTCCAGCTCCGAGATCGCCGACTACTACGACTCGGCGAAGGCGACCCAGTTCACGACCAAACCGAGCCGCGACGCCCGGATCATCACCAACAAAGACAAAGCCGAAGTGGAAGCGGCGAAAGCGGAGCTGGAAGCAGACGACTCTGCAGCGAACTGGAAAAAAGTCGCGCAGAAATACTCCTCCGACCCGACGACGAAATCGAAAGGCGGGCTGCAGCCGGGCCTGACCGAAGAACTGCTGGCGAGCGCCGGCCCGTTCAAAAAAGCGATCTTCGGCGCCGCCACCAACGAACTTGTCGGCCCGATCAAATTCCAGGGGAACTACACCCTGATCGAGGTCGTGAAACTGAACCCGGAGAAAGTCCAGACGCTGGAGGAAGCGAAAGCGCAGATCAGCAGCACGCTGACCCAGCAGAAGCAGGAATCGGCTCTCAACGAATTCATCGCCAGCTGGCAGAGCCAGTGGGAATCGCGGACGTTCTGCGCCGCGGGCTTCACGATCGCGAACTGCTCGAACTACAAGGGCGACGGCCGCCCGAGCGAAGCCGACCCCGCCTGCTATGAAGCCGACCCGAAAAAAGAGCCGACCGCCTGCCCGGCGGTGGCGCAGTCGACCAAACCGGCCCTGCCGGGCTCGGTGACGATCCTGCAGCCGAAAGGCGAACCGCTGATCCAGCGCCCGCTGCCCGCGGACGCCGGTGAAGGCGCGGGCGAAGAAGTCCCGGCCGGCATCGAATCGGTACCCGGCGAATAGCTCCCTGCCCCGGTGAGCGGGCCGCCGTCACGGCCTCGCCTGTGAATAGACTGCCGGCCCCGTGAGCGCCATCGCCTCCATTCACGCGCGGCAGATCCTCGACTCGCGCGGCAATCCGACGGTCGAGGTCGAGGTCACCCTGGAGTCGGGCGCCAGCGGCCTCGCCGCGGTTCCCTCCGGCGCCTCGACCGGCGAGTTCGAGGCGGTCGAGCTGCGCGACGGGGGCGAGGCCTGGGCCGGCAAGGGCGTCGGCACCGCGGTCGCCAACGTGAACGGCGAGATCGCCGCGGCGCTGGCCGCTTTCGAGGCCACCGATCAGGCCGGCCTCGACGCGAGGATGATCGACCTCGACGGCACCCCGAACAAGGGCAGGCTCGGCGCCAACGCCCTGCTCGGCGTCTCCCTGGCGGTCGCCAAGGCCGCCGCCGCCGATGCCGGGCAGCCGCTCTACGCCTACCTGGCAGGCCTTTACGGGGGGCGCGAGCCGAGCGTGCTGCCGGTGCCGATGATGAACGTGCTGAACGGCGGCGCCCACGCCGACAACTCGGTCGACTTCCAGGAGTTCATGGTCGTCCCGGCCGGGGCGCAGAGCTTCTCGGAGTGCCTGCGGGTCGGGGCCGAGGTCTTCCACGCGCTCAAGAAGACCCTCTCCGCGCAGGGCCACTCGACCGCCGGCGGCGACGAGGGCGGCTTCGCCCCCAACCTGGAGTCCAACGAGGCGGCCCTGCAGGCCGTCCTCGCCGGGATCGAGGCGGCCGGCTACGCCCCCGGAACCGACGTCTTCATCGCCCTCGACCCCGCGACCAGCGAGGTCTACGAGAACGGCGCCTACGTGCTCGAGCACGAGGGCCGCAGCCTCTCGTCCGCGGAGATGGCCGCCTACTGGCAGGACGCCTGCTCGCGCTACCCGATCGTCTCGATCGAGGACGGCATGGACGAGGAGGACTGGGACGGCTGGAAGCTGCTGACCGAGGGCCTCGGCGAGCGCGTACAGCTGGTCGGCGACGACCTCTTCGTCACCAACCCCGAGCGCCTGCGGCGCGGGATCGAGCTCGGGGTCGGCAACTCGATCCTCGTCAAGGTCAACCAGATCGGGACCCTGAGCGAGACCCTGGAGGCGATCCGCATCGCCGTCGACGCTGGCTACACCGCGGTGATCTCGCACCGCTCGGGCGAGACCGAAGACACGACGATCGCCGACCTCGCCGTTGCCACCGGCGCCGGCCAGATCAAGACCGGCGCCCCCTCGCGCTCCGATCGGGTCGCCAAGTACAACCGCCTGCTGCGGATCGAGGAGGAGCTCGGCGCGCGTGCCGAGTTTCCCGGCTTGCAGGCGTTTGTTCAGCGTCGCTAACAAATGAAGGAATGCGCAGCTCGGCCGCAAAGGACCGGGCATGGCAGCACGCGCCCAGGCCCGCAGACGGCCGGCTCCCGCCCGTCGGCGCCCGGCTCGCCGGCCCGCGCCGCGGCGGGCCCCAAGCCGCATCCGCTGGGATCGGGTCGGTCGCGTCGCCCTCACGCTGGTCCTCTTCGCGGTGCTCTACTCGTATCTCAACCCGGCGATCGACTTCGTCAAGACCTACACGGCGACCAGCGAGGCGAAAGCGCACCTGCACGATCTGCTGAAGGAGAACCGCAAGCTCCACGAGAGCGTGCAGTCGTCCAAGGACCCGATCGTGATCAGCCAGCGCGCCCGCGGCGTCGGCCTCGTCGCCGAAGGCGAGCGTCCGGTCAAGGTCGGCGGCCTAGCGCCCTGACGCTTTCCTGAGGGAGGCTTGATGCTTGACCTCGGCTCATACCTTCTAGGCGTACTCCAGGTCCTCTTGGTCGCAGCGTCCCTAGGCGGCTCTTCATATCGACTTCGCCGCAAGCTCCTCCCGAGCTGGGCGGGGACCCCGGCCCGCCTGGTCGAGGTTGTGGTCGCGGTGGCGCTGCTGACCTGGCTCAGCGAGCTCTTGGGCTCGGTGAATTTGTTCTACGGATGGACCCTGGTCGTTGGCGCCGTACTAATCGGCCTGGCAGCGAGGCTGCTGCCGGTGGGTGGCGCGGTAGGGGGTCCCACGGGCGAGGAAGCTTTAGCTACCGCAGCCCGTGGGGGCACTGCCGCGACAGGACCCGCCGGCCCGCAAACCTTGGTCCTGGTCGTCATGTGGGGCGTCATAGCCCTAGTCGTCTTCCACTGGGGCATAACCACCAAGCACGCCCTCGACCGAGGCATGTTCAACTTCGACAGCCTCTGGTACCACCAGCCTTTCAGCGTCGAGATGGTCCAGTCCCACTCCCTGACGGGCATGTGGCACGTCGAGACCGTCTTCACGAATTGGTTCTATCCGCAGAGCTCCGAGCTCCTGCACGCGGTCGGGATCGCCCTGACCGAGCGCGACACGCTCTCGCTCTTCCTCAACTTCGGCTGGCTCGCGGTCGCCTTCCTCGCCGCCTGGAACATCGGCCGCCCCTACGGCAAGGGCCACCTGAGCGTGGTCGCGGTGGCGATCCTGCTCGAGTGCCACACCCTGGTCGTGCGCGAGCCGGGCGCCGCCAAGAACGACCTGATGGCCGCCGCCCTCTTCCTCGCCGCGCTCGCGATCCTGGTCGAGCTCTGGCACCGCCGCCCCCTCGCCCGTGAGTTGCCCGTTATGGCCGCTGAGCGAGATGAATCGGCAACTCAGCGGGGGGTGGAGCCGGGGTGGGCGCTGGCGGCGGCGGGGCTTGCCGTAGGGCTGGCGGCGGGGACGAAGGTGACGGTGCTGGCGCTGGCGGCGGCCCTGAGCGTCGTCGTGCTCGTCCTCGCCCCGCGGGGGCGGCGTTGGGCGGCGGCCGGCTGGTGGTTCTTGCCCGCCCTGCTCGGCGGCGGCTTCTGGTACCTGCGCAACCTCGTCGTCGCCGGCAACCCGCTGCCGGCGGTGGAGAGCATCGGGCCGATCTCGCTGCCCCACCCGGAGCGCCTGCAGATCGGCCGTCCCGACTTCGACATCGCCCACTACGCGACCGACACCGGCATCTGGTCCGAATACTTCACCCCCGGCCTGCACGATGCCTTCGGGGCGCTCTGGCCGCTGGTGATCGGCGGCGCTCTGGCCGCCGCGCTCTGGGCCCTGCTCGGCGGCCGCGACCGGATCGTCCGCGGAGCCGGCGCGGTCGCCCTGTTCGGGATGCTTGCCTATCTGTTCACGCCGCTCAGCGCCGCCGGCGCCGAGGGGGAACCGGTCGGCTTCGCGATCAACGTCCGCTTCGTCGTCCCGGCGCTGCTGGTCGGCCTCGCCCTGCTGCCGCTGCCGCGCGGGCTCGACCCGCCGCGCCGCCAGTGGGCACTGCTGGCGGCGCTCGTCGCCGTCTTCCTGGTCACCGACCGCCCGTTCGACGCGCTGCGCGACCCCTCGCGGCCCTTCGCCCTGCTGTTGACGGTCCTTCTGGTCGGGATTCCGGCGGGGCTGCTCTTCGCCCGCCAGCGCGGCGCCGCCCGCGGAGTAGTGCTCGCCGCCGGCGCGGCGCTGATCGTCGCCGTGCTGGCGATCGGCTACCCGGTCCAGCGCCACTACCTCGACTCGCGCTTTGCCAACGACGGGCCGAGGGAAGAGTGGATCCCGGGCATGGACCTCGACTCCTCCTACCGCTGGGCGAGGGGGGTGGAGGACGCCCGCATCGGCCTCGCCGGCACCAGCGCCGGCTTCGCCGGCTACGGCTTCTACGGCACCGACCTCTCGAACGAGGTCGTCTACCTCGGCGAACGCGGCCCGCACGGCGCCTTCAACGCGATCCCGAGCTGTGCGGGCTTCCGCGCCGCCGTCAACGACGCCGACCTCGACTACCTGGTCACCTCGCCCTTCCTCAACTTCCTCCACCCCGACCAGCCGGTCGCCTCGCCGGAGGCGCGCTGGCTGCGCGGGGAGGATGCCGTCGAGCCGATCCTGCGCAGCGGCCCGGTCACCGTCTGGAGGGTCGAGGGCAGGCTCGCCCCGGGCGGCTGCACCGGCGCCAACGCGCCGCTGTTCGAGATCCCGGACACGCCGCCTTCCTGAGTCGGCGTTCCCGTCTGGGTAATCTCGCCGGCATGGCATATCCGCTCGAGAACGCGCTGTTCCAGTGGGAGGAGGGCTGGCGGGCGCTGCAGGCGATCGCCGACCCCCGCCAGCGGCGCCTCGCCGACCGGGTTACCGCGGCGGTCCGCGACGAACTACGGCGCCGGATCGGGCCGACCTTCAGCGCCGCCGAGCTGGCCGAGCTCTACGGCAAGGGCACCGACTGGGCCCAGCAGGTGGCGCTCGACGTCGCCCCGGCAGCGGAAGGCGACGCCCAGTCGCTCGCCGACGCCGCCTTCTGGCTGTACCTACGGGGAGCGACCGATTTCGCAGGAGGACGCCAGATCGTCGCCTGACCGGCGACTGGTCAGTCGTCGGAGTCGGAATCGGACTCGGCGTCCGATTCTTCGCCGCCACTCTCGCCGGCGCGGCGGATCACGATCTGGTCGGCCTCGATGCGGACGGTGACGTCTTTCTTGCCGGCCCAGTGCTCGGTGTAGACGGGGTTGTCCTTGACCGAAGCGTCGAGCCAGAGGCCGTAGCCGTCGGTTTCGCCGTGGTCGAAGGTCGCCTCGAGCTCTTTGCGGCGCCCGCGGCCACCGCGGCGCCCGCGGCGTCGGCGGCGTTTGGGACGCGAGCCGCCGGAGCCGGGCTCGCCGTCCCCGTCGCCATCCTCGTCCTCATCGCCCTCGCCATCCTCGTCCTCGTCCTCGCCGCGCTCGGCGCGTTCGGCTTCTTCGGTCGCTTCCTGCTCGGTCGCGGCCTCGATCTCCGCTTCGATCTCGTCGCGCAGGTCGATTTCGCTGGAGCCGGCGTTCTCGTCGTCCGCCGAAAGGTCGTACTGCTTGCGGAACTCGCGCAGCTCGCTGGCGCTGATTTCGAGCTGGTGAGCGATCCAGGCGTCGGTCCTACCCTGGTGGACCCAGGCGCGGATCTGGTTCAGTTGGGGCTTCAGTGAGCGTCGTGGCATTGGCGCGCGAGTCTATTCAACCGGGGCATTGGTTCGCGGACTGCCCGAGGGGGCTAGGCCATCAGAAGGGCGAGCGCCTCGAACATCGTCACCACGACCACGATCACCGTCACGGTCAGGCAGACGGCGAGGACGCTGAAGCGGACCTTGCCCTGCTGCTCGACACGGGTGATTTTGCGAGCCCGCGAGCGGTTGGCGGCCCGGCGGCGCAGCTGCTCGCGGCGCCGCCTCTCGAGGGTTGCCTCCTGCTCGAAGGCGGACTCGAACTGGGAGATGCTTTGGCGCATTCGCATAGTGACGGCCCCCGAGGGGCCGCTGGCACCGTAGCAAAGGATCTTGCAGAACTCATGTGACGCTCACGTTTCACACGCACTCCAGAGGCCCCGTCCCGCTCGCGCGGCCGCGATCTCAAGCCGTTCGAAGCGCTCCGCGAAGCGGTCGTTGGGGGCGATCGTGAGCGTTCGCGCAAACCCCCTGCGCAGCAGCTCGGCGTTGACGAAGCGGCCCCCCAGGTAGACATAAGCAAGCAGGCGCCCGTAGACGTCGCGGCGCTCGACCCCGAAGACGAACCGCCCGCGCCGTCCCTCGACGAGGCGATGGTTGAAGGCCGAGGCCTGCGGCCCGAAGCACTCGACCGGGCTTTCGGGCTTGACCGACTCGGGGGTGTCGATGCCGATGTAGCGGACGTCCTCGCGCTCGCCGTCGAGCTCGACTTCGACCGTGTCCCCGTCGACCACGCGGAGCACGGTGAGCCTGGCTTCCGCCGGGCCGGCGGCCTCGGTCCGCTCGAGCGCCTCCCAGGGGCGAAGCAGCAGCGCGGCGACCAGAACCAAGAGCGCCGCGCTGCCCAGCCAATTCCGGTTCACGGTCTCTTAAGGGCCGCGAGAGCGATTTCTATTCAGGCAAGGCGCCTACGGGGTGCGCCGCACGTTGGCCAGCAGACTTTCCTTGATCTGCTCGACGATGGCCAGCGCCTCGCTCCACTCGCGCTGCCAGACGTTGCGGCCGAAGATCACGCCGGAGCCGCCCGCCTCCATCACCTCGCGGGTGTTGGTCAGCACGGTCTCGTCGTCGGTCTTCGAGCCGCCGGAGAGCACGACCAGGGCGCGGCCGGCCGATTCGACGCACTGGCGGATCGCCTCCGCCTGGTCGACCTCCATCTCGTTGTAAGGAGCCGGGGCGTCCTTGTCCTTCTTGGAGTCGATCTTCGGCATGTTGAGCTTGACGATGTCGGCGCCCATCTCCATCGCCATCCGCGCCGCGTAGTCGATCGCGTAGAAGGAGTTGGCGCCGCCCTTGGCGTCGACGAACTCGCCGCGCGGGTAGGACCAGATCACCAGCGGCATCCCGAAGCGATCGCAGTCCTCGCGCACCTGACGCAGTTGGTCGAGATCCTCGTCCTGGCGCGGGGAGCCGACGTAGAGCGTGTAGCCGATCGCGTCGGCGCCGAGCCGGACGCCGTCCTCGACGCTGGAGTTGCAGGAGGAGAAGGAGGCCGACGACGGCGGGATGTCGGTCTTGCCGTTGACCTTGAGGATCAGCGGCACGCGGCCGGCGTAGTCGGGGTAGTACTTCTCGGCCATCCCGATCTGGCAGGCCAGAGCCGAGTAACCGGCCTCGGCCGCGAGCCGGAACTGGTAGTCGGGGTCCTTGGAGGCGGGGTTGGGGAAGAAGTCGCGCGGGCCGTGCTCGATTCCCTGGTCGATCGGCAGCAGCATCAGCGTTCCGTTGCCCGGGCCGAACTCGAACAGCAGCCGGTGCAGGCGCGCCCGTTTGCCGGGCGGCAGGGTCGCAAGCAGCGATTTCTGCTCGGTCAGACTCTTCAGCTCCACAGTCAATTCCTCCTCGAAGATTGGGGTCTTGGGAGTATGCCACCGCAAACGTGGGCAGAGGCCGCCACGCGGGGGGTATCCTCGGTGCCATGAGCGAGACCGAGCTCAGCGTCATCTGCAAGAACTGCGGCTCGGAGGTCAGTCCTTACGTGACCGAGTGCCCCTACTGCGGGGCCCGGCTGCGCAAGCGGGCCCCGAAGCTGGAGCGCCGCGGCGACGGCCTCGAGGCGCAGCGCCCGCGCCGTCGTCGGCGACGCCTGTTGCCGCCGCGTCCGACCCTGCTCGCCGCCGACCGCCCCTACGCGACCCTGGTCGTGATTCTCGGCTCGGCGATCATGCTGCTGATCCAGGAGGCGACCGGTTACGCGCTGATCAGCTTCGGCGGCGTCGTCACGGTCCCCGACTCGTTCGGGTTCGGCGAAGTCCGGGCCGAGGAGTGGTGGCGCTACCTGACCGCGCCGTTCGCCTACGGGAGCGTCGGCTTCCTGTTCGTGGTCGGGCTGGCCCTGGCGATCTTCTCGAGCGGCGTCGAGCGGCGGCTCGGAACGCTCACCACCGCCTTCCTGCTGGTCGGCTGCGGGGCGCTCAGCATCGTCGCCGGCACCGCGTTCGCGAAGTCGCAGGACGACATCGCGGTGCTGGCCGGAGGCAACGGGATCGCGCTCGGCATGCTCGCCGCCTGGTTCGCGCTGCGGCGGGCGGAGGCGCGCGGCCGGGTCGACGAGGAGTACGACTGGATCGCCGTCGCCGTCTGCGCCGGGGTGCTCCTGCTGTTGCCGCTGTTCACCAGCGCCGACCCGATCGTCGGGATCGCCGGCGGCGTCGTCGGCGGCCTGGCCGGGCTGATCGCGGCGCGGCTGCGGCCGGCTGCGCATCGCTAGGACTAGGCTGCGGGAGTGCCGGACGAGAGCGAGTTCGAGGCCGCGATCGAGCGGCTGCTGGATCCCGAGCGGTTCTCGGAGGCCGAGCGGGTCGTCGCCCAGGCGGCGCCGCAGCTGCAGAAGGTGCTCGCCGCCGCCCTCGCCGAGGGCGGCTGGTTCGGCGAGCCGCACGAGGCCGAGGCGCTGAGAGCCGCCACCGTCCCCGATCCCGACGAGCGGATCACCGCCGTCCGCGCCCTGCTCGCCGAGGAGGCCAGGATGGGGATGATGGTTGGCGTCGCCGTCGGCTGGGCACTGAAGGAAGAGATGTCCGAACCCCCGAAGGGAGAGCGCTGAGATGGAGATCAAGTTCCACGGGCAGTCCTGTTTCGAGTTGAGCGAGGGCGGGACGACCGTCCTCACCGACCCGTTCCTGAAGCCGAACAACCCTGCCGCGGTCCACACCGGCGAGGAAGTCGAGCCGACCCACATCGTGATCAGCCACGGGCACGCGGACCACATCGCCGACGCGGTGGGGGTCGCCAAGCGCACCAACGCCGACTGCGTGGCGATCGTCGAGATCGCCGAATGGCTGGCCGGGCAGGGGGTCGAAAAGATCAGCGACCCGAACCTCGGCGGCACCGTCGAGTTCGACTGGGGCTGGGTGAAGCTGGTGCCGGCCTGGCACACGAGCACGATCCCCGGCTCCGAAGAAGCCCCGTTCAGCGCCGAGCACGGAATCGTGATCGGGACCGCCGCCGGCATGCTGATCAACATCGGCGGCAAGACGATCTACCACGCGGGGGACACCTGCTTGTTCGGCGACATGAAGCTGATCGCCGAACGCAATCCGATCGACGTCGCGCTGCTGCCGATCGGCGGCCACTACACGATGGACCGCCACGACGCCGTGGTTGCCGCCGAGCTCGTCGGCGCCGGCACCGTGATCCCGATGCACTACGACACTTTCCCGCCGATCGAGACCGACTCCGCGGCGTTCAAGGCCGACGTCGAGGCCAACACCTCGGCTCAGGTCGTCCTGCTGAAGCCCGGTCAGACGCACTCTGTTTAAGAGGTCTGGCTGGCTGGCCAGTCCGGTGTTAGTCTCGCCTGGGACTGGCCAGCGACGGAGGGAGTGGGAGATGGAGGCGAAACAGGCGGCCGGAAGCGCTCGCACGGGACGCGAGGACTTCCAGGCGACCGCTGACCCGGCGCTGAACGAGGCGGCCGATCGCACGGCCGACATCAAGCTGCTCGACTACACGCAGCTCTACGAGCTCTGGGAGCGCCAGCAGTGGCAGACCCAGGAGCTCGACTTCAGCCGCGACCGCGAGGACTGGCACGAGCGGATCCCGGCCGAGGAGCGCTTCCAGCGGATGTACGGGCTCTCCTCCTTCTTCATCGGCGAGCAGAAGGTCGCGGAGGAGCTGGGGCCGATCATGCGGGCGGCGCCGACCGAGGACCAGAAAGTCTTCCTCTGCACCCAGATCGCCGACGAGGCCCGCCACGTGCGCTTCTTCGAGCGCTTCTACCGCGAGGTCGGCGTGCTCGAGGCCGACGGGCTGAGCGAGATGCTCGAGGAGACCTCGGTCCACCTCAACGACAAGTTCAGCCGTCTCTTCGACGAGATGCTGGCGACGCGGACGGCGCGGCTCTCGGCCGAACCGGAGGACACCGAGACGCTGGTCGAGGCGGTGACGCTTTACCACATGGTGATCGAGGGGATGCTGGCCCTCACCGGGCAGCACTTCATCATGGACTTCAACGAACGCGAAGGGACGCTGCCGGCCTTCGTCGAGGGCTTCCAGAACGTCGCCCGCGACGAGCACCGCCACGTCGCCTTCGGCTCGGTCTTCCTGCGCGAGAAGGCGCGCGAGGACGAGCGCTACAAGCGGGCGATCCAGCGCACCCTGGAGGAATCGCTGCCGGTTGCCGACGGCGTGCTCTCGCCGCCCTGGATGGAGGACGCCGAGGACTTCGAGCTGTTCGGCTACTCGCTGGAGGAGACGCGCGAATTCGCCGGCACCTGCCTGATGCGGCGCCTGAAAGTGATCGGTCTGGGCTAGGAGGCTGAGCGACCTGGCGCGCGTCGGCGCGCCGGCTCAGGGTTCTTCAGTCGCCGGAGGAGCGGAGGTCTCTTCTTCGCTCGGCAGGACGATCGGCGGCAGGATCACTTCGATCGGCGGCAGGGTCGTGGCCGGGGGTGCCGAGGGGGGCGGAGCAGACGCTTCGCTCGGCGGCGGGGGCGGCGGACTGCCGACCGTGACGACGACGGTGCCGTCGGCGCCGTGGGCGCCGGGAGTTTCGTCGGAAGGCGTGGCCGCGGCGATGCCCTCGCCGGCCAGCGACTGGCCGGCCTCGCCGTCCTCTTCGGTGGTGGGAACGCCGCCGCTGCCGTCGGCCGCTTCTTCTTCGACCGGGAGCGGGGCGGGGGCTGGCTCTTCGACCGGGGTCGCGACCGGGTCGGCTTCGGTTTCCGCGGTGGCGAGCGCCGGGGCGACGTGGCCGCTCTCGATCGCCGGGGCGACGGTGGCGACGATCGCCGGCGCTTCGACGCCGCCGCCCGGGTGCCGCGCGCCGATCTTGGCGGGAGCGTTCACCGGGTCCGGCGTGGTGTTCAAGTGCTTGACCTCGACCGCTCCAGCCGTGATCACCGCGGCCGTCAGGGCCCCGGCAACCGCCTTGGTCCCGATCCCGGCGCCGATCGCGCTCAGGCCGCTGGCCGCGCCGCCGCTGAGGACCGCGCCGGCTCCGACGGCGCCGGCCGCGCCAGCACCCGCGGCGCCGGCTCCGGCAGCTCCGGCCCCGGCGCTCGCGCCGCCGGCCGAGGCACCGGCTCCGCCGAGTCCGAGCTTGGCGGCGATGAATCCTTTGAAGGCGATCAGCGGGCCGACCGGGAACAGCGCCGCCAGCATCTTCTCGTTCGAGCGGATCTTCGAGCGGAAGTCGGCGCACTCGTCGCACTCGCGGATGTGGCGGCGGACCGGGGCGGAGACCTTGCGCAGGCCCTCGGTCGCTTCGGAGAGCTCGACGTGGACCTCGTTGCAGGTCAGCAGGCGCGCCTGGCTGGCCTCGGCCAGCGAGATCCGCGCCCGCACCAGCAGCGACTTGACCGAGGGCACGGTGGTGTCCATCGCGGCGGCGATTTCCTCGTAGGAGAGGGCGTCCATCTCGCGCAGCAGCAGGGCCGAGCGCTGGGTCTCGGGAAGTTTGTTGACGTCGCCGAGGATCTGGCGGAACTCCTCGCGGTTGTGGACGCGCTCGGCGGTCGAGGAGGCCTCGACGGCGGGCACCATGTCCATCGATTCCTGCGCGTCGGCGGTCGGCTTGCGCAGGTGGTTGAGGCAGCGGTTGCGGGCGATCCGGTAGAGCCAGGGGCGGAGGTTGATCTCGCGCTCGTCGCGCAGCATCGCCCGGTGGGCGTTGACGAAGACCTCCTGGAGGACGTCTTCGGCGTCCTCGGTCGAGTTCAGCATCTGGCGGCAGAAGCCGAGCAGCCGGCCCTGGTAGCGGTCGACGATCATCTCGAAGGCGCTCGGGTCGCCCGCGCGGGTCATCGCGATCAGCTTCTCGTCGCCCTGCAGTTTGAGCAGGGGCGAGCGGCGGGCCAGGAGTCCGCGGCGACTGGCGTGGTTTAGTGCTGATGCCTCCAAGCTCTCCTCCAGGGAAGGCGTTGTCTGACCTCCAGGACACGGTAACAGCGCCGGAGTTGCGCACTCGGAACCTTTATTGCCTTTTTACCCGCCCCCTTGGCTCTGCAAGCGGACTACCATCGCCAGGCCCGGGTGGCGAAACTGGTCATACGCGGCGCCCTTAAAAGGCGCTGTCTCTTCAGGAGGCGTGCGGGTTCGAATCCCGCTCCGGGCATTTCGGTACCGCTTGGGTATCGCGCTGCCGATAGGCTCCCGCGCATGGAGGCCCACGGGGGGCGGATCGTCGCCAAGGTTTTGAAGTCGCGGGGAGTGGAGTGCCTGTTCACGCTCTCCGGCGGCCACCTGTTCTCGATCTACGACGGCTGCAAAGAGGAGGGGATCCGGATCCTCGACGTCCGTCACGAGCAGACCGCCGCGTTCGCCGCCGAGGGGATGGCGAAGGCGACGCGCGGGGTCGGGGTGGCGGCGCTGACCGCCGGCCCGGGCGTGACCAACGGGCTCAGCGCGATCGCCGGCGCCCAGGCGAACAACTCCCCCGTCTGCGTGCTCGGCGGGCGGGCGCCGGAGCTGCGCTGGGGCTCCGGCTCGCTGCAGGAGATCGACCATCTGCCCTTCGTCGCGCCGCTGGTCAAGTCGGCGCAGACCGTGAAGGAGCCGGGGGCGATCGCGGCGCTGACCGCGGCGGCGCTCGACGCCGCGGCGGCGGCCCCGAGCGGACCGACCTTCCTCGACTATCCGATGGACGTCGTCTTCACCGAGGCCGAGATCGAGATCCCGGCGCTGGGCGCCGCAGCTGCGGCCGAGCCGGCGGCCGGCGTCGAGGAGGCCGCGGCGCTGCTGGCGGCCGCCGAGCGGCCGGTGGTGATGGCCGGCACCGGCCTCTACTGGGGCCGTGGGGAGGAGGAGCTGCCGGCGCTCGCCGAGGCGCTCGGCATCCCGGTCTTCCTCAACGGGCTCGGGCGCGGCTGCATCCCCGCCGACCACGAGCTCTCCTTCAGCCGTGCCCGCGGGACCGCGCTCGGCGACGCCGACGTGGCGCTGGTGGTCGGCGTCCCGATGGACTTCCGGCTCGGCTTCGGCAACAGCTTCGGCGGCGAGACGAAGATCGTCCGCGTCGACGTCGCCGAGAACGAGCTGACCGCCAACCGCGCACCCGCGGTCGACCTGGTCGGCGATGTGCGGGCGACCCTGGCGGCGCTGCGCGCGGCGGCCGGGGAGGGGAGCGGCCGGACCCGCCCCTGGCTCGAGCAGCTGCGCAACGTCGAGACCGAGAAGCGCGAGGCCGAGCGGGCCGAGCTCGACGACGAGCGCTCGCCGCTGCACCCGGTGCGGATCTACCGCGAGCTCGACACGGTGCTCGACCGCGACGCGATCGTGATCGGCGACGGCGGCGACTTCGTCTCCTACGCCGGTCGCTACATCAACACCTACCAGCCCGGCTGCTGGATGGACCCTGGGCCCTTCGGCTGCCTCGGAGCCGGTCCCGGCCAGGCGATCGGCGCCAAGCTGGCTCATCCCGATCGCCAGGTCTGCCTGCTGCTCGGCGACGGCGCCTTCGGCTTCGCCGGGATGGAGTTCGACACGATAG
>JAWVEZ010000013.1:0-20081 GCA_033856455.1 Solirubrobacterales bacterium | reverse complement strand
CTCTCCGTGAAGGGAACCGATCCCATCAGGTGCAGGACGCCGTCGCTGGCCTTGCGGATCGCCACCGTATAGCGGCGCTGCTTGAGAGAGGCGCGAAGCAGCCCTCCCCAAGAGCTCAGTCGGTGCTGGTCGATCCCGACGCCGACCGAGGCGAGAAGTGCGACCGGATTGACATCGTCCTCAGCGATCGCCGTCGTGGCCGAGATCTGCGGAAACTCGACGCCCTCTTCGGCGGCGGCCGAGGCGAGCTCGGAGAGCTCGAGCGCGTCAAGCTGCGCCTGGGGCATCTCCCAGAGCCAGTCGTCGAATAGAAGCTTGTCCTCGTGGTCCATTGACTACCTTTAGTTTCCTCCAGCAGGCGTCTGATTGTGGCGCATCGGGGGCCGCGGATGTGCAGGGACGTCGACGGGATGCTGATCGTGCGTGTCCTGGGAGACCATTTGATCCCTCTGGCCGGGCTTGTGAAGGGGCTGATCGTTGGGTATTGAGCGCAGCCGCCTACACTCGCCGGGCGGCCCGCGCAAAGGCTGTAGCGCCGAATGCTGACCTGCGCTAGGACCTTGTCTTTTTCAGAACGGAGGAGACATGAATCACAATCGGCGCTCCGCCCAGCGCGTCCGCGTGGAGCAGGGCTTCTATCAGCAGCCAAACGGCAAGTACGCGGTCTGCTTCATGGTCGAGGGCAAACCGCGCTTTCGAACTGTCGGATACGACCTCGACGCCGCTCGCATCGAGCGCGCCGCTTACATTGACGCGACCCGTTGGGGCATCGTCCCCGCCGCTCCACAGCTTCGCTTTGCCAGGGTCGCGGGCTGGTGGGCGGAGCGCTACGAGCGGCGGGTCGAAGCCGGTGAGCGCCGCGAGCGCTCGCTCGAGCACCACCGCTACCACCTCACAAGCATCTACTGCCGATTCTCGGTCAGAGTCTGATGCGGGCGATCACGGTCGGCGATGTCGCTGAGCTGATCACCGAGCTGCGGGCGAAGGGGCGCTCGGAGAAGACGATCGCGGGCGTCTTGGCGACGCTGCAGAGCGTCGTGCGCTTCGCGATCCGCAACGGCTGGATCGTTGAGAACCCGGTCGGCAAGCTCGAGGCGGGCGAGCGCCCGCGCCCGGTCCGCCGCCGCCAGCGCGTGCTCGGTCGTGAGGAGATCAGCCGCCTGCTCGCGGCCTGCGCGCCGCGCTACCGACCGCTGATTGCCACTGGTCTCTATACGGGCCTTCGCATCTCCGAGGTGTTGGGGCTGATCTGGGACGACATCGACCTCGCCGCTGGCGAACTGCATCTACGCGCGCAGCTCTCCCGTGCGCACCGTGCTTCGTCGGCGCGGCGGGTTCCGCCGAAGACCCCGGCGGCAATCCGCGATGTTCCCTTGGCGCCGCAGCTGATCGGGGTGCTGAGCGAGTACCGGCGATGGAGCTCCGGGACCGCGCCGGCAAGCTGGGTCTTCGCCACCAGCAGGGAAACGCCGCTGGGACATCGCAACGCCGAGCGACGGGCGCTGAACAGTGCCGCTGATCGCGCCGGCCTCAACGACGATGGCTGGCCGCGGCTGCGCTTCCACGATCTGCGCCACACCTTCGCCAGCCACCTGATCGTCGACCTACGCCTCGATGTCGCCCAGGTCAGCCGCATCCTCGGCCACGCCCGGGTGACGACGACCCTCGACGTCTATACCCACATGTTCGATGAGGCCCGTCACACCCTCGACGTTCGGGCACAGATGGCCGGCAGCGCCTTCGCGGACCTTCTCAATGGCGGTCAAGAGGAGGTGGAGAAGGGCGGCAAGGTGATCACCCTGCCTCAGGCTCACGGCGATCGCGGAGGGCGGCTCTCGGCTAAGGAAGGCCGGCACTGCGCTGGGCTACTTGACTAGAACTTGACTGACGCTGGGCCCATCTAAGCGCTTTCACGGGCGCCAGGCCAGAAAAGAACCCCGTATGCAGGTGCTTCGAAGTGGAGCTAGGCGGATTCGAACCGCCGACCTCCTGGGTGCGATCCAGGCGCTCTGCCAGCTGAGCTATAGCCCCGAGGTCGTGGCTGGGAAGTTGTTCCCATCGCCTCGCAAGGTCAAGGATAACCGCATAGTCTTTGACAGCCTTCCCTGGCGGTGAGCCGAATGAGCATCCTCGACGACGCAATTCGAGAGCATCTGGAACTGAAGCGCGCCCATGGCGCGGATGAGGCCGAGCTGAAAAAGCTCGAGGACGAGGCGTTCGGACCGCCGCAGCGGCCGGACGAGCTCGACTCTTCCGCCGAGGCGCCGACCGAATTCCTGACCGCGCCCTCCGAGGTGGTCGAGGAGGCCGCGGCCGAGATCGAGGCCGAGGGACGGCGCGTCCCCAACATCGCCGACCTGCAGGAGGCGCCGCCCGCACAGGAGGCCGAGGCGGACGTCCCGGACGAGCCGGCGATCGAGGAGCAGCCGGCCGGCGAGCACCAGATCCTTCCCGCCGAGGAAGACCAGCAGCCGGTGGCCGAGGAGCCCGCCGCCGAGGGCTCCGTCCCCGAGCCCCTCCAGCCCGACGGCGTCCACACGACCGAAGAGCGCGAGGCGATCGCCAGCCAGCCGACCGAAATGTTCGACGTGCAGGCCGAGATGGACGCCGGCGCCGCCCCGGAGGCGGAGAGCCCCTCCGACGAGGAGCTGCTCGACGCGGCCGCCTCCGAGGAGCCGCGGCTGACCCCGGTCGAGCCGCCCGCCCCCGCCCCCGAGCTGGAGCCCGAGGCCGACCACGAGGACGACGAGGACTTCTTCAGCGAGCAGCGCCTCTCCGACGAGCTCAACCAGGCCCTTGAGGCGCCGGTCGAAGAGACCGAGGAGCACGCGCTGCCGCCCTTGCCGGAGCCGCCGAGCGAGGATCCCGTCAGCGAGGACCCGATCGCCGAGACGCCGACCGCCCCCGTTACCGAGGAAGGCACGGCGGTCTACGACGTCGAGGGGGAGGGCTCCGGCCAGTACGAGGAGGAGGACTCGGGCGAGCAGAACGTCTACGAACCGGAGACCGGCTCCCACGACGACGTGCTCGAAGACACCCCCGAGTTCCTCGAGGACGCGCCCGACGCCGACGACGCCTGGTTCGAGCAGCGCCCCCCCAAGGACTTCGACTTCGACGACTAGCAGTCCCCTCCAGCGGCGCTCACCGAACGTGAACGCGTCGCTCCCGATTACTCGGTAATTTCAGCGGGGTCTTGGCCGGCGACCTCGCAATCGAAGCTGAAGGCCTGCGCAAGGCCTACAAGGACGTCAAGGCGCTGGACGGGATCGACCTCAGCGCCCCCACCGGCACCGTGCTCGGGCTGCTCGGCCCCAACGGTGCCGGCAAGACGACCGCGGTCCGCATCCTCACCACCCTGCTGCCCCCGGACGGCGGCAGCGCCCGGGTCGTCGGGCTCGACGTCGTCAACGAGGCGGCCGAGCTGCGCAGCCAGATCGGCCTCGCCGGCCAGTACGCGGCGGTCGACGAACACATGACCGGGAAAGAGAACCTGGAAATGGTCGGCCAGCTCTACCACCTGCCGAAGGGGGAGCCGCAGTCCCGCGCCGCCGAGCTGCTCGAGCGCTTCGACCTCGCCGCCGCCGCCGACCGCCTGGTCAAAACCTATTCGGGCGGGATGCGCCGCCGCCTCGACCTCGCCGCCGCGCTGGTCGCCCGCCCGCCGGTCCTCTTCCTCGACGAGCCGACCACCGGCCTCGACCCGCGCAGCCGCATCGACCTCTGGGAGACGATCGAAGGCCGGGTCGCCGAAGGGACCACGGTGCTGCTCACCACCCAGTACCTCGACGAGGCCGACCGCCTCGCCGACCGCATCGCGGTGATCGACCACGGCCGGGTGATCGCCGAAGGCAGCTCCGACGAGCTCAAGGACCAGGTCGGCGGCGAGCGCCTCGACATCACGCTCGAGTCCAAAGAGGACGCGGAGAAGGCGATCGCGGCGCTGGAGCCGATCGCGGCGGAGCCGCCGGCGATGAGCGACGGCCTGCTGCGGATGCCGGTGCGGGAGCGCAAGGGCGCGATCGCCGAGGCCGTGCGCCGCCTCAACGAGGTCGGGATCGGGATCGACGACATCGCGCTCAGCCGCCCGACCCTCGACGACGTCTTCCTCAACCTCACCGGCCACGCCGCCGAGGAGGCCGAAGCCGACGGGGAGGAGGAGCGATGAGCTTCAGCGCCTCGCTCTCCGACACCCTGGTCCTGGCCCGCCGCGCGGTGATGCGGATCGTCCGCGCCCCCGACCTGCTGCTCGCCTACACGGTGCAGCCGATCATGTTCGTGCTGCTCTTCGTCTACGTGTTCGGCGGCGCGATCAAGACGCCGGGCTTCGAGTACGTCGACTTCCTGATCCCGGGGATCCTCGTCCAGACCCTCTCCTTCGGCGGCTTCGCCACCGCGCTCGGCCTCGCCGAGGACCTGAAGAAAGGGCTGGTCGACCGCTTCCGCTCGCTGCCGATGTCGCGCAGCGCCGTGCTCACCGGCCGCACCCTCGCCGACATCGCCACCAACTCGCTCTCGATCGCCGTGATGCTGATCGTCGGGGTGATCGCCGGCTTCTCCTTCGACGCCCCGCTCACCCACATCCTGCTCGGGCTCGTCCTGCTGCTGACCTTCGGCTACGCCTTCTCCTGGGTCTTCGCCTTCATCGGCCTCTCCTCGTCCTCGCCGGAGGCCGCGCAATCGCTCGGCTTCATCATCCTCTTCCCGCTCAGCTTCATCTCCTCGGCCTTCGTCCCGGTCGACTCGATGCCGGCGGTGCTGCAGACCTTCGCCGAAGTCAACCCGTTCACGATCGCGGTCGACGCGATTCGCGCCCTCTTCCTCGACATTCCCGCCGGCAACAACGTCTGGGGCGCCTTCGCCTGGTCGCTCGGGATCGCCGTCGTCTTCTCCTACCTATCGGTGCGCCGCTACAAGCGCGCGGTCGTCAGGTAACGCGCCGCGGGCAACCTCCCCGGCCCGGGGGAAAGACGTACGTCCTCTGTCTATAGTCCGTGAATTTTTAGTCCGTAGACGGATACATTTCGATCCGCGATGGTCTCGGACCGTGTCGGATTCCGAGGCAAAAGCGTTTGGCGACGCCCTCCGCGAGGTGCGCGCCGAGCTGGATCTGAGCCAGGAAGAAGCCGCCCACATCTGCAACATCGACCGGGGCTACTTCGGCAGTCTCGAGCGGGCCGAGAAGGCGCCGACGCTGACGATGCTCTGGCGCCTCGCGCGCGGGCTCGAGGTGCAACCGTCGGAGCTGCTGGCGCGGTCCGAGCAGATTCTCGACGAGGCGGCGGGCTAGCGCCTCGACCCCCCTTCGATGGAGCCAGCCGGGATCGAACCGGCGACCTCTGCCTTGCAAAGGCAGCGCTCTGCCAGCTGAGCTATGGCCCCTCCGCTCAGATTGTAAGGCTCTGGTTGCCGTTGAAGACCCAGCTGACACTCGAAGTCCGGCCCAAGGACGGGCTCCCCTCCAGGCCGGCCGCGAGATCGACGTCGTCTACGACCGCATCAACCCGGAGCGGGTCGAACTCGCCTGAGCTAAGGCACGCGAAGGACGATCTTGCCCTTGCCGTGGGAGCCTTCGGCGAGGCGGTGGGCCTCTGCCACCTGGTCGAGGTCGAAGACCTCGCCGACGCTGACCCGCAGGCGGCCGTCCTCGACCAGGTGGCAGAGGCCGGCGAGGCCGACCGGGTCGGGCTCGACCAGGATGCCGGTGACGCGCTGGCTCCTCTCGGCGCCGCGCTTCTTCAGCTCGTCCATGCCCTCGGCGGCGCTGGGCACGGTGACCAGGATGCCGCCCGGGCGCAGCGCCTGCAGCGAGGGGCCGCCGTTGCGGCCGCTCGTGTCGACCACCGCGTCGAGGTCGGAGAGCTGCTCCTCGAAGCGCTCCTCCCGGTAGTCGAAGGTGCGCTCGACCCCGAGCATGGCGAGCTCGCTCGCCTGCTCGGCGCGGGCGGTGGCGAAGACCGTGGCGCCGCGGGCGTGGGCGATCTGCACGGCGAGGTGGCCGACTCCGCCGGCGCCGCCGTGGACGAGGACGTCGTCGCCGGAATGCATCCGGATCGTGTCGACCAGCGACTGCCAGGCGGTCAGCCCGGCCAGCGGCAGCGCCGCCGCCTGCTCGTGCGAGAGCACCGCCGGCTTCGGCGCGAAATGGCGCGAGGGCGCGGTCACGTACTCGGCGTAGGCACCGGCCTGGCGCGGGAACCAGGGCATCCCGAAGACCTCGTCCCCGACCTGGAAGCGGGTGACGCCGCCGCCGACCGCGGTGACGACCCCGGAGACGTCCCAGCCGATTCGGATCGGCGGCTCACCGAGCAGCGAGGCCATGCCGCGGCCCTGGCGGGTCTTGAAGTCGACCGGGTTGACGCCGGCCGCGTGGACCCGGACCTGGACCTCGGTCGGGATCGGCTCGGGCACCGGCACGTCCTCGATCGCCATCACCTCCGGGGCGCCGAACTCGTGCAGGACAACCGCCTTCATCCACCCCCAAACTAGTCGGTCGGGGCACCACGGTCAGCTGCGGGGAGTGGTCCGCCGCTGAGTGGTCGCGCGAGCGGCGCGATCGTCGGGTTCCGGCCCCCGTTATGGGTAGGGGACGAGAGGCCTCGCTGAAAGTCCGCTGTCGCTGGTCGGACGTCGGCTGGTGATCCGTTCGGTTTCCCGCTTCAATGGGTAAATCCGAACAGTGTTCATGCCGCGCGCCGACACCTTCCGCCACGAGGTCGCCTTCTACGACGATGTCGACGCGTACCTGGAGACCGCGATCCCGTTCCTGCGTGGGGGTCTCGAGGCGGGCGAGGCGACGATGGTCGTGCTCGGCCCAGCGAAGACGGAGCTGGTGCGCGACGAGCTCGGCCCGGAGGCCGACGAGATCCGTTTTCTCGACGTCGAGGAGCTCGGCCGCAACCCGGCGCGGCTGTTGCCCGCCTGGCGTGAGTTCGCCGCCGAGCAGCTGCCCGGGACCGCCCTGCGCGGCCTCGGCGAACCGGTCTGGCCGGGGCGCGACGCCGCCGAGATCGACGAGTGCCACCGCCACGAGACGCTGATCAACCAGGTGTTCGGCGTAGCCGGCGGGATCTCGCTGCTCTGCCCCTACGACAGCCGTGCCCTGCCCGACCACGTGCTGCAGGAGGCGCTGCGAACCCACCCGCACGTTGCCGGCCGCACCGGCGCCGGCCTGCCGAGCCCGAGCTTCGACGAGGACGCGGCCTGGCCCTACCCGCTGGGCGGCGAGCTCCGCCCTCGCCCCGGCGACGCCGCCGAGTTTCGCTTCGCGATCGACTCCCTGCACGAGCTGCGCGGCTTCGTCGCCCGCGCCGCCGCCGACGCCGAGCTCTCCGACGAGCGCGCCGAAGACATGATCCTCGCCGCCAGCGAGGTCGCCACCAACAGCATCGTCCACGGCGGCGGCAAGGGCCACGCCCACGCCTGGGGCGAGCGCGGTTCCCTGCACTTCGAAAGCCGCGACGAGGGTCGCATCACCGAGCCGCTGGTCGGCCGGTCTCGACCGACCCCGACCCAGGCCAAAGGCCGCGGCCTCTGGATGGCCAACCAGCTCTGCGACCTGGTTCAGATCCGCTCTTCGGAGGCGGGCACGGTCGTGCGGCTCCGCGTCGAGCTCGACTGAAGCTCCCCGCTGGGGCGCACCGCCAGCACCACGACGTCGTCGCGCAACGATCCCTCGCCGCGCTTCAGGGCGTCCTCGAGCAGGGCGGTGGTCAGCTCGGCGAGCTCGGCGTGGCGGTACTCGCCGGCGATCTCGGCCAGCGCCTCCGAGTCGCGATGGCGGTCGACCGGCCCGGCCTCGTGCCAGCCGTCGGTGCAGAGGATCAGCGTCTCGCCGGCGGCGATCGTCGTTTCGTGGCTCTGCGGCGGCGCCTCGATCCAGGCACCGAGCACCGAGCCGCCGCCGAACCGCTTCGCGCCGGAGCCGTCGAGGTGGATCGCCGGCGGGTGCCCGGCGCTCGCCAGCTCTGCCCGCCAGCCGCTCTCGTCCTCGCGCATCCGGATCAGCAGCGCGGTCGCGAAGTCGTTCAGGCCCTGGCCCTCGAGCAGCATCTCGTTGACCCGGTTCAGCACCTCCTCGGGCTCGCTGACCTCACGGGTCAGGCCGCGGACCGCGTGCCGCACGGCGACCGAGACGCCGGCCGCGGCGCTTCCCTTGCCGGCGACGTCGCCGATCAACAGCCAGCAGCCGTCATCGGTCGGCAGCACGTCGTAGAGGTCGCCGCCGATCTCGATTCCCTCGCCGGCCGCCTCGAAGAAGACCGAGATCTCCAGCCCCGGGACCTCGGCCGGCCGCGGCGGGCGCATCCCGCGCTGCAGGTTGCGGGCGATCGAGTCGCGCTCGCGGAAGAGGCGGGCGTTGTCGAGCGCCATCGCCGCCCGGCTGCCGAGGTCGGCGAGGAACTCGACGTCGGTCTCGTCGTAGCGCAGGCCGCTGGTCGCGTGCAGGAAGGAGAGCGTGCCGAGCGTGCGGCCGCGGGCGACCAAGGGCACCACGGTCGCCGAGCTGTAGCCCGCCTCGTCCATCAGCTGGCGGTGCTCCGCGCTCTGCACGACCTGGTCGACCACGTCGGGGGCCTTGAGGTCGCGCCAGATCATCGCCCGCCCCTCCCGCAGCACCTTCGCGACCGGGTGCTCGCCACTCGGGTCGAGCGGGGTGGTGCGGCGGATCTCCTCCAGCGCCGCCGCCACCCGCGGCCTGGTCGCCGCGACCACGCTCTCGCCGATCCGGCCGTCGCTGCGGAGGAAGTCGATCACGCAGACCTCGGCCAGGTCGGGGATCGCCGCGTGGACGATGTTGCGCGCGGTTTCGTTCGGGTCCAGCGAAGAGTCGAAGTCGCGGCTGGCCCCGGCGAGGAAGACCTGCGCCCGCCGCCGCCGCACCTCGGCGGTGATGTCGCGGGCGACGACCGAGGCGCCGACCACGCCGAGCACCGGGTCCTCGATCCGGGAGACCGTCAGGGAGACGTTGATCCGGGTGCCGTCCTTGCGGACTCGCTCGGTCTCGTAGGTGTCCAGCGCCTCGCCGCGGCGCACCACCCGGTCGAGGATGTCCCGCTCCTCGTGTTTGAGCTCGGCGGGCATCAGGAGGGAGACGTGCTGACCGATCGCTTCCGCCGCGGTGTAGCCGTAGAGCCGTTCGGCGGCGGGGTTCCAGGTGGTGAGCACCCCGTCGGTGTCCTTGCTGAGCACGGCATCGTGGGTGCCGCTGACGACTTGGGAGAGGTGATTGCGGGCCAGTTCCGCCCGCGCCTGCTCGCGCCGCCGCGAGACGAAGGTCGCGAGCTGGTCGGCGAAGCCGGTCAGCAGCGCCAGCAGTTCCTCCGAGGGAGCGCTGAAGGAGCGGGCGTGGAACTCGGCGATCGCCAGCACCCCCTCGGGGCGGCCGACCGGGATCGGGATCGCCAGCGCCGCGGTCAGCCCGAGCTCGCCGGCGGTCTTGCCGCGCGGGTAGAGGGGGCTCTTGGCGAAGTCCGGTGCCCAGGCGATCTCACCCGTTTCCCAAGCCCGGCCCGGCAGCCCTTTGCCGCTCTGCACGATCAGTTCGCGGCTGTGGCGCCAGAGCGGCTCGGCGTCGAGGTCGCTGACGCTCCAGCCGGAGACGAAGCGGAGCAGGGGCTCGCGTTCGCCCGCCTCCCAGAGCGCCCCCGCGTCCCAGCGCAGCAGGCTGGCGACGGTGAAGAGGAAGTCGGAGGCGACCTCGTCGATCGTCCCGCCCTCCAGCAGCCGCGCCGCCAGCTGCCGCTGGCTGCGCAGGTACCGCCTCAACTCCAATTCTCCCGGCCGCTCCACCGTACAAAGCTATCCGAGCAGCAGGGTCGGACCGGGGCCCTGCGCCCACGCGCTACTAAGAGGGCGAGTCCTGAGCCGCTAGACCGGGCTCTCCAGCAGCGAGACCACTTCGGTCTGGCGCCCGGCCTTCAGCTTCATCATCCGCTGGTCGGCGCAGTGCATCAGCGTCGCGAAGTCCTCGCCGTCCTCGGGGAAGACCGCCCAGCCGATCGAGGCGGTCGGGGTCGGTCCCTTGCCGGGCTCGTGGGCGCTGACCGCGGTGCGGATCGATTCGGCCATCCGCTGGGCGTTCTCTCCCTGGGCGCCCGGCGCGATCACCGCGAACTCGTCGCCGCCGATCCGCGCCAGCGAGTCGGTCGAGCGCAGCATCGAGCGAGCCCGGGCGGTCGCCTGGCGCAGGACCTCGTCGCCGATCTGGTGGCCGTAGCGGTCGTTGATCCCCTTGAAGTCGTCGAGGTCGAAGATCAGCACCGCCAGCGGGCTTTCGTCGGCGTCGCGGCGGCCCCGCGGGTCGAGGCGCGCCGCCAGCTCCCGCTGCAGGGTCTCGTCGAACTCGCGCCGGTTGCCGACCCCGGTCAGGGGGTCGCGGTTGGCGATGTCACGCTGGCGCCGCTCGGCTTCGACCAGGCGCTGTTTGAGGCCGACCATCACCCAGGTGGCAGCCAGGTAGCCGACTGCGAAGGCGAGGTAGCGGGACAGGAAGGCGTTCTCGATCGCGTTGCCGTCGTAGATCAGCGGCGTACCGGCGACCAGCACCAGCTCGATCGAGAGCGGCCAGGCCCAGCGGGCGGGGAAGAAGAAGGCGGCGTAGAGCAGCGAGCAGACCAACAGCGGCTCCACGTAGCTGAGCGAGCCTCCGCTCAGGTAAAGCGCCAGGCCGACGACCGGGATCGTCCCCGCCATCCCGATCGCCAGCGTGTTCAGCGAGGTGCGTTCCCAGGGGATCCAGCCGGTGACGCTGGCGACCCCGTAGACGAAGACGAAGCCCGCCATCGTCAGGATCCAGCCGAGCCCCGCATGCTCGGCGCCGGGCAGGAAGGTGGCGACGATCGCGACGATCGCCGAGGCCGTCCAGAGCACGCCGGAGATCCGGCCCATGCGGCCGAGCTCCTCAGGGGATTCGGCGAAGTCGGTCGCTGCACGGGGAAGCTGGACGGGGGGCATCGGCATGAAGCTCCATCGGCTGCTGAGCCGTGGCCTTTAGGCCGGCAAGGACCAACGTCGCTGAGCGGTTCACCAGTCGAAGAAGCCCTTACCGCTCTTCTTGCCCAGGCGGCTCTCGGCGACCATCGCTTCCAGCAGCGGAGGCGGCGCGAAGCGCTCGCCGTAGGACCCGTGCAGGTTGCGGGCGATGTCGAGCCGCACGTCGAGGCCGACGAGGTCGGTCAATCGCAGCGGCCCGACCGGGTGGCGGTAGCCGAGCACCATCGCCCGGTCGATGTCGGCGGCGGACGCGACCCCGGCTTCGACCATCCGGATCGCCTCGAGCCCGAGCGCGAGGCCGAGCCGGCTGCTGGCGAAGCCGGGCGAGTCGGCGACCACGATCGCCTCCTTGCCGAGCTCGGCGACCAGCGCGGTCGCGGCCTCGCGGGCCTGGTCGGAGGTGCGCTCGCCGAGCACCACCTCGACCAGCGCCATCGCCGGCACCGGGTTGAAGAAGTGCAGCCCGAGGAAGCGGGCCGGGTCGGCCAGCGCCGCGGCCAGGGAGTCGATCGAGATGCCGCTGGTGTTGGTCGCCAGCAGCGCCGGCTGCAGCCGCTCCGCCGCGACCAGGACCTCGCGCTTCAGCTGCAGCCGCTCCGGCACCGCCTCGACGATCAGCCGCGGCCGCGGGGTCGCCCGCCCGAGCCCGGCCACCGCCCGCAGCCGTCCCGACGCCGCCTCGCCGTCCGCCGCCGCGATCCGCTCGCGCGCCACCCCGTCGGCGATCGTCGCCCGCGCCCGCTCGACCCCCGCCGCGGCGAGCGCCTCGTTAGGCTCCACCAGCTCGGTCTCCAAGCCGGCGCGTGCAAGGACGCTGGCGATCCCGGCCCCCATCGTGCCACCCCCCACCACGACCCCATGCGTGTGCTCGGCCATCGATCGCCAAACTACCTGAGCTGATGGCAACCGACGCCTTCGTCCTCGACGCCCTGCGCACCCCGATCGGCCGCTACCGGGGCGCCCTTTCCGGCGTCCGTCCGGACGATCTCGCGGCGCTGGCGATCGGCACGATCGTCGCCCGCGGCGGCCTCGACCCGGAGCGGATCGACGACGTCTTCCTCGGCTGCGCGAACCAGGCCGGTGAGGACAACCGCAACGTCGCCCGGATGGCGAACCTGCTCGCCGAGCTGCCGGTGAGCGTCCCGGGCACCACCGTCAACCGGCTCTGCGCCTCGGGCCTGGAGGCCTTCAACCAGGCGGCGCGAGCCGTCCGGGCCGGCGACGCCGACCTCTGCCTGGCCGGCGGCGTCGAGTCGATGACCCGCTCGCCCTGGGTCCTGCAGAAGCAGCCGACGGGATTCCCCCGCGGCGAGCAGACGCTGCACGACACGACGCTCGGCTGGCGGATGATCAATCCGAAGTTCAGCCTCGGCGACTACACCGAGGCGATGGGCGAGACCGGCGAGAACGTCGCCGAAGAGGCGGGAATCAGCCGCGAGGACCAGGACGAGTTCGCCCTGCGCAGCCACCAGCGCGCCGTCGCCGCCTGGGACAGCGGTTACTTCGAGGGGCAGATCGTGCCGGTTCCGACCCCGCCGGCAAAGCGCGGAGCCGAGCCCGGCCTGGTCGAGCGCGACGAGGGCCCGCGCGCCGACACGACGCTGGAGGCTTTGGCGAAGCTGCGGCCGGCGTTCCGCGAGGGCGGCACGGTGACCGCGGGCAACTCCTCCTCGCTGAACGACGGCGCCGCCTGCCTGGTGGTCGGCAGCGAAGCCGCCGCAACCGAGTTCGGTCTGGAGCCGCTCGCCCGCGTCGTCTCCGTCGGCGTCGCCGCGCTCGAGCCGCGGCTGATGGGGCTGGGCCCGATCCCGGCGATCCGCAACGCCCTGCGGCGCGCCGGCCTGGCGATCGGCGACCTCGACCTGGTCGAGATCAACGAGGCCTTCGCCTCGCAGGTGATCGCCTGCGAGCGTGAGCTCGGGATCGAGCGCGAGCGCCTCAACGTCAACGGCGGCGCGATCGCGATCGGCCATCCGCTCGGCTGCTCGGGGGCCCGTCTGATCGGCTCGCTGGCCAACGAGCTACGCCGGCGCGGCGCCCGCTACGGGGTCGCCGCGCTCTGCGTCGGGGTTGGCCAGGGCGTAGCCACGATCATCGAAAACCCCTCAGAGGCCGTCTGACACGGCGCGGGGCGTCGTCCTCAGTCGGCCAAATAGCGCTGCTATTCGGCCTCCCTGCGTCCTACCCCCGCTTGGTCAGCCGGCCTCTGAGTAGGCCGGCTCGGGCGCCGGCGTGCCGCTCTCTTCCACCGCTTCGCCGTGATCCTGCGGCATCGGCGGCTGGCGCAGGACGAAGATCGCGATCAGCACGGCGATCGCCGCCAGGCCGGCGCCGACCAGGTAGGCGAGGTGGTAGCCGGAGTTGAGCGCAGCCGCTTCGGCGATCCCGTCGGCTTCCAGCGAGTTGGTGCGGTCGGCCGAGAGCGTCGCCAGGACCGCCAGCCCGATCGAGCCGCCGACCTGCATGCTGGTGTTGACCAGGCCCGAGGCGAGCCCCGAGTCCTGCGGCGTCGCCCCCGACATCGCCAGGGTCATGATCGCCGGGAACGAGGTGCCGACGCCGGCGCCGATCAGCAGGAAGGGCGGCAGCAGGTCGGTCAGGTAGTCGCCGTCGACCGGAGTGCGGGCGAACAGCAGCAGCGCGACCACGACCGCGGAGACGCCGGGGATCAGCGTCGTCTTCGGCCCGAAGCGCATGATCAGTTTTTCCGAGAAGCCGAGCGAGAGCGTGCCCATCACCAGGGTGGTGGGCAGGAAGGCGAGCCCGACCTCGAGCGGCGAGTACTCGAGCACGCGGCCGAGGTAGAGGGCGCCGAGGAAGAACATCCCGAACATGCCGGCGACCAGCAGCGCCTGCAGCGCGTTGGCGCCGACCACGTTGCGCGAGTGGAAGAGGCGCAGCGGCATCAGCGGGTTCTCGATCGTCGCCTGGCGGTGGATGAAGACCGCGAACAGCGCCGCGGCGATCGCCAGGCCGACGAGCGTGCGGGTGTCGACCCAGCCCCACTCGGTGATCTGCAGGATCGTGAAGACGCCGAGCATCAGCGAGACGGTGGCCAGGGCGGCGCCGCGATAGTCGGCGCCCTCGCTGAGCCCGAGCCCTTCGCGGTCGGGGACCAGGCGCACCGCCATGTAGGCGACGCCGATCCCGATCGGCAGGTTGATCATGAAGATCCAGTGCCAGCTGATCGCGTCGGTGAGGACACCGCCGAGCAGCAGCCCGATCGAGCCGCCGGCCGAGGCGACGAAGCCGTAGACGCCGAGCGCTTTCGCCTGGCTCGCGGGCTCCTGGAACATCGTCACGATCATCCCCAGGATCACCGCCGAGGCGAGGGCGCCGCCGATCCCCTGGATGAAGCGGGCACCGATCAGCATCTCCTGGCTGACCGAAACCGCGCAGAGCAGCGAGGCGGCGGTGAAGATCGCCAGCCCGAGCAGGAACATGCGGCGCTGGCCGGCGAGGTCGCCGAGGCGCCCGGCGAGCAGCAGCAGTCCCCCGAACGGGATCATGTAGGCGTTGACGACCCAGGCCAGGTTGCTCTGGGAGAAGTCGAGGTCGTCCTGGATCGAGGGCAGGGCGACGTTGACGATCGTCGCGTCGAGGACGATCATCAGCATGCCCGCGCAGAGGACGTAGAGCGCGAGCCAACGGTTGTCGGTTGAAGCCTGGGGGGAACTCATGGGCGGGACTCCTGGTCTAGGGGACTGGACCCGGGGGAAGTTGGGCACCCTAGCAAAAAACGGAGTAGGCGCTCCGTTAAAGCGGAGTGAAGCCTCCGGATCGGGTACGATTGACACCGATGGCGGCAACCGAGGACAGGGCGCTGGGCGTGCTCGCACTGCGGGCCGACGCGGCGCGCAACCGGGCGCTGATCGTCGCCGCGGCCGCCGAGGTCTTCGCCGAGCGCGGCCTCGACGCCTCGACCGCGGAGATCGCCGACCGCGCCGGGGTCGGCGAGGCGACCGTCTACCGCCGCTTCCCGACCAAGGACGACCTGATCGCGGCGATCATCGCCACACAGATGGAGGAGACGCTGGAGGTCGCCGCCGAATGTCTGCTCGAGCCCGATCCCTGGCGTGGGATCGAGCGCTTCCTGTTCGAGATGGGCGAGCGCGCCAACCGCGACCAGGGAGTCTCCGACTCGGCCAAGGAGCGCTGCGTCGCCTCGGCCGAGCTGACCCCGCTGCGCAAGCGCCTGCTCGACAACTGCGGCGAGCTCGTGCGCCGCGGCCAGCGCGCCGGCGTCGTCCGCAAGGACGTCACCGGCCAGGACCTGGTCTTCCTGATCGTCGCCAGCGGCTCGCTCGGCAAGCTGCCGTTCCCGGACCTGCGCGAGGACCTCTGGAAGCGCTACCTCGGCCTGCTGCTCGACGGCCTGCGCCCCGAGGGCGCGACGAAGCTGCGCCCGGGCGCCCCGGCCCGCCGGTTGATCGAGTGCCCGGACCCGGCCGCGCCTTAGCCGAGCTTTCCTAGCGCTCGAGCGAAGCCGATTCGAGCACGCCGAGGATCTGGGTCACCCGGCAGACCAGCAGCCGCTCCTCGTCGATCTCGACCCAGACTCCGGCGGAGGCGGGGAAGACCACGTGGTCGCCGATCGCGACCGGCATCTCGACGCCGGCGCTCGCCCACCAGTCGAGCCCGGGTCCGACCGCGAGCACGATGCCCTGCTCGGGCGGCGGCTCGTGGGTGCCGGGCGGGACGACGAGGCCGGAGCGCCGCACCCGGTCCTGGTCGAGCTCCTTGATCACGATCTGGTCGAACAGCGGCCGCAGCTGGTGGCGGACCGACTCGGTCGGATCGGGAATCTGCGCGGTGCCCACCGGCTAAGTGTGCCGGATACGAACGTCCGCCGATTCGCGTGGGTAAGAGGGTTTGGCAGTGCAAAAATTGAGCATTAGGGAGGCGGGGGAAGTCCGAATACAAGGAGGCGTCACGAAAATGCACCAGTCCACCAGGCTGCGGCTGCCCTGGGTCCTTGCCCTCGCACTCGCTGCATCCCTGTTCCTCGTCTTCGCGGCAGGGGCCGCGCGGGCGGCGAACTACGTCTCGCTCGGCGATTCCTACGCCGCCGGGCCGTTGATCCCGAACCAGTCGCTGAGCCCGCTCGGCTGTCTGCGCTCGAGCAACAACTACGCCCACCTGGCGGCGCCGACGATCGGCCTGACGCTCAAAGACCCGAGCTGCAGCGGCGCCAAGACCAACCACATGACCGAAACCCAGAACGTCGAACCGGGTCCCAACCCGCCGCAGTTCAACTCGTTGAGCGCGGAAACGACGGTGGTCACGATCACGATCGGCGGCAACGACATCGGCTTCTCCGAAGTCGCCCAGAGCTGCATCACGATCAACCCGTTCAGCACCCCCTGCAAAGACAAATACGCGCCGGGGGGCAAAGACCAGCTGCAGGAACGGATCAACGCGACGGCACCGAAAGTCGACGCGGTCCTCGACGGGATCAAAGCCCGCGCGCCGCTGGCGAAAATCTACGTCGTCAACTACCCGGCGATCTTTCCGGAGACCGGGTTCGGCTGCTGGCCGCAGATGCCGATCGGGTTCGGCGACGTGCCCTACCTGCGCCAGACCGAGAAATCGCTGAACGCGATGCTGGCCACCCAGGCGGCGGCCAACGGGGCGAAACTGGTCGATTGGTACAAAGCCAGCATCGGCCACGACGCCTGCAAATCGACCTCGAACCGCTGGGTCGAACCGTTGATCCCGGGCACCGCGGCGGCACCGATCCATCCCAACAAAGCCGGGATGCAGGGTGGTGCCAACGCCCTGATCGCGGCCCTCTAGAGCTACGCACGGGGACGGTCTCTATATAGAGACCGTCCCCGTATAGGCTGATCATGTGCCGGGATCGCAATCCAGCACTGCTCGCATCGCCTGGATCATCGCCGGCGCCCTGACGGTCTTCGTCGTCTGGCTGCTCGCCAACCAAAGCGGCGGAGGCGGTATCGGCTTCTTCTACGCGGCTCCGATCGGGCTCGCGACCTGGTGGTTCGGGCTGCGCGCCGGGGCGATCGCCGCCCTGGCCTGCCTCGCCCTCTACACGCTCGGGGCCCTGATCGAACCGGTCGAAAACGTCGGCATCGCGCTGGCGATCCGCGCGATCGCCTTCACCGCGGTCGTCGCCATCGTCTCGGTTCTGCGTGAGCGCCTGATCGCCCTGCAGGGCTCGGCCGAGGAACTCGAGGACATCCGCGCCGCGCTCACCCCGGCCAGCCTCCCCGATCTCCCCGATGTCGACGCCGGCGCCGCCTTTGCCCCCTCCGATCATGGCGTCTCGGGCGACTTCTACCTGCTCACCAACGGCCCGGACGGCTCCACCGTCGCGGTCGTCGGCGACGTCGTCGGCCACGGCCCGCGGGCCGCCCGCGTCGCCACCTTCATCCGCGCCCGCCTCGCCGCCTTCGCCGCCAACACCAGCGAGCCGGCCGAGATCCTCGAGCTCGCCAACAACGCCCTGCTCGAGCGGCCCGACCGCGAGGACCGGATCGTCAGTGCGGTCTGTCTGCGCTACGAGCCCGACGGCGCCCGCCTCTCCTGGGCGATCGCCGGCCACCCGCCGCCCCTGCGCCTCCCGGGGCTCGACGAGCTGCGCCAGCAGGGTCCGACCCTGCTGCTGGGGATCCAGCCCGACCTCAGCCTCGACTCGAGCACGGTCGGCCTCGGCCCTTCCGAGGGCGTGCTCGTCTACACCGACGGGGCGACCGACGTGCGCCAGGGCAACGACCTGCTCGGCCGCGAGGGGCTCCTCGGCCTGGTCACGCCACTCGCCCAGCTGCCGGCCTACCAGCTTGCCCAGGAGCTGCACGGAGCCGTGCTCGAGTGGACCGACGTCCCGCTCGGCGACGACCTCTGCCTCGTCGTCCTGCGGCCGGCCGGCTGAGAGCTGAAACTAGAGCTCGCGCTCGTAGAAGAGCATCGCCGGACCGTCGGGTGAGCCTTCGCGGTTGCTGAAGCCGGCGCTCTCGTAGAGGGCCCGCGCTTCGCTGTCGGTTTCGCCCGTGTTGAGGTCGATCCCGGTGGCACCGGCCGCGCGCGCCGCCGCCATCGTCGCCTCGAGCAGCTCCCGGCCGATCCCCTGGCGCCGCCGCTGCGGTGCCACGTAGAGCTCCTGTAAATACGCTTCCTGGCCGCCGGTCCAGAGCGCCGGCCGCAGTCGCATCAGCGCGATCCCGTCCGGCCCGGAGCCGCCGAGCAGCACCGTCACCTCGCCGCTCTCGATCAGCGGCCCGAGCCTCTCGGTCAGCGCCGCGACCCCCGGGCTCGGTTCGTCGTACTCGGTGTTGAAGTCGTGCAGCAGCCGCGCCGCCGCGGCGGCGTCGGCCGCGCTTGCTCGCCGGATCACGTGAAGCGCTTAACGAACTCCAGCGCCGTGTCGCAGACCTCGCGCCAGCCGCTGTCGATGGTCAGCGAGTGGCCGCGGTTGGGGACCGATTTGATCTCGGTCACGGCCTCGTTCGCCTTCTGTTTCTTGTAGGAGGCGCTGGCGATCGCCCAGGGCACGGTGTGGTCCTTCTCGCCGTCGATGATCAGCAGCGGCCCGCGCGCCGGGTTCTTCGGGTCGAGCTTCGCCTCGGTCGCCGGGTTCAGGTTGGCGTTGACCATCTGCATCAGCGGCAGGGCCGGCGCCGGCACGTGGTAGCGGTCGTAGATCTCCTTCGCCTCCTCGTCGCTGAGCGCGTTCGCCCAGCCGTACTTGAACTGGTTGAGGGTCAGGGTCACCGCCTTGCTGCGGTTGAGCGGGTTGGAGAGGACCGGGAACGCCGACTTCAGCGCCGAGAACGGCACCGGCAGCACACCCCGGAAGGGGCCGGGATCGATCGCCACCGTCGCCGCCGAGATTCCGCGGTCGGCGATCATCTGGGCGATCAGGCCGCCGGTCGAGTGGCCCATCACCGCCGGCTTCTTGTCGAGCGCGGCAATCACCTCGGCGGTGTGGTCGGTGATCTGCTTCAGCGACTTCTTCGCCATCACCTCCGGGTTCGCGAGCGCCTCCTCGACGGTCAGCGGATCGTCGGGCCAGACCGGCGTCACCCCCGCGTAGCCGGCCTCCTCGAAGACGCCGACCCAGTTGTCCCAACTGCTGGCCAGCAGCCAGAGCCCGTGGATGACGACGACCGGCGTCTTCCCGCTCGCGTTCGCCTTCTCGATCTGCTCCTGCTCGGTGATTGCCATTCGCTCGCCTTCCTCGTGAAGCTTTGGGGGGAAGCGAATGATCTCAGCGCTGTCCAGCAGCCTCGTTGGTCGCACCGAGCTGGCCCCAGGCGCTCACCGCCGTAGGATGAGCGGGTGTCGCCGCAGCAGCCAAAGCCGGTCAACTGGCGCGCCTGGATTCTCGGCAGCGTCGTCGTCCTGGTCCTCGTCGTCATCCTCCAGAACTCGCAGGAGGTCAGCGTCGACGTCCTCTTCGCCAGCTTCAACGCGCCGCTGATCGTCGTCCTGCTGGCAGCCGTCGCGGTCGGTGCCGGGCTTGGCTACGCCGCGCCGATCCTGCTTCGTCACCGCCGTGAGCAGCGCCGCCAGAACAAGGCGATCGAGGCGAAGTCGACGCCGAAGAAGTAACCGGGGCAACTCCAGCCCGCCCTGCCCTAGCGTTCCAGCCCCCCAGCCGGGAGCGCTAGGACAGAGCGGGCTCCGCCTGCCCGAAGATCTCGGCCGAGGGGATCCCGATCACCTCGCCCTGGAACCGCTTCTGGGTGCCGTAGACCACCCAGGTCGTGTCGATTTCGCCGATCTCGAGCTCCAGCCGCAGCTCCTCGGGATGCTTCTCGAGGTGCTCGAGGTGGGTCAGCCCCGCCTCGTAGCGGCCGGCCAGCAGCTCTTCGGCGACGATCGGCTTCGACTGCACGTCGACGATCTCTTCCCAGTCGCCCTCGTCGATGTAGCCGGCGGTTGCGGGTACGAGGCCGAGCGTCCTGGGCCGCTCGACCTCGCGGCGGGCTAGCACCGCCAAAGCCTTGGTCGGGTAGATGAAGGTGTCGACGACGAAGACCTCGTCCCAATATTTCTCGGTCACCTTGTGGACCAGCGGGTGCGCCGAGCACTGGATCAGGAAGGCGTTCGCCTTCCCCCGGATCAGC
>JAWVEZ010000012.1:0-12207 GCA_033856455.1 Solirubrobacterales bacterium | reverse complement strand
TGCGCGAGAAGCAGAAGACGCGCCGCTATTACCAGGTGCTGGAGAAACAATTCCGCGCCTACTACGACAAGGCTTCGCGCCAGGACGGCGTCACCGGCGAGAACCTGCTGCGGCTGCTCGAGTCACGTTTCGACAACGTGCTCGTCCGGCTCGGCTTCGCCGCCTCGCGGCGTCAGGCCAGGCAGCTGATCAGCCACGGCCACTGGATGGTCAACGGCCGCCGCGTCGACATCCCGTCCTACCAGGTGCGTCCCGAGGACATCATCTCGATCAAGGCGGGCTCGTCCGCGACGGACACGATCCAGCGGGCGACCGAACTGGTCTCCACGGTCCCGGCCTGGTTGCAGGCCGACCACGACGCCCTCACCGCCAAGGTCTTGCGCCTTCCCGAGCGCTCCGAGATCTCGGCGCCGGTACAGGAGCAGCTGATCGTCGAGCTGTACTCCAAGTAGTCCGGATCCCCGCAATTTCTGAACACGCATACGCAAGGAACTCATGACCACTGATTTCCAGGTCCCCCGCATCATCTCCGAGAAAGTCGACGACCGTCGCGGCACCTTCACGATCGAGCCGCTCGACAAGGGCTTCGGCTACACCTTCGGCAACAGCCTGCGCCGCGTCCTGCTCTCCTCCCTGGGCGGCGCCGCGATCACCAGCGTCCGCATCGAGGGCGTCGCGCACGAGTTCTCGACCGTCCCGGGTGTCAAGGAGGACGTCACCGACATCGTCCTCAACCTCAAGGACCTGGTCGTCCGCATGCACACCGACGCCGACGAGGTCGAGGCCCCGCTGGTCGCCACCGGCCCCGGCGAGGTCAAGGCGAAGGACATCGACCTGCCCTCCGGCGTCGAGATCCTCAACCCCGAGGCGCCGATCGCGACGCTCGAGAAGAAAACGAAACTCGAGGTCTACCTGACGATCGGCCGCGGCCGTGGCTACTCGCCGGCGGAAGAGAACAAGTCCGACGAGCAGCCGATCGGCGTGATCCCGATCGACTCGATCTTCTCGCCGATCCGCCGCGCCTCCTACGCGGTCTCGGCCGCCCGCGTCGGCCAGCGCACCGATTTCGACAAGCTCGAGCTCGACCTCGAGACCGACGGCTCGATCGAGCCCGCGGCGGCGCTGCGCGAGGCCTCCGAGATCCTGATCAAGAGCCTGGCGATCTTCACCGATGCCGAGCGGGTCGAGGAACTGACCGCGCGTGAACCGATGCCGACCCCGCTCAGCGATCCGCTGTCTTCGTCGGGCGGCGACGGCGTCGCCGCCAACAACGGCCTCGACGAGATCCTGATCGAGGAGCTCGAACTCGGCGTGCGCTCGTACAACTGCCTGAAGCGGGCCGGCGTGCAGACGGTCGGCGACCTGGTTCGCAAGTCGCGCGCGGAACTGAACGCGATCCCGAACTTCGGCCAGAAGTCGATCGAGGAAGTAATCGAGACCCTGCACGCCCGCGGCCTCGACCTCCAGCAGGACTAAACGCGAGAAGCCAGGGGAGAGCCAGATGCGCCACAAAAAGAAGCGGAACAAGCTGAGCCGCAGCTCGTCCCACCGCGAGGCGCTGCTGTCCAACCTCTCCAAGCAGCTGATCGAGCACGAGCGGATCGAAACCAGCCAGGCCAAGGCCAAGGCGGTCAAGCCCGAGGTCGAGCAGCTGATCACGCTCGCCAAACGGGGCGACCTGCACGCTCGTCGCCAGGCGCTCGCCACCCTGCACAACGACAAGTTCATCGTCCACAAGCTGTTCGACGAGGTGGCGCCGCGGTACTCGACGCGGCCCGGCGGCTACACCCGCATCGTCAAGCTCGGTCCGAGGCGTTCCGACTCGACCGAGATGGTTTACCTCGAGCTCGTCTAGTCGTAGCTGACCGACTCCAGGTAGAGCCCGTGCGGGGGCGCAGTGTCGCCTGCGGCCGTGCGGGGGGCCCCGTGGAGAAGCTGCGCAAAGCTGGCGGCCGTCCGACGGCCGCTGGCTACTTCCAGCTGGGTGCCGACCAATGCGCGGACCATGTTGCGCATGAAGGCGTCGGCGGTGATCTCGAAGGTGAGGATGTGCTCGGACTCCGGTAGCCAGGAGACGCCGAGGACGTCGCGGTCGAAGCGGACGTGGTCGGTCTGGGTCGGCGTGAAGGCGGTGCAGTCGTGGGTGCCGATGAGGGACGCGGCGCAGGCGTCGAGGGCCTCGCGGTCGACCTGGTGGGGCCACCACAGTGCCCTGCCTTGCTCGAACGGGCTCGGGGCGCGGCGGGCGAGCAGACGGTAGCGGTAGGTGCGGGAGCGGGCGTCGCGACGGGCGTCGAAGCCGTCGGCGACCACCGCGGCGGCGGTGACGCCGATGTCGTCGGGGCCGAGCCCGTTGAGACTGCGGGCAAGGTCTGCCGGGGGCTCGGTCGGGGTCTCGAAGCTCGCCACCTGGCCGCGGGCGTGGACGCCGGTGTCGGTTCGCCCGGCCACCGTCAGGTCGATTGGTTCGCGCAGGACGGTGGCCAGCGCGGTCTCCAGCTCGCCCTGGACGGTGCGCAGGCCCGGCTGCCGGGCCCAGCCGCGGAAGCCGCTGCCGTCGTATTCGATGTCGAGTCGCACGGTGGGCATGCGGGGCAGTATCCACGAGACCCGGGAGGGCCTGACGGGAACCCTAGAATCGAACGTGTGCGCATCCTTCTGACCAACGACGACGGGATCGCGGCGCCTGGGCTTCAGGCGGCGCGGCGCGCCCTGCGCGAGCTCGACGGGGTCACGGTCGACGTGATCGCCCCGAATGCCAACCGCAGCGCCACCGCGCGCAGCATCACCACGCGCTCGCCGCTGACCGTCGAGGAGATCGAGTTCGACGACGGCGACGTCGGCTACGCGACCGACGGCACCCCGGTCGACTGCGTGCGCTTCGCCGAGGTCGGGCTGATCGGTGAGCGTCCCGACCTGATCGTCTCCGGGATCAACCACGGCGCCAACCTCGGCGACGACATCACCTACTCGGGCACGGTCGCGGCGGCGCTCGAGGGGATCATCCTCGGGATCCCCGCCGTGGCGCTCTCCCAGCAGTCCGCCGCGGGCGGCCTCGGCTACGTCAGCGGCCGCTTCGACTTCACCGTGGCGGCGGCCTTCACCGCCGAGCTGGTCTCGAAGATAGGCAGCTTCGAGATGCCCTCGGAGACCCTGATCAACGTCAACCTGCCGGCCGGCGAGCCGCGCGGGGTCGAGGTGACGAAGCTCGGCAAGCGGATCTACAACGACGAGCTGAGGTTCCTCGAGGAGACCGATCACGGCCACAAGCGCTACGAGATCTACGGCTGGAACCCCTCGCACGAGGAGATCGAGGGGACCGACCTGCACGCGGTCGCGCAGGGCAGGATCGCGGTGACCCCGATCCACTTCGACCTCACCGACCACGGGGGTCTCGACGGCCTCCAGGGCTGGGGCTTCGAGGAGATGCTGGCGGCGAGCGCACCGACGGCGTGAGCGAGGCGGCCGAGCAGCGGGCGGCGGAGCTGCGGGCGGAGCTCGACCGCCACAACCGCGCTTACTACGTCCTCGACGAACCCGAGGTCGGCGACGACGTCTATGACGAGCTGCTCGACGAGCTGCGGGCGATCGAGGCCGAGCATCCCGAGCTGCGCACGCCGGACTCGCCGACCCAGCGGGTCGGGGCGCCACCGCTGGACCGCTTCGAGCCGGCCCGCCACCACGAGGCGATGCTCTCGCTCGGCAACGCCCGCAACGAGGAGGAGCTGCGCGGCTGGGAGAACCGGCTCGCCAACTACCTGAAGCGCCTCGACATCACCGCCTCGCAGTTCAGCTACACGACCGAGCCGAAGATCGACGGCCTGGCGGTGACGCTGACCTACGAGAACGGCGTGTTGGTACGCGGCGCCACCCGCGGCGACGGTCGGGTGGGGGAGGACGTGACCCAAAACCTGCGCACGATCGGCTCGGTGCCGCTGCGGATCGAGAACGCCCCGGAGCTGATCGAAGTGCGAGGCGAGGCCTACCTGCCGATCGCCGCCTTCAAAGCGCTGAACGAGCGCCGGGCCGAAAACGAGGAACCGACCTTCGCCAACCCGCGCAACTCGGCGGCCGGATCGATTCGCCAGCTCGATCCCTCGCTGGCCGCCGAACGGCCGCTCTCGACCTGGATCTACGGGATCGGGGCCGTGCGCGGACTCGACCTCGCCACCCACATGGACGAGGTCGAATGGCTCGGCGAGCGCGGCTTCAAGGTCAACCCCGATACCAAGCACCACGAGGGGGTGGAGGGCGTCGTCAAGCGCTGCCACTGGTGGGAGGAGCGGCGCGAGCGGCTCGACTACGAGATCGACGGCGTCGTCGTCAAGGTCGACGAGCGGGCGCTCTGGCGCGAGCTCGGGGTGGTCGGCCGCGAGCCGCGCTGGGCGATCGCCTGGAAGTTCCCGCCGACCACCGCGACGACGACGATGCACAAGGTCGTCTGGAACGTGGGGAGGACCGGGCACCTGGTCCCGTTCGCGATGCTGGAGCCGGTCCACGTCGGCGGCGTCACGGTCAGCACGGCCACCCTGCACAACGAGGAGGACCTCGAACGCAAGGACGTGCGCAACGGCGACGAGGTCGTGGTGATGCGGGCGGGGGACGTGATCCCGCAGGTCGTCTCGCCGAAACTGCCGCGCAAGAACAAGAGCGCCCGCAAGCCGAAACCGCCGAAGAAGTGTCCGGCCTGCGGGACCGAGACCGTGAAGCCCGAGGGGGCCGTGTTCACGATCTGCCCGAATCGCGCCGGCTGCCCCGGCCAGTCCTCCCAGCACGTCAAGCACTTCGTCAGCAAGGGTGCGATGGACATCGAGGGGCTGGGGGAAAAGCAGGCGATGAGCTTCCTCGAAGGCGGCGTGATCGGCGACGTCGCCGACATCTACGACCTCACCGAGGCCCGCCTGGTCGAGCTCGACCGCTTCGCCGAGACCTCGGCCCGCAACCTCGTCGCCGCGATCGACGACTCGCGCCGGCGCCCCTTCAAACGCGTCCTCTACGCGCTCGGCCTGCCCGGGGTCGGCTACGTGACCGCGGAGGCGCTGGCCGACCATTTCGGCTCGATCGACGCCCTGCACACGGCCGACCCCGAGCAGATCGAGGAAGTCGAGGGGGTCGGCCCGATCATGGCGGTGCAGATCGCCGAGTCCTTGGCCGACGAGCCGACCTGGGCGCTGATCGAGAAGCTGCGCGAGAAGGGCCTGCGGCTGGAGGCCGACGAGTCCGAAAGGCGCGCCACCGGCGGCCCGCTTGAAGGCAAGACGGTCGTCCTCACCGGCACCCTGCCGGAGCTGACCCGCGAGGAGGCCGGCGCCCTGGTCAAGGCCGCCGGGGGCAAAGTCACCAGCTCGGTCTCGAAGAAAACGGACTACGTGGTCGCCGGCGACAACCCTGGGTCGAAGCTCGCGAAAGCGGAGAAATTCGGCACCGAGGTGCTCGACGAAGCCGGTCTGAAGGAGCTGGTCGGCGCCTAGGTCGCTAGCCCGCTTAAAAGCTCGCGACCATGCCGGCGATCTGGTCCTGGCGCAGGTGGGCGAGGCCGAGGTCGCCGACGCTGCCCATCAGGATCGAGAAGGCCATCACCTTGCCGCTCCTGTTGAAGCAGTAGCCGGAGAGGTTGCTGACCCCGGTCAGGGTGCCGGTCTTGACCCGGCAGCGGCGGTTGGCGGCGTTGCCGCGCATGCGGCCGTCGACCGTGCCCTCGGCGCCGGTCAGGGGCAGGTCCTGGATGAAGACGTCGCCGACCTCCTGCTTGCGCATCCCCAGCAGCAGGTCGATCACCTCGCGCGGCGCGGCGCGGTTGGAGCGGGTCAGGCCGGAGCCGTCGACGGCGTGGACGGTTGAGCCGAGCGAGCCGGCGAAGCCCTCGACCACGGCGGCCCCGGAGCTGGTCGTGCCGCCTTTGCCGAGCTCGGCGCCGAGCAGCTTGATCAGGGTCTCGGCGAAGAAGTTGTTGGAGTAGATGTTGGTCAGGTCGACCAGCTCGGTCAGCGGCGCCGACTCGATCAGCGCGACCCGGTCCGCGTTCGGCGGCGTCACCCCGAGGGCGACCGCTGACGGCATCTGGATGCCGCCGTTGCGCAGCGAGCCGACCAGCTTGCGCCCCGCCGCCTTGGCCGGGTCGGAGGAGAAGCCGCTGGAGCTGCTGTTGCCGGCGAAGCCGGCGTTGAAGGAGAGGCCGGAGAGCGGGCCGATGTAATAGCTGGTCGCGTAGCCGGAGTCGGCGACGCCGCGCAGGCGGTCGAAGATCGAGTCGTCGGCGTAGAGGCGGCCGGTGATCGATTTGATCCCGGCGGCGCGGATCTGGGGGCGCAGCGAGAGGATGTTGGTGCCGAGCCCGCCCAGGTAGCCAGCGTCGAAGGCCGGCGTGCCGAGCGCCGGGTCGCCGCCGCCCTGCAGGTAGAGGCTGCCGTGGAGGACGCCGCGGGCGTCGATCTTGCCGTCGCGGAAGACCTTGGTCGGGATCGTGTGCTCGGGCCCGAGCTTGGCCAGCGCCGTCGCCGTCGTGAACATCTTCATGTTCGAGGCCAGCGGCAGGGGGCGGTTGGCACCGCTCGCGCAGAGCGTCTTGCCGCTTTCGGCGTCGACCACGAGCAGCCCGCTGGCGCCGCCTCCGCCGCTCTTCAGCCAGCCCCTCATCTGGTTGCAGGCGGGTCCCGCCTGGGCGCTGGCGGCCAGCAGCAGAGCCGTCGCGCAGACCGCGGCCAGCAGGATCGAGGCCCGTTTCATCTCTCGTTGCAACACCTGAGCCGGTCAAGGTAGCGGGCCGGTCGGTCCCGGCGAGCGGACGCCCGTTCGACTGGTCAGCCGGCCAGGATGGGATAATTCGCCATAGGCATGGGGAAAGTCGTCGACATAGAGTCCAAACCGCGGCGCCGCGCGCGCCGCAAAAAGCCCTCGAAAACGGCTCTGGTACTGGGCGGGGGCGGCTTCACGGGCGGCGTCTACGAGATCGGCGCCCTGCGCGCCCTCGACCTGCTCGCGGTCAACAGCTCGGTCAACAACTTCGACGTCTACGTCGGCACCAGCGCCGGCTCCTTCGTCGCCTCGATGCTCGCCAACGGGGTCACGCCCGACGAGATGATGCAGGTGCTGAACGCCCGCGTCCCCTCCGAGATGGAGGACCTCGACCTCGACCGGGTGCTGAAGCCCAACTACCTCGGCTTCGCCCAGAAGGCGCTGGAGCTGCCGCTGCGCACGGTCGAGCTGGTGCGCTCGCTGGCCCGCCTGGGGGAGATCTCGGCGATCGACATCGGAGTCGGCCTCGCCGAGGCGCTGCCCTCCGGCCTCTACTCCGGCTCCGGCCTCGCCGACTACGTCGCCGAGGTGCTCTCCGAAGGCGGCCGCGTCAACGACTTCCGCCTGCTCGACACCGAGCTCTACCTGACCGCGACCGACCTCGACACCTGCGAGCGGATCGTCTTCGGCGAGGACGGCTGGCAGGACGTGCCGATCTCCAAAGCGGTGCAGTGCTCGACCTGTCTGCCGATCGTCTACAAGCCGGTCGAGCTGAAGGGCCGCCAGATGGTCGACGGCGGCATCCGCTCGACCACCAACGTCGACGTCGCGGTCGAGAAGGGCGCCAAGTTCATCATCGTCGTCAACCCCCTGGTCCCCTACGTCAACGACTTCGCGAAAACGATCCCCACTGTCACCGGCAAGCGCGTGCGCCGCGTCTCCGACATGGGTCTGCCGGCGATCGCCAACCAGACCTTCCGCTTGATCGCCCACCAGCGCCTGCACCAAGCAGTCGATATGTGGAAGGAGAAATACCCCGGCGTCGACATCATCCTGCTCGAGCCCGAGCCGACCGACGAGCTGATGTTCGGCACCCCGATCATGGACTACCGCCGCCGCCTCGAGATCGCCCGCCACGGATTCGAATCGGTCACCGCCACCCTGGCGAAGGACTACGAGCGCTTCGAGGAGATCGCCGGCCGCCACGGCCTCGAGATCTCCGGCGCCCGCGTCCGCCGGGTCGTGGAGCGGGCCTCCGAAGAGGAACCCGAGCCCGTCTCCGCCTGGAAACGCGTGCTGGAGCAGACGACCTCCGTGCTTCTACGGCAAAGCGGCGAGGCGTCCTAGATTCGAGGCCGGGTCCGGGGGGAGCGCCGGTAGGGGCCTCCGCTCGTCCCTCGGAAGCTTCGCGGCAAACACAGGGAGCCCGAGGGCGAGATCGAGCACCCGCCTCCTGCGTCGTAGAGCTGATTGCGATCGGGAGGGGGTCGGGGGACCCTCCGAACGTTTTCCGCGGGAGGAGGGGAGCGCGTCCGAGGCGCCAGCCGCACCACTCTCCGGCGACGAGTTGCGAGTGAGGAGGGTCACCCGACCCCCTCCTACCGCAGCCGCTAAGCGGCGTAGAGCTGCTCGATCTCGTCCTCGTGCTTCTGGGTGACGACCGCGCGCTTGACCTTGAGGGTAGGAGTCAACTCGCCGCTCTCCTGGGAGAGGTCGTGGGGGAGGATGGCGATCTTCTTGACCTGCTCGACGCGGGCGAAGTTCTCGTTGATCTTCTCGACGTGGGCGTCGATCGAGGCCTTGACGTCGGGGTTGGAGGCGAGCGCCGCCGGGTCCTCGGGAGAGTTGTGCTCTTTGGCGTAGGCGAGCGCTTCTTCGGGGTCGAGGGTGACCAGCGCGACCAGGTAGGGGCGGCGGTCGCCGACCACGACGCACTGGGAGACCAGCGGGTGCTGCTTGATTTCGGCCTCGAGGTTGGCGGGGGTGATGTTCTTGCCGCCGGCGGTGATGATGATGTCCTTTTTGCGGCCGGTGATCTTGATGAAGCCGTCGGAGTCGATCTCGCCGAGGTCACCGGTGTGCAGCCAGCCGTCGACGATCGTCTCGCGGGTCGCCTCCTCGTTCTTGTGGTACCCCTGGAAGACGTTGGGGCCCTTGACGAGGATCTCGCCGTCGTCGGCGATCCTCACCTCGCAGCCGGGGAAGGGTTTGCCGATCGTGCCGATCTTGAAGTCGTCGGGGGTGGCGATCGTCGCCGCGGTCGAGGTCTCGGTCATCCCCCAGCCCTCGAGGACCAGCACGCCGGCGGCGTCGAAGAAGCGCAGGATCTCCGGGTTGATCGGCGCGGCGCCGGAGACCGCGAGGCGCAGGTTGCCGCCGAACAGGGCGCGGATTTTCGAGAGCACCTTCTCGTCGGCGAACTTGTATTTGCGCTGCAGCAGGAAGCCTGGCTGGCGGCCGCTGCGTTCGGTCTCGCGCATCTCTTCGCCGACCTTGATCGACCAGTCGAAGATCCGTTTTTTCATCCCGCCGGCTTTTTCCATGCCGCTGGTCGCGGCGGTGTAGATCTTCTCGAAGATCCGCGGCACCGAGGGGAAGTAGGTCGGTTTCAGTTCTGCCATGTTCGGCAGGATCTTCAGCGGATCGCGCTCCCAGTAGGCGATCGCCGAGCCGAGGTCGAAGCTGCCGAGCTGGATCAGCAGCGCGAAGGAGTGGGCCAGCGGCAGGTAGAGGTAGGTGACGTCTTCGGGCTCGATCACGCTGGTCGAATTGACCATGTCGAGCATCGCCCGGTAGTTGCCGTGGCTGATCACGCAGCCCTTCGGCGGGCCGGTGGTGCCGGAGGTGTAGATGAAGGTGCAGATGTCCTGCGGGGTGACCGCGGTGTAGCGCTGCTCCCAGACCGTGGCGTCGACCGTGGCGCCCTTGGCGGCGAGGTCCTCCATCGAGAGCGCCTCGGAATCGGTGCCGATCATGATCACGATCTGCTCGAGCTTGGGCAGCTGCGAGCGGACCTGCTTGACCTTCTCGAGCTGTTCGGCGTCCTCGACGATCACCACCTTGGCGTCGGAGTTCTCGATCACGTAGCGGCACTCCTCGGGGGAGTTGGTCTGGTAGATCGGGACCACGGTGGCGCCGATCGAGAGCGCCGCGAAGTCGAAGTAGGTCCACTCGGGGCGCGTGTTGGCGAGGATCGCGACCCGGTCGCCTTTCTGGACCCCGAGCTCGGTCAGGCCGAGGCCGAGCGGGCGGACGATCTCCAGCACCTCGGTGAAGCTGCGGGCGACCCACGCGTCGCCGTCCTTGTACTTGACGGCAGGCTTGTCGCCGTAGATCTCCGCCGAGCGCTGCAGCAGGTCAGCCAGCGTCTTGGAATTGGTACCCCTCCCCTCCATCTGGGGGGAGTCTAGTTCAGTGACGCATCTCCAGGTCGGCCTGTGCTGGATTGGCGACGCCGAGACTGCGCAGCGAGAGTTCGAACAAAGTCCGGTCGATGCGGCCGTGGAAGATCGGGACACCCATCTGGACGCACCTCCCGATCACCTCCTGCTGGTCCATGTGCAGCTGGGCGGCGAGCTCGCTCGGCGTCAGGTGATTGGCCATCTAGACCCTCCCGATAGTTGAAAGTGGGTAGCCCATCTTCTATCGCCGCCCCCGGACATGTCAACCGCTTTTTTCGGACCTTGCGGGATGCCGGAGGCCGCCGCTCGCGATAATGGAGCGGATGCCCGAAGCGAAGGCCGAACCCGGTGCCAAACCGCTGCCCCGCCGGGGGCGCCTCTGGGTGCTCGCGGTCCTGGCGATCGGCCTCTTCGCCCTCGGCTACCTGGTCGTCGAAATGGCGACGACCGAGGCGGACGAGGACCTGATCCACCTCGAGGGCATCAACGACGCCCAGCGGCTGTTCGCCGGGATGCCGCAGGAAGGCGACCGGCTCGGCTCCTCCGACGCGCCGGTGACGATCCAGATCTTCAACGACCTGCAGTGCGGCAACTGCCGCGAGGACTTCCTCGAAACGGTCCCGACCCTGGCCGAAGACTACGCGCGGACCGGCGACGCGCAGCTGCTCTACCGCCACTACTCGAACAGCGAAAACGTGCACGAGCTCGGCTTCTACGGGGCCGAGGCGGCGGCCGAACAGAACTACGGCTGGCAGTACACCTACCTCTTCTTCGCCAGCCAGGACGAAGCGAAGAAATCCGGCGTCGACCAGGACTTCCTCGACACGGTCGCGGGCGGGATCGCCGACCTCGACCTGCCCGAATGGGAGGCCGACCTGGAAGCGAAAGGCGGCGCCGACGGAGCGATCACGAGGCGCCTCGACGGCTACGAGGAACTCGGCCGCGAGCTCGGGATCCGCGTCCGCCAGGCGGCGATCGTCAGCGGCCCGAACGGGACGATCACCCTCCAGGACGGCGCCAGCCTCGCCGAAATCGAGAAAGCGATCGCCGACGTCGAATAGCGGCTGTCGACTTGGTCAACCTCTGGTTGACAAAGTCGGCAGTGGGGTCAGGCGACGCGCCGGATCGAGCCGCGCATCCGCCCGGCGATCACCGCACCCCACTGGGAGTCGTCGATGTAGACGGGGGCGGTGGTGGTGAGGAAGTCCTCGAGCACCGTGCCGAGCCCCTCCGGGTCTTCCAGGTTGGGGAAGTGGGCGGCGCGGGGAAGGGTCTCGAAGCGGCAATTGGGGATCGCTTCCGAGGCGGCGACTCCGTGCTCGAGCGGGATCGTGCGGTCGCGCTCGCCCCAGACGATCAGGGTCGGCATCTCGCCGAGCAGGTAGAGGCGGTCGCGGGCGGAGACTTTCTGGCCCTCGACGTCGATCACCGAGCGCAGGGTCTGCAGGAAGGCGCGCCGCGATCCGGGCTCGGCGAGGGGTTTCAGCGCCCGCGCCACCGCCTGGAGGTAGATCCCGGTCTTGTTCCCGCGCGCCCGCAGGCCGGCCCCGGCGGCGGCGATCCCGCCGACCACCTGGCGCTGGGCGGCCAGCCGCAGCAGCGCCGCCGAGCCGGGCAGGGCGGCGCCGCGCAGCAGCGGGCTGACCTCGTGCCCGAGGCCGCCGCTGGAGATCAACACGAGGCGCTCGGTGCGCTGGGGGAACTGGTAGAAGAACTGCATCGCGACGCCGCCGCCGAGCGAGTGGCCGACGATCGTCGCCCGGTCGATCCCGAGCGTCGCCAGCAGGTCGCGGATCATCGCCGCGTGGGCGCCCAGCGAGTAGTCGCCGCGCGGGGTCGCCGCGTCGCCGTGGCCGATCAGGTCGGGCGCGATCACCCGGTGGGTCCGGGCGAGCCGCGCCGCGATGGTCTCCCAGTGGCGCGAGGAGTTGATCATCCCGTGGATCAGCACCACGGTCGGGCCGGACCCCGCGACCCGGTAGACGGCGCGGTGGCCGTGCAGGTCGACTTCGTGCGCGTCGAAGCTCACAGCGTCCACGCCAAGACCCTAACGGGGCCGGGGGACCGGTCG
>JAWVEZ010000011.1:0-20781 GCA_033856455.1 Solirubrobacterales bacterium | reverse complement strand
CGCTGGGGTGGCGTGCCGCGAAGCCGCTGCGGCTGCGCATGTCTTCGTGCCAGCGGGGACCGCTGCCGCCGGTCCCCGAGGTGTCCCAGCGCAGCCCGGCGATCACCGCGTAGGCGTGGCCGGAGTTGGCGAAGACGGTGATCCACCGTCCCAGCCCCGCTTCGCCCCAGCCCATCATCGGGCCGGAGGGCATCGGCGAGCTGATCAGGCTGCCGCCTTTGAGGGCGAAGCTGACCGCGCCCGAACAGTCGTAGCCGCGGTCCCACCAGCGACCGTGACCGCCGCCCCAGATGTAGGGCTTGGTGCGGATCTTGTTCGCCGCGGCGATCACCTTCTTGACCGCCGGCGGCGCGTTCAGCGGGGCGATCGCGCGGCCGTTGACCAGCATCGCCTTGCCGACCGGGCCGCTGGCCGGCGTTTCGGTCGTTGCCGCCGCTTCGGTCGAGGTCGAGCCGACACCGCCGGGGGCGGCAAGCGCCGGCGCGGCGGAAATAACTGCCAAAGCACTGCATAAAGCGACCAGGCCGGCCGCTCTTCGGGCGAGCGTCATCCAGGGTCCTCCTTCTTCGGCCTACGGAGTTAGCTGACGGACTAGCGCTGAAGGAGCAGCGCCCCCACCAAGAGAGGTGGGCTCGCCCCGAAAACTTGGGTCCCCCGCTCCCCGGCCTCTTAGCCGGGAATTAGGCAATTGTTTGGAAAAGCTAACACAGCGTTCCGGCGGAAGTTTCGCTCCCCCGGGTCGGACCGCCCGAAAGGCGGCTCCTCGGCTCAGCCCTGGACGACCGGCAGCGGCGTGCCGCTGACCGGCGGCATTTCCGCCGCGGCCGGCGCCGACTGCAGAACCGGCAGCTCCTGCGGGGTCATCGCGATGATCCCGCGCGCCGCCTGGCGGATCGCCTGCGAGGCGGGGGCGTCGGGCTCGGCGGTGACCAGCGGGGAGCCGTTGTCGGCGTGCTCGCGCAGCGGCTCGGAGAGCGGCACCTTGCCGAGCAGCGGCACGTCGAGTTCGTCGGCGAGGATCTGGCCGCCGCCCTCGCCGAAGATCGTGAAGCGCTCTCCGTCGGGGGTCGTGAAGCCGGACATGTTCTCGATCACGCCGAGGATCTCGAGGTCGAATTTCGAGGCCATCTGGGCGCCGCGGCGGGCGACCGACTGGGCGGCCGGCTGCGGCGTGGTGACGACCACGAACTTGGCCTGCGGCAGCAGCTGGGCGAGCGTCATCGAGACGTCGCCGGTCCCCGGCGGCAGGTCGAGCAGCAGGTACTCGAGCTCGTCCCAGGCGACGTCCTCGAGGAACTGCTGGATCGCCTTGTGCAGCATCGGCCCGCGCCAGACGACGGCCGAGTTGTCCTCGACGAAGAAGCCGATCGACATCACCTTGACGCCGCTCGGCGAGTCCAGCGGCAGGATCTTGCGCTCGCCGTTGACTTCCGGTTTGGCGTTGACCCCGAGCATGCGCGGGATCGAGTAGCCGTAGACGTCGCAGTCGAGGGCGCCGGCCGGGTGGCCTTCGGCGGTCAGCGCCGCGGCCAGGTTGGCGGTCATCGTCGACTTGCCGACCCCGCCCTTGCCGGAGGAGACGCAGATCACGTTTTTCACCTTGGCGAGCGCGCCCTGGGGCAGCTTGCCGCGGCCGAGCGACTGCTGCAGCGTGCTTTTCTCCTCGTCGGAGAGGACGTCGAAGCCGACGCCGACGCTGGTCACCCCTTCCAGCGCGCTGACCTGCTGGGCGACGGCCCCTTCGAAGTGGGAGCGGATCGGGCAGCCGGCGGTGGTCAGCGAGACGATCACCTCGACGCGGCCGCCCTCCTGGATGTCGATCGAGCGGACCATGCCCAGCTCGACGATGTTGCGCCGCAGCTCTGGGTCGATGACCGCTTTGAGGTTCTCGGTTACCTGCTCTGGGGTGGGAAGAGGCATGGCGGCATTCTCCCAAATGCGGCGCGCGGGCAGTCCCGCGCGCCCTGGCGAGCGGCGCCGAGGGGGAGAGTTTTCCCGCCCGAGGCCTTGACCTCCCCACGTGCAGGCGAACGAGGAGGCGGGGATGTCGGGGACGCGGGGCGGGTTCGGTCGGATCGTGGCGATGGCGCTGGCCCTTGCCCTCGCGCTGCTCCTGGCGCTCGCCGCCGAGGCGCGTGCCGGCAGGTACGCGGTCGCCCAGTGCGGTTGGCACGTCGGTGCGGACGCGGCCTGGGCCGACACCACGGGTGGCGCCAAGTTTCGGCCCGACGCGTTTTGCCTTCCGCCGCTTGGCGCCGATCCCTTCGACGGCGTCCACCTGAAGAGCTTCACTCGCGAGGGGGCGGCGACGGCCAGTGGCTCCCGGTATGGGCGCTGGTCGTGGATCGCGCCGGCGGGCACCGGCATCACCCAGGTGCGCGGCACCTGGTGGCACGCGCTTCACGACGGGTTCGAGCAGCGGATCGGGGCGACCAACGGGGCTGCCTTCACCCTGGCGCTCTCCGCCGACGCCACCGACGCCACGCCCCGACCCTTCGTCGTCGGCTTCCCGACCCCGGTGGCCGGGATCGAGGATCGCCTGCTCTGCGCCCGGGGCGAGAGCGGGCACTGTTCGCTGTCTCCCGCTTCGTGGTCGGCAACTCGGGCGCTGACGATCACGCTCGAAGACGTCAGTCCGCCGGCGGCCGGGATCGGCGGCGGCCTCTTCCACGCCGGTTGGCACCGCGGCCCGCAGCCGATGCTGGTCTGGGCCGGCGAGCTCGGCTCCGGCGTCCGCTACGGCGAGACGACCGTCGACGGGGCGCGAGCGGCGATCACCGAGTACCCCTGCGAGAAGACGCTGATCGGCGGCACCTGGACGGCGACCCGGATGCTGCCCTGTCCGCTCGGGCCCTCGGCGACCCATGTGATCGAAACCCGCTCCTTCAGCGATGGAGTGCACGCGGTCAGGCACTGCGTCACCGACTTCTCCGGCAACGTCGGCTGCGATGGCCCTTACGTCGCCCGCATCGACAACAACCCGCCGGGTCACGTGCGCGATGCCGCTCCAGAGGGTGGCGCCGGCTGGCGGCGCCAGAACGAGTTCGACGTCAGCTGGGTGAACCCCGACCAGGGGCCGGGCAGTCCGATCGCGGGTGTCGGTTGGCGTCTCACCGGCCCCGGCGGCTACGACGACGGCGGCCGGTATGCCGGCGGCGGTGGGCGGACCGCGCTCGAGAACCTGAAGGTGCCGAAGGCCGGCGAGTACACGCTGAGCGTCTGGTTGCGAGACGAGGCCGGCAACGAGGCGCCGAGCTCGGCGGTCGGCGTGCCACTGCGCTTCGACGACGTGCCGCCCGGCGTTGCCTTCCTACCCGCCGCGGGAGCGCCGCATCCCTCGCTGATCGAGGCCGAAGTCAGCGACGCGCATTCGGGACCGGCCAAGGGCGAGATCCTCTACCGACGCTCGGACTCCGAGCACTGGATCGAGCTGCCGGCCAAGCTGGTCGCGACTTCGGCGACCACCGCGCAGCTGCGGGCGCCCTTGGCGGAGCTCGGTCCCGGCACCTACCTGTTTCGCGCCGACGTCGCCGACGCGGCCGGCAACACCGCGACGACCGGCCGTCGCGCCGACGGCACCGAGATGGCGATCCGTCGGGTCGCGCCGGCCGAAGCGGTGGGCGCGAAGACCCGTCTGTTCGCGCGGCTGCGGGGCGGCCGGGGCCGCGCCGAGACGCACACCGTCGGTTTTGGCGCCGGCGCTGCGGTCGCCGGGCGCCTGGTCCGCGCCGACGGCGGCGGGCTGGCCGGACGCGAGCTGCGGGTGGTCTCGCGGCCCTCACGGGGCGCGTTGGCCCCGCTCGCGGTCGCGACCGCGAAGACCGGTGAGGGCGGCGAGTTCGAGCTGCGCCTTCCGCCCGGCGTCTCGCGACGGATCTCCGTGAACTTCGCCGGGGAGGCGGGCCTCGAGCCCTCGACCCGGCGGCCCCTGGAGTTGCGGGTGCGGTCGGGCGTCTCCCTCCGCGTCGACCGCACCCGCCTCACCACGGGCCAGGCACTCCAGCTCAGCGGCGAGGTTCGGGCCGGCGCGGCCGCGATCCCGCGGCGCGGCAAGCTGGTCGCGATCCAGTACCTCGAGCAGGCGACGCGGCGCTGGCGGCCGGTCGTCCTGACCCGCAGCGACCACAGCGGGCGCTTCCGGGCCCGCTACCGCTTCCGCTACGTGAGCGGCGCCGCCGAGGTCCGCTTCCGGGCGACGGCGCTGGCCGAGGAGCGCTGGCCCTACGCGCCCGGATCTTCCAGCCCGGTGACGGTCGCGGTGAGCGGTAAATGAGCCCGCTCGCGCGATCATCTAGGGTTCCCGCCAATGTCGAAAGCCACCCTTCACACCAACGCCGGGGCGATCGTGCTCGAGCTGCACGACGAGGACGCGCCGAAGACCGTCGAGAACTTCCGCAAGCTGGCGGGCGACGGGTTCTACGACGGGCTGATCTTCCACCGCGTGATTCCGGACTTCATGATCCAGGGCGGCTGCCCGCAGGGCACCGGCACCGGCGGCCCGGGCTACGAATTCGAGGACGAGTTCAACGACCACAAGGTCGTGCGCGGCGCGCTGGCGATGGCCAACGCCGGGCCGAACACCAATGGCTCCCAGTTCTTCATCGTCACCACGGGTGCGGCGCCATGGCTGGATGGCAAGCACACCGTCTTCGGCACCGTCGTCGACGGCATGGATACCGTCGACGCGATCGAGTCGACCCCGACCGGCCCCGGAGACAAGCCGGTCGAGCCGCAGAAGATCGAGCGCGTCGAGCTCTCCGACTAAGGAGCCGACTCGGGCGCCGGCGGTTCGCCTTTACCGCGCCGCGCCAAGCGTTGCTTGAGTCCTTCGCCGGGCCGCCAGAGGCTGACCAGGCCGGCGACCAGGGTGACGAGAAAGATCTGGCCGATCATCATCTCCAGCCCGGCGACCATCTCCCCGGGTTGACCGTTCGGGACGAGGTTGCCGTAGCCGGTGGTGGTCAGGGTCGTGTAGCTGAAGAAGACGAAGTCGCTGCCCGCGGGGTTGGGGTGACCTTCGAAGAAGGGGGTCGACTGCAGCCGGTCGATCAGCCCGTAGAGGTAGGTGAAGAGCAGGCCGAACACGGCGTAGACGCTGAGCGCGCCGAGGATCGTCCGCGAGCCCACTTCGGCGGTCGTGATCACCCGCCGCAGGACCGCCAGCATCGCCACCGCGAGGAGGATGATCTGGACCGCCGAGGCGATGTTGAGCCAGACGTGGGCGCCGGTGATCGCGGCGATCACGACAAGCAGCGTGGTCACCAGCGCGACCCAGATCCCGGCCCGCACCATGCGGGGATTCGAGTGTGAGCTGACCAGCGCCATGACCGAGGTGGCGCTGGTCGCGAGCACGATCACCACCGCCTGCCAGCCGCGGTTGTCGAGCAGCGACGTCGCCACGTAGGTGAGCAGCACCAGGACGAGGACCAGCCCGAAGGCGTCCCGGGCCCGTTCTGCCCGCCCCCGCCAGCGATCCTCGCGGCGGCGGCGGCTCGCCGCTCTGTCCATGCACGCTCGTTCGGCTCTGCGTCGCCGTTTCCTGCCGGGTTGCCCGGTCTGGCCGCAAGCGTGCGGACGTGATCGAGCCGAGTCGAGTTCGTCACAGCCGAGCCGGCCCGGGTCCTGGAACCGGGCGGGCGCCTTCGAGGCGCGCCGCCGCTACAGCGGAGAGGGTGGGATTCGAACCCACGAGGCGGGTTAACCCCGCCCACGCGATTTCCAATCGCGCTCCTTAAGCCACTCGGACACCTCTCCGGGGTGCTCGCGAAAGCCTAGATGACTTAGCCGGGCAGCTCGTAGACGGCCGGCAGGGAGATCGGCAGCGCCGGGCGGGGCTCGCGCACGGCGCCCTCGTCGCGGTAGTCGTCGAGCGAGATGATCGTCGCCTGCGGCTCCTGCAGCGCCTCCGAGGGACGGTGGCCGCGCAGGCGCTCGTGGCTGCAGACGACGTAGCACCACTCCATCAGCGCCAGCCGCGCCTTGGCGTCGATGTCGACGATCGTCGTCCCGACGACGTATTCGCCGTTGCTCTCGCGGCAGCTGCGGACCTCGATCTGGGCGGCGACTTCGAGCGGCGTCCCGGCGGCGTCGTGGAGGTCGAGCATCACCATCGATCGCGAGCCGACGTCGAGCGGCGCGGTCGCCGCGAGGCCGAGCCCGGTGGCGCTGGCGTCGAGCAGGCGGGCCTGGGTGAAGCCGAGCGGCGAGTAGCAGTTCGCGCCCGCGTCGCCCTCGAAGCGGTAGACGAGTCGACGCTGGCGCCGCCGGCCGACGGTCCAGGTCGTCTTCAGCAGTCGCCGCAGCTCGATCAGGCCGAGCGCGACGACGATCCAGGCGGCGATCCCCGGCATGTCGGGCAGCGGCCCGACGCCGGCCAGGTCGAGCATCCGCATCAGGGTGCCGCCGGCCAGCAGCACCGTGCAGAGGAGCACGAGGTGGAGCTTGCGCACGGACTCCCAGCCGCCGCCGCCCGTGCCCTGCTTGGGCGTCACCTTGAAGGCGGTCTTGCTCGGCCAGACGACGCAGCGCAGGGCGCGGGTGTAGATCTCCATCGTGAGCAGCTCGTAGTGGGCGGTCTCGGGGATCCGCATGTAGCCGCGGGCCAGCGCCATCCCGGCACTGAGGTTGAGCGCCACCGAGGGCAGCCAGAGGGCGGCCAGGGCGACCACGCTGATCTTCATCGGCAGCGCCCCGGTCCAGAGCACGGCGCCGAGGGTCAGCAGGAGCAGCAGCCGCATCGGCGGCGCCAGGTAGGCGAGCAGGCTGGCGAGGAAGGAGAGCCGCTGCAGGGGGCTCAGCGAGCGGGCGCGCAGCGGCGACTCGGGCAGGGTGAAGACGGCGAGGTTGCCACGCGCCCAGCGGTCGCGCTGCAGCAGGTAGCCGTCGAGGTCGTGGGGGGCGAGCCCCTGGACCAGGACCTCGTCGTGGTAGCGGCTGCGCCAGCCGTGGCGCAGCAGCCGGATCGTCGTGTGGAAGTCCTCGGCGATCGTCTCGGTCGCGACGCCGCCGATCGCCAGCAGGGCCTCGCGGTTGATCAACGCCGCCGAGCCGCACCAGTAGGCGGCGCCGTGGCGGTCCTTGCCGGGGCAGACGACGCGGTAGAAGAGCGACTGCTCGTGGCGGCCGACCCGGTAGTGCTGGACCGAGTCGTGGTTGAAGAAGTCGTGCGGGGTCTGGACCACCGCCATCCGCGGGTCGTCGAAGTAGCCGACGACGGCGTCGAGCGCGTCGGGCATCGGCACGTGGTCGGCGTCGAGGACGAGGACCAGCTCGCCCTCGGTGCGCGGCAGCGCCGCGTTGATGTTGCCCGCCTTGGCGTGCGAGTTGTCGGGGCGGACGAGGTACTCGGCCCCGGCCATCGCCGCCAGCTCGGCCATCTCCTCGCGGCGGCCGTCGTCGAGCAGGTAGGTGGTGTGGGGATAGGTGAGCGCGCCGCACCCGGCGAGGGTCGCCATCACCACCTCGACCGGCTCGTCGTAGGTGCAGACGTAGACGTCGACCCGGCGCCCCGGGGTCGGATCCGGCCGCACCGCCGCCGGCCGCGACCAGGAGAACCAGGCGAGGGTCGCGAGCGCGTAGAGCCCGTAGACCTCGGTCGCCAGCAGCATCGCGAAGAGGACGGGATTGGCCCCTTCGCCGCTCCAGCCGATCCGCCAGGTCAGGTAGCCGACCCCCCAGACCAGCGCGATCAGCGCCAGCGCCCGGAGCAGGCCAGTATGGCGATCGAAGAATCGCCCGACGCCGGTTTGCTCGCCACTGTCCACGGGGGTTTGTTCGGCAGTGAGAGCCAAGGAGTTGAGTCCCGGCAGATGGTTCGCGGTGGTCCCGGCTTCGCCGAGCAGCGCCCGCGCGCCAAACCCCGAGGAAGGTCGTCGTCACGTAGAAGATGCCGATCGCCGCGACCACCCAGCCGACCGAGCTGCGGCCCCCGTCACCGACTCGCTGCACCTTCTAGGATTGGCCCCTTGCCTCGGAGGGGTGCCGGAGTGGTTGAACGGGGCAGTCTCGAAAACTGTTGGCGTCGCAAGGCGCTCGTGGGTTCGAATCCCACCCCCTCCGCTCGCGTTGCCTGGGCGGCGCATTGCGGCGTCATCGGTCGCTCGCGTGCAGAGCACGCTTCGCTCCCTGCTTCCTTGCGCTGCTTGCCCAGACGACGCGAGTTGGGTGCCCGACTCTGAGGGCCGGGGCGCCGAAGCCTTTACCGGCGGGGATGTGGCGAGGTGGCCCAGACGGCGAGCGGGGGCGGCACCAGGAGCAGTGCCAGGCTGGCGATCTCGGCGATCGCGTCGCCGGTCGAGAAGTTGTCGAGGTGGCCGGCGTGGAAGAGCAGGTGGATGCCGGCGGCAAGCAGCCAAGCGACCGAGACCGCCTGCACGAGGGTGCGGTCGAGGGTCCAGGCGGCCCAGGCGAACATCACCGCGAAGCCGAGGTAGAGGCCGCCGACGTCGGTCACGAGGTGTTCGTTGTAGGGCGGCAGCAGCTCGACCCAGCTGGCCACGAAGGGGAAGTCGTCGTAGAAGGTGCGGGGGACGGCCGCCGCGGTCAGCCCGATCGTCAGCGCCGCGACCAGCAGCACCAGCAGCGCACCCCGGGCGGCCTGCGGCGACCTCATGCCGGCAACTCTAGCCGCGGCTCAGCCGGCGTCGATCGCGAGCTCTTCGTTGGCCGCCTCGTGCCCCTCGTAGGGCAGCACCGCGAAGTACATCAGCGACGGCAGCAGCTGCTCGAGGTTGTCGAGCTCTTCCTTGCAGAGCCGCGCGTAGAGCAGCGCTTCGACACCGCCCACAACCCCGGCGGCGGTGATCGCCGAGTAGGAGCCGGGCGGCAGCAGCTCGCTCACTTCGGCGTCCAGGCAGTTGGCGAAGTGCTCGAGCAGCTGGACGCGGCGCATCACCGCGTCGGCGCTGGCGGCGCGCGCCTCGACGATCAGGGTCCGCGCCGTCTGCGGCTCGGCGATCGCGAACTCGATCAACGCCTCGAGGCTGCGGCGCAGGCGGTCGCGCCAGACCTCGCCGCCGCTCGCCGCCGCCGCGTCGACCTTGCTGCGCAGGCGGGCCGCGCTGGTGTCGAAGGCGGCGAGGAAGCAGTCTTCTTTGTTCGAGAAGTGCTCGTAGAAGGTGGGCCGCGAGACGCCGGCGCGGTCGATCACGTCCTGCACGTTGGTTTCCCGGTAGCCGAGTTCGGCGGCGGCCATCAGCATCGCGACCACGAGGCGCTCGCGCTGCACCGCCTTGACCAACTCGGGCGGTAGTTTGCGGACCCCCGCGGGGAATCTGCCCTCGCTGTTCGCGAGCAGCTCGATCGCCGCCTCGACCTGGTCTGCGGGCCAGTCATCGCCGATTGCCGCGACGAGGATCTCTTGGCTCAGTGGGATGCGGTCGAAGGACACCTAGAAACTTACCGGTTCCTAAAAAGAACGAGTCAAGTTTCCTCACGGTACCAGAACAGATGGTGTTTTGCCCATGGAATGGGGTACCCCGAGTATTCTTCAAGCCATGCTCCCAGCAAATCCTGGGAGGAAAGAATGAAGCCGACTCGGCCCGAGCTTCCACGAGAATTCGTCGCGGTTCACAAGCAGCGTCGCATGATTGCGGCGATTGCCGAGCTGAGCGCGGAGCAGGGTTACGAGGCGACCAAGATCGCCGACATCGTCAGCCGGGCAGGCGTCGCCCGCAAAACCCTCTACGACAACTTCGACGGCAAGGAGGATCTCTTCCTCAGCGCCTTCGAGCTCTACTTCGTCGAGGCGAAGGCGGCGGTGCAGGCTGCCTGCGACGAGGCGGGCACGGACTGGCAGCAGCGGATCGAAGCCGGCCTCGCGGCTTTGCTGCGGTTCGTCGCCGAACAGCCGGCGGCGGCGCGGATGTGTCTGGTCGAGGCGCTCTCGGCGACCCCGCGCTCCTCGGTCAGCTACGACGTCGCGCTCGGCGCCTTCGTCGAGCTGTTGCGGGCGAGCGGCCCGCCCAACGAGGTGCTGCCGAAGACGCTCGAGGAGTCGCTGGTCGGCGGTGTCGCGTGGATCCTCCACCAGCGAATCCGGGCCGGGGAAACGCAGCGAATCGCGGAGTTGCTGCCGGAGCTCTCGCGCTTTCTCCTATCGCCGTACCTTGGTGTAACTAATTCAAACTAGGTACCGGCAAGCGAAAGTAACAGTACGGTGGCAGACTTCTATGTATAGATGGAGCGACTTCCGCGCGGACGACACGGCCTTTCACCTGAGTTCGTCGCCCAGAACCAGCGTGACCGGCTGATCACAGGGCTGACCGAAGTGCTCCACGAGGTGGGCTATCAGAAAACCACCGTTTCCTTGATCGGCCAGCGCGCCGCGGTCTCGAAGAGTGACTTCTACAAGCACTTCGAAAGCAAGGACGACTGCTTCTACGCCGCCTACGAAAGCGCGATCGAGCGGATTCGCGGGCGCGTTCTCGCCGCCTGCGCGGCGCATCCCGAGGACCAGTGGCCGCCGCGGGTGCGCGACGGCATCGCCTCGCTGATCGATCTGCTGGCCAGCGATCCGCCGCTTGCCGGGATCACCCTGGTCGAGGGCCTGCGCGCCGGCCGCGGCGTCTACGACCGCTACCAGGCGGCGGTCGAGAGCTTCGTGCCGCTGATCCGGGAGGGCGCTCCGCTGGCTCCCGGCGGCGGTGAGGTGCCGGAGGCGACCGACGAAGCGGTCGTCGGCGGCATCGCCTCGCTGCTCGGGCGCCGAGTCCTGGCCGGCGAAGCAGAGCAGCTCGACGAGGTCACCCCGGCGGTGCTCGAGTTCGCCTTGACGCCCTACCTCGGCACGGCCGAGGCGCGGCGAATAATCTCTGCTGGATGAGCGAGGCGCAAAGCCCCGGCGTCTTCCCCTCGCAGGCACTGGCGCAGGCGATCGAGCGTGAGTGGGTCAGCTCCGGCGATTACCGGATCCGCCCGGAGGCGATCCAGCCGGCGAGCATCGACCTGCGGCTCGGCGACGTCGCCTGGGCGCTGCGCTGCTCCTTCCTGCCCGACGTCGACTCGACCGTCGAGGAGAAGATGGAGGGGCTCGCCTTCCAGCGAATCGACCTGCGCGACGGCGCCGTGCTGGAGCGCGACCGTCCCTACCTGGTGCCGCTGATCGAGGAGCTGGCGCTGCCCGACGACGTGCGGGCGAAGGCGAACCCGAAGAGCTCGACCGGCCGCCTCGACGTCTTCACCCGGGTGATCACCGACGGCCACCACCGCTTCGACGACGTGCGCGCCGGCTACCACGGGCGGCTCTACCTGGAGATCGTGCCGCGCTCCTTCGCGATCCAGGTGAAGACCGGGCTCTCGCTCAACCAGCTGCGCCTCGCCCGCGGCGACGTCCGCCTCAGCGACGCCCGGATCCGCGAGCTGCAGGGCGAGACCCCGCTCGTCTACCTCGAGGGGGACCCGGTGCCGGAGGACGAGGTGGCGGTCGCCGACGGGCTCTTCCTCAGCCTCGACCTCTCCGGCCCCGCCGATCGCGTGGTCGGCTACCGGGCGAAGAAGAACAGCCTGCCGGTCGACCTGGCGAAGATCCGCGCCTACCGCTGGAGCGACTACTGGGACCCGGTCTACCCCGAGGCGGGCGGCAGGATCGTGCTCGAGCCGGAGATCTTCTACCTGCTGCTCTCCGCCGAGGGGGTCAGCATCCCGCCCCAGATCGCCGCCGAGATGATGGCCTACGACCCGACCGCCGGCGAGCTCCGCACCCACTACGCCGGCTTCTTCGACCCCGGCTTCGGCTACGACCCGGCCGGGGCGCGGCCGGGCAGCCGCGCGGCGCTCGAGGTCCGGGCCCGCGACGTCTCCTTCATGGTCGAGCACCACCAGCCGGTCTGCAAGCTCGGGCTGGAGTGGATGGAGGCCCCGGCCGAGCGCCTCTACGGCTCCGACCTCGGCTCCAACTACCAGGGCCAGGTCACCATGCTGAGCAAGCACTTCGAAGAGCAGACGGCGGGCGCGCCGGGCTAGCGATGGAGGCCTGGAACGTCTACCTCTCGGGAGAGATCCACTCCGACTGGCGCGAGCGGATCGAAGCCGGCGTGCGCGAGGCGGGGCTGCCGGTGTCCTTCTCGGCCCCGGTCACCGACCACGCCGCCTCCGACGACGCCGGCACCGGCACGCTGGGGGAGGAGGGCGAGGCGTTCTGGCGCGACCACAAGGGGGCCGGCGTCAACGCGATCCGCACCCAGACGTTGATCCGCGCCGCCGACCTGGTCGTGGTCCGCTTCGGCGACAGGTATCGCCAGTGGAACGCCGCCTTCGACGCGGGATTCGCCGCGGCTCTCGGCAAGCCGGTCGTCACCCTGCACGACGGCGAGCTCGACCACGCGCTGAAGGAGGTCGACCGGGCCGCCCAGGCGACCGCGCGCACGGCCGAGCAGGTGGTCGACGTCCTTCGCTATGTGATCGCGGGAAAGCTGCCGGGCTGAGCGCAAGTTTACGCGCCGCCTGTTTGCGTCCCGCCGCGCCGCGCGCGTAGGGTGCAGCGATGGGGGCCGCCGAGAACACCGCGACTATCGAGCGCCTCTACGCCGCCTTCGCCGCGTGCAACGGCGCCGCGATGACCGCCTGTTACGCGCCCGACGCCCACTTCCAGGACCCCGCCTTCGGCGACCTGCACGGCGATGACGTCGGCGCGATGTGGCGGATGCTGACCGGCCGCGCCACCGACCTCGAGATCGAGCTGGACGCCCACGAGGCCGACGACCGCGCCGGCACCGCCCACTGGATCGCTCGCTACACCTTCTCCACCGGCCGCCCGGTGGTCAACGACGTCCACGCCCGCTTCCGCTTCACCGACGACGGCCTGATCGCCGACCACGTCGACGACTTCGACTTCCGCAAGTGGTGCAGGCAGGCGCTCGGCGGCGCCGGCGGCCTCGTCGCGATCATCCCGCCGCTGCGCAACAAGGTCCGGGCCAAAGCGCTCGACCAGCTCGCCACCTACAAGCGCGAAGAGACCGGCTCGAGCCTCTAAGCCGTCCGAACGTCATGCGAACGTATGTTCGTATGAGATGGGATGAACAGAAGGTCGAGAACGACCTGCGTATTCCCGGGGTCGGCGACGGCACCGTCACCCGCACCTTCGACGTGCCGGAGGCGATGGGCATCAACTTCCACGAGGTTCGCGCCAAGTCGGCGCTCAACCACGTGCCCGGCGGCCGCTACGGCTTCAGCTGGACGATCAACCCCTTCCGGGGATGCACCCATGCTTGCCTTTATTGCTTCGCTCGGCGCACCCACACCTACCTCGACATGAACGCCGGGCGGGACTTCGAGCGCGAGATCGTGGTCAAGGTGAACATGCCCGAGCTGCTGCGCGTGGAGCTGGCGCGTCCGAGCTGGAAGCGCGAGCTGGTCGCGCTGGGGACGAACACCGACCCCTACCAGTGGGTCGAGAGCCGCTACCGGATGATGCCGGAGATCCTCGAGGCGCTGGAGGCGGCGCGGACGCCGGTCTCGGTGCTGACCAAGTCGCCGCTGGTGATGCGCGACATCGAGATCTACGAGCGGATGGCGAAGACGCTGCCGGTCTCGGTCAACCTCTCGGTGCCGACCCTCGACGAGGACGCCTGGCGAGCCACCGAGCCGCACACCCCGAGCCCGGAAGCGCGGCTCAACGCGGTTGCCGAGCTGCGCCGCCGGGGGGTCGACTCCGGCGTCCTGATCGCGCCGCTGATGCCGGGGATCAACGACGACCCCGACCAGGTGCGGCCGATCATCGAGCGTGCCCGCAAGGCCAATGCGACCTTCCTCGGCGGCGTCTCCCTGCACCTGCGCGACGAGGTCAAGGACGTCTTCTTCGCCTGGCTGGAGGAAAAACGCCCGGACCTGCTGCCCAGGTACGAGGCTCTGTACCGCGACCGCGCCTACCTCAAGCCGGAGCAGCGGAAGAAGGCGACGCGGGCGCTGCGGCCCTGGGGGCGCTCCGGCGCCCGCCGCGCGGGCGGCGATGGAGCGAAGCGCGAGGCCCCGTTCGCGGCGCGGCAGGATCTGCCGGTACAGCCGGCGTTGTTCTAAGGACGCGGGCCACCCTGCACACCTCCATGGGCAGGTTGGTGTGCAGGGTGGCCCGGGAGCTCCGGCCCGCGGTGCTACTTCGTTCCGGTGGGAGTTATGGCCGCATAGCGAGCAAAACTCCCACCGGAGGCTTCCGGTGCGCCTTAGTCCCGCATACCGGGAATAAGGCGCACCGCAACGTCCAGCCGGGCCACCCGCACACCTACCTGCCCTGTGGGTGTGCGGGTGGCGCCGTGGGGCCCTAACCCCCTTCGTCCAACTGCTCGAACACGCACTCCGTCGGCTTTTTGTCGTCCCGGAACCGGTGGAACCTTGCCCCGTGGCGGATCCGGCCGGAGGCGGCGTGGTCGTAGCCGACCTCGATCACCAGCTCGGGGCGCAGCTCCACCCACTCGAGGTCGCGGCCGCCGGTCCAGCGGCTCGGCTCGGCGCTGCCGCTCTCGCCGGTCTCCAGCGGCGCCAGCATGGCCCGCATCGAGCGTTTGGCCGCGGCGCTGAAGCCGGAGATGTGGCCGACGCTGCGCAGCTGCTCGCCGTCGTAGAGGCCGAGGATCAGCGAGCCGACGGTGCCCTCCTCCTTGCCCGGCCGCCAGCCCATCACCACGCAGTCGATCGTCCGCTCGCGCTTGACCTTGGCGAAGCCTTTGCGTTTGCCGGGGATGTACGGGGCGTCGAGGTTCTTCGCCATCACCCCCTCGATGCTGCCCAGCCAGCGCTCCGCCTGCTCGGCGTCGGGAGTCAGCGGGGTCAGCTCCAGCTCGGCCTCGGCGGCGATCCGCTCCAGCCGCTCGCGCCGCTCGCGCAGCGGCGCCTCGAGCAGCGCCTCGTCCCCCTCGGCGAGCAGGTCGAAACCGACGAACTCGGCCGGGATCTCCCGCGAGAGCAGCTCGATCCGCGACTGCGCCGGGTGGATCCGTTCCTGCAGGGAGTCGAATTCGAGCAGCCCGTCGGCGTCGCGGATCACCAGCTCGCCGTCGAGCACCCAGCGCCCTGGCGCGAAGCTGAGCTCCGGGAAGTAGCGCGCCAATTCTTTGCCCCCGCGCGACTGGATGTAGGCCTCGGGGCCGTCGACGAAGACGATCGCCCGGAACCCGTCGAGCTTCGGCTCGTACGCCCACTCCTCGCCCCGCGGCAGCTCTTTGCGGGTCAGCGCCAGCTGCGGCTTGATCGGCGGGGAGAGGGGGAGGGCCACGCGGCTCTGAGCCTACCCCCACCCGATCAGGGCGTGGCGGCGCGCCGCTCCCGCGCCTCGCGCGGGTCGGGGATCGGCACCGCCGCCAGCAGTTTCTTCGTGTAGGCGTCGCGGGGCTGCTCGCAGACCTGGTCGGCCGTGCCCTCCTCGACGATCTTGCCGTGGTTCATCACCGCGATCCGGTCGGCGATGTGGCGGACGACGCCGATGTCGTGGGCGACGAAGACGTAGGTGAGGCCGAGCTCGTCCTGGAGGTCGTCGAGCAGGTTGATGATCTGCGCCTGGATCGAGACGTCGAGGGCGGAGACCGGCTCGTCGCAGATCACCAGCTTCGGCCGCAGGGCCAGCGCCCGGGCGATCCCGATGCGCTGCCGCTGGCCGCCGGAGAACTCGTGCGGGTAGCGGTTGTAGTGCTCGGTCGCGAGGCCGACGCGGTCGAGCGAGGCTTCCACCTGGCGGCGCAGCTCGGCGCCGGAGGCGACGCCCTGGCGCTTCAGCGGGTCGCCGACGATCTGGCCAACCCGTTTGCGCGGGTTCAGCGTGGCGTAGGGGTCCTGGAAGATCATCTGCATCTGACGCCGCAGCGGCCGCATCTGGCGCCGCGAGAGGCCGGCGATCTCACGCCCCTCGAACTTGACCGAGCCGGAGGTCGGCTCGACCAGGTTGAGGATCGCCCGGCAGGCGGTCGACTTGCCCGAGCCGGACTCGCCGACCAGGCCGAGCGTCTGGCCCTGCGCGACGCCGAAGCTGATCCCGTCGACCGCCCGCACCTGGTCGACCTCGCGGTCGATCAGCACCCCGCGCTTGATCGGGAAGTGCTTGACCAGGTCGGTGACCTCGAGCAGGTTCTCAGCGCTCACGGGGACGGTGCCTCCAGGCCGATCTGGCCGCCGACCAGGCGCTTCTCGCTCTTCGCTTCCGGCGTCAGCCAGCAGCGGTCGCAGTGTCCGGGCGAGTTGACCAGCCTCGCCTCCAGCGGCGGCACCTCGGTGCACGCCGCGAACTCGTGCGGGCAGCGCGGGCGGAAGGCGCAGCCCTCGGGCAGGGCCAGCAGCGAGGGCGGGGCGCCGGCGATCTGCGGCAGCCTTACCGGCCGCGGCCGGTCGAGCCGGGTCAGCGACCCGAGCAGGCCCCAGGTGTAGGGGTGCTGGGGGTCGTAGAAGATCTCCTCCAGCGTCCCCTGCTCGACCACCTTGCCGCCGTACATGACCAGCACCCGGTCGGCGATTTCGGCGACCACGCCGAGGTCGTGGGTGATCAGGATCGTCGCCAGGTTCCGTTCGCGGTTGAGGCGCCGCAACAGCTCCAGGATCTGCGCCTGGATCGTCACGTCGAGCGCCGTGGTCGGCTCGTCGGCGATCAGCAGGTCCGGTTCGAGCGCCAGCGCCATCGCGATCATCGCCCGCTGCCGCATCCCGCCGGAGAACTCGTGCGGGTAGGAGTCGACCCGCTCGGCCGCGTCGGGGATCCCGACCGCCTCGAACAGCTCGATCGCCCGCTCCCGCGCCGCCTGCTTGGAGACGTCGCGGTGGGCGCGGATCGCCTCGGCGATCTGGGCGCTGAGCCGGTAGACCGGGTTGAACGAGGTCATCGGGTCCTGGAAGACCATCGCCACGCGGTCGCCCCGCAACTTCCGCAGCTCCGCGTCGGAGGCCTCGATCAGCTCCTTGCCCTCGAGTTGGACCGAGCCCTCGATCCGCGCGTTGCGCGAGCGGGTCAGGCCCATGAGCGTCTGCGCGGTGACGCTCTTGCCCGAGCCCGACTCGCCGACGATCGCCAGCACCTCGCCGGCCCGCAGCTCGAAGCCGACCCCGTCGACCGCCTGCAGCAGCCCACCTTCGGTGGCGAAGCCGACCCGCAGGTCGCGCACGGAGAGCAGCGCCGCGCTCATGCGGAGGCGGTCTCTCCGAGGCGGACCCGCGGGTCGAGGTAGGCGTAGGCGATGTCGACCAGGGCGTTGACGAAGACGACGAAGAAGGCGCCGTACAGGGTCACGCCCATGACCGGCGGCATTTCGTAGTTGATCACCGCGTCGGCGGCGTACTGGCCGACGCCGTTGAGGCTGAAGATCGTTTCGGTGATGATCGCGGTGCCGGCGATCGTCGCCCCGAAGTCGAGGCCGAAGAGGGTGACGATCGGGATCAGCGAGTTGCGCAGCACGTGGCGGGTCATCACGCGACTCTCGCCGAGCCCCTTGGCGCGGGCGGTGCGCACGTAGTCCTCGTTCATCACGTCGAGCATGTTCGAGCGCAGGACCCGGCTGTAGAAGCCGACCGAGAGGATCGCCAGGCAGATCCAGGGCAGGATCAGGTGGTTCAGCCACTCGAACGGGTCTTCTTCGAACGGCACGTAGCCCCCGTTGGGGAAGATTTCGAGCTTGGTCGCGAAGACGTAGATCAGCACCGGGGCGATCAGGAAGACGGGAATCGAGACGCCGGCGATCGCGATCCCGCTGAGCAGGCGGTCGAGCCAGCCGCCGGCCCGTTTGGCGGCAAGATAGCCCAGCAGCAGGCCGAAGAAGAGCCAGATGATCGCCGCCCCGATCGTCAGCGAGAAGGTGGTCGGGATTCGTTCGACGATCTGTTCGTCGACCGGGAGCTGCGGGCTGTAGGAGGTCAGCTCGCCGGTGAAGACCTTCTCCATCATCGTCAGGTACTGCTGGGGCAGGGGATCGTCGAAGCCCCAGTCCTCTTCGATGTTTTCGATCAGCTGCTGGTTGGCGTTCTTGCCGGCGAGCAGCTGCGCGGGGTTGGTGTTCGGGGCGATGTTGAAGACGAAGAAGACGATCAGCGAGACGACGAAGAGGACGACGGCCATCCCGGCCAGGCGCCTGACGACGAACCGGGCCACTAGACCGAGGCCCCCTTCGGCTCGACCATCCCGGCGTGCGCCTCGAGCCTGATCTTCGAGCGCGGGTCGAGCGCGTCGCGGAGGCCGTCGCCGACGATGTTCAGCGCCAGCACCGTGAGCATGATCATCACCCCGGGCAGGATCGCCAGCAGCGGCTGGGTGCTGAGCAGCTCGACGCCGTCGCTGATCATCGAGCCCCAGGAGGAGTTGGGCGGCTGCACGCCGGCGCCGAGGAAGGAGAGGCCGGCCTCGAACAGCATGTTGTTGGCGATCGTCAGGGTGAAGAAGACGATGATCGTCGAGGCGAGGTTGGGCAGCAGCTCCCCGAACATCACCCGCAGCGGGCCGGCGCCCTGGGCGATCGCCGCCTCGACGAACTCTTTCTCGCGCAGGGCGAGGACCTCGCCGCGGATCGGCCGGGCGATGTAGGGCACGGTGAAGATGCAGATCACGACGATCGGGCTCCAGAGTGAGCCGGCCGAGATTTCGATCGGCCCGAGCTTCAGCCCGGCGACGGCCAGCACGATGCCGAGCGCGATCCCGATCAGGAAGACCGGCAGCGACCAGATCACGTCGAGGATGCGGGCGATCACCGTGTCTACCCAGCCGCGGTAGTAGCCGGCGAGCAGCCCGAGGAAGACCGCCAGCGCGGTCGTGATCAGCGCCGTGCTGAGCCCGATCATCAGTGAGATGCGCCCGCCGTACATCAGCCGCACCATCTCGTCGCGGCCGAGCCGGCCGTCGGCGCCGAGGAAGAACTTGCCGTCGGCTTCGAACCACTGCGGCCCGATCGGCTGACCTTCGATGTTGACGACTTCGCGGACTTCGTCGCCGACCTTGAGTTTTTCCAGCGTGTGGTTGCGGTTGGGCCCGGTGTGCGCCACGTGGTCGGCCCAGAGCGGCGCCGCCAGCACGAAGAGGATGATCAGGACGAAGAGCCCGAGGAAGGCGACCGCCCAGCGGTTGCGCAGGAAGCGCCGCAGCGCCAGCCGCCAGGGACCGGGCTCGGTGGGACCGCCGTAAGCCTCCGCAAGGACCGCTGCTGCCTGAGGGTCCGTCGCCATATGTCCTTGTTCCCCTCCCGGGGAGTCGTTCCTACTTGAACTCGAAGCTGGTCAGGAACTGCCCGAGGGTGAGGTTGAAGATCACCTTGTCGAGGTCGATCTCGTCGGAGACGAAGGTCGTGACCGAGAGCGCGCCGTAGGGCGCCCACGGCGCTTCTTCCATGATTTCTTCGTCGAGTTTCGCCGCGGTCGCTTCCTGTTCGGGACCGAGGTCTTCTTCGCTCAGCCGGTTGATCGTCGCGTTGACTTTCGGGTTGTCGAACTGCGCGAAGTTGCCGTTGTTGTTCGGCAGGATGCTTTCGCCGGCCAGCAGCGGCTGGAAGAAGTCGTTCGGGTGCGGGTAGTCCTGGAACCAGTCCGACCAGCCGACGTCGAGGTTGGGCGTGGTCGCGTTGCCGATCACCGTGAAGTAGTTGTCGGCGTTGAGGATTTTCAGCTGCGTGTCGAAGCCGATTTCCTGGAGGATGTCGTTGAGGTATTCGGCCGCCTCGTCGTTGGGGCTTTCGTTGTCGCCCCAGACGGTGATGTCCAGGTCGGAGGGGTCGGCTTCTTTGATCAGCTGTTTCGCTTTGGCGACGTCGTAGGGGTAGAGGTCGAATTCCTCGTAGCCAGGTATCCCCGGCGGCAGGATCTGGCGGTTGCCGGTCAGCTGGCCGGCGTAGATCCGTTCCAGCGCCTCGGAGCTGACCGCGTAGTTGACCGCCTGCCGCACTTTCACGTCGTCGAACGGCGCCCGCGTCGTGTTCATCCAGAAGTAGTAGTTGCTGATCGTCGGCTCGACCCGCAGCTGGGTGCCCTCGTATTTGTTTTTCGCCTCCGCGTAGCGGCTCGAGGGGATCAGGTTCTGCATCCAGTCCTGGCTGCCGGACTGGATGTCGTCGACCTGGCTCTGGGCGTTGCTGATGAAGGTGATTTTGGCGCCGTCGATCGAGCCGCTTGGCAGGTCCGGCATCGCTTTCGAGTTGGCTTTAGCCCAGTACGGATTGCGGGCGTTTTCCCAGCCTTTGGTCGGCTGCACTTTGGTGAAGTAGTAGGGACCGGTGCCGGGCGGCGGGTTGGCGGTCAGGTCTTCGATCGGCGTGTCCTGCGGCAGCGGCGCGACGAACATCAGCGCCAGCTCGTTGGTGAAGGTGCCGCGCGGCCGCACCAGGTCGACCACGATTTCGCCGGTTTTGTCGTTCGTCTCGATCCCGGGGATTTCGCCTTTGCGGGTTTCCGCGAACTCTTCGGCGCCGACGATCGCCGAGGTGTAGAAGGGCGAGCCGCCCGAGGTCAATTTGATCATCCGTTCGACCGCGAATTTGAAGTCGGAGGCTTTGACCGGCTGGCCGTCGGAGTATTTGAGGCCGGGGCGCAGGAAGAGCGTGTAGGTCTTGCCGCCGTTGGTGATTTTCGGCAGGTCTTTGGCCAGGCCCGGGATGACTTCGCTGCCCTCGGCGCCGTTGGCGTGTTTGTAGGTGAGCAGCGGGATGTAGACCTCGTTCATCGCGGTCCAGCCTTCCGCGGTGTAGGAGAGGGCCGGATCGAGGTAGTCGGGCATGCCGTTGTAGGTGGCGTTGAGGATCCTGCCCCCTTCGCCGCCGCCTCCGTCATCTGAGCCGCCGCCCCCGCAGGCAACCAGTCCAAGAGAAGTGATTGCTGCAGCGGCCGACACCAAAAAAA
>JAWVEZ010000010.1:0-18706 GCA_033856455.1 Solirubrobacterales bacterium | reverse complement strand
GCCTTGGCGCGTTGGTCTCGCACCTTCGCCGGCTCCGTCTCCGCCGGCGTGCCGATGCTGCAGGCGATCCAGCTGACCGGCGAAACCTCAGGCAACAGCGTGGTAGAGAAGGCGATGGAAGACGTCTACGCCTCGGTCAAACGCGGTGGCACCCTCTCGGGTCCGATCGAAGCGAACGCGATCTTCCCGCCGATGGTCGGCCACATGATGGCCGTCGGGGAGGAAACCGGGCAGCTGCAGCAGATGATGTCCAAAGTCGCCGACTTCTACGAGGCTGAGGTCGACGCGAAGGTGAAGGCGCTGACCGCGCTGATCGAGCCGATCTTGATCGTCTTCGTCGGCGGCATGGTCGGGTTCATCGTCGTCGCGATGTATATGCCGATGTTCAGTCTGTACGAAAACATTCGCTGACCGGTTGCCAGATCAGGCGATCGCTGGACTTTCGTCCAGGCGGTTGCCCAAGTATTGCTTACCGTCAGCTTTCGGATCGGTACTTTTTTTCATTCCTTCACCCAACTTTTGCTGATTCCGCGACGAAAATCGGGAGTTCATGAATTCGGCGCTGCAAAAGCTAAAGGTGAGGCAAACGAGGCCGATGAGGACTGTGCAAGTCAATCTGCCAGTGCCTCGGAGCCGCAAGGCGATCCACCGGGCTCTGGCGCACATATAGGACCACTAGGAGGTACCTATGCTGCTCCAGAATCTCCGGGCAAAGATCGGCGCCCGGCTCAACGGCGACAAAGAGGCGGGGTTCACCCTCATCGAGCTTCTGGTCGTCATGCTTATCCTGGGAATCCTGGCCGCGATCGCGCTGCCGGCGTTCTTCAACCAGAAAGACAAGGCTGGTGACGCCAAGGCCAAGGAGTACGCGCATTCCGCGCAGGTGGCCATGGAGACCTGCGCCACCGAGGACCCGAACGGCAGCTACGCCGGTTGTACCGACATTGACCTGATCGCGATCGAGCCGACGCTGAACAGCGCTGATGGGCTCACCGTAATGGGTCCTGGCGAAGCGGCTGCGCCGACGGCTACCGCCTACCAGATCCGCGTGGACGGGACCTCCGGTTGGTTCGCCATCCAGAACTCCGCTGGCACGATGACCTACCCGTGTGAGACGCCCGGCGAGGGTGGTTGCCCGGCTGGCGTCGGCGGTTGGGGTGGTTGATCCAGTCCAGCTCTCGTGACTGAGTTCTCAAGCATGAGTTTGAAGGGGCGGGCCATCGCGGCCCGCCCCTTCCTGCTGCTAGGACTGGTCGCGCTCGGCATCCTCGCCTTCCCGGGGATCGCCGCCGCCGCGCTTCCAGCACCGTCGCTCACCGGGACCAACCCCGTCTCCCCGGGGGCGTCCCTCACCCCGAGGGTCAAAGGCACGGTCGAAGATGGAGAGACGAAAGTGATCACCTTCGGCAGCCTGCGTCCGATCACCCAGGATGTGGAACCGAACGACACCGTACGGATCTACACGGCCGTTGATTGCACCGGCCCCGTCGCCGGCGAAGGGACGGTCACGCTGCTCAAAGGCGAAGGCATCCTCGTCGCCGCGGTCTCGCCCGACTCGGTGACCGTGTACCACGCCAACGTGAGCAACGGGCTCGAAACCTCCGAGTGCTCCGAGGGCCTGACCTACCGTCAGGTGAGCACTCCGCCGGCGGCGCCCGCGCTTACGGGGGTCAGCCCCGCCTCGCCGGCGAACGACAACTTCCCGCGCCTGCTCGGCACCGCCGATCCAGACGCCACCATCTCGATTTACGCGAGCGCCGACTGCTCGGGCGCCGTCGTCGCCACCGGCACCGGCGCCCAGCTCGAGGCCGAAGGCATCCAGGCGACGGTGGGGGATAACACCGAAACGACTTTCTCGGCGCTGCTGACGATGGCCGGCTTCGTCACCGACTGCTCCAACCCGGTCACCTACAAAGAGGTCACGCCCGCCGATCCGGGTCCCGGGCCAGGGCCCGGACCGGGGCCGGGTGGGGGCGCCGACACCCCCGCGAACCCACCGCCAGCTCCTCGCTTGCGCACCCTGCCCGCGGGGGCGGCGAACGACAACACTCCGCTGGTCGCCGGCATCGCGCCCGGCGCCACGCTGGTCCGGATCTACGCCGACCCCAGTTGCCAGGGAGCGGTCGTCGCGAAGGGTTCGGCGGCCGAGCTGGCCGCGGGGATCCCGGTACGGGTCGTCGACAACGCCGTGATCTTCTTCTCGGCCGTCTCGATTGCCGGCGAGAAGGACTCGAAGTGCTCGGACCCGGTCGCCTACGTCGAGGACTCGCTGACCCCGCGGACCCGGATCACCATGGCGCCCGGCGCGAAGACCGCAAAACGCAAGGCGACGATCCGCTTCACCGACACCACCGCCACGCTTCCGGGCACGAGCTTCCTCTGCAAGGTCGACAAGGCGAAGTGGAAGAAGTGCAGCTCGCCGCTGCGGCTGAAGAAGCTGAAGCCGAAGAAGTACACGGTCCGCGTCAAAGCCAGCGATTCCGCCGGCAACGTCGAGACCAAGGGCGCGAAGCGCTCCTTCAAGGTGATCCGGCGCTGACGTAGAACTGCGCCGCAATGGCCGCAATCGTCGTTATCGCCTTCCTCGGAGGTCTAGTTGCCGGCAGCTTCGTGACCGCGGTAGCCCATCGCGTGCCGCGCGGCCTCTCGATCGCCGGCCCGCGCTCCGTCTGCACGGCCTGCGGAGCGCAGATCGCCGCCTACGACAACGTCCCGGTCCTCTCCTGGCTGCTGCTGCGCGGCCGTGCCCGCTGCTGCGGAGCCCCGATTTCGCCTCGCTACCCGCTGACCGAGCTGGCGCTCGGCGTCCTCTACGCGGCGACCGTGGTCGTCTACTGGGACGAGCCGGCGGAAGCGGTGATCGGCCTCGTCTTCGTGACCATGCTGGCGGCGATCACCCTGACCGACTTCGAGCAGCGGATCATCCCCAACAAGATCCTCCTGGCCGGCGCGATCCTCTGCCTCGCGATCGCCGCGCCGACCGATCCCGGCGGCCTGCCCGAGCGAGCGATCGCCGCCGTCGGCGCAGGGGGCCTCTTCTTCCTCACCGCCCTCGCCTACCCGCGCGGGATGGGTCTCGGCGACGTCAAGCTGGCCGCGACGATGGGCCTCTTCCTCGGCCGCGCCGTCGCCCCCGCGATCCTCGCCGCCCTGCTGATCGGCTCGCTGGTCGGCCTCGCCTTGATCGCCCGCCACGGCTCCGGCGCCCGCAAGATGGCGATCCCCTTCGGCCCCTTCCTGGCCCTCGGTGGCGTGGTTGGCTTGCTCGCCGGCGACGAGCTCGTCGATCTCTATTTGAGCTGAGCCTGTCTCGCCCGCTGACGCTGGGCGAATCTCTGTTCCTCAAGATGCAGAGGAAGAGCCGACCCAATCGAGCGTCTCCGGAAGAGGCGATGGCGCTCCAGATCGGACGCCCGTCTAGGGCGGGCCTCCGGACTTTTCGCTGACCCAGGGCTTCACCCAAGCGCGGCGGGAAGGGGACGGTCAAGGACGACGGCTGCGCCCGAATGGAAAACGACTGCGAAGAGAAGGCGATGAACTCATGGGTCGGGGCCACAAGGACACCGGTGGAGACCGCTGGCAAGAATGGGGGAAGGAACGGTCCAAGCGCGAATGCAAAGAATACGCTCGAGCCAAAGGACGGAGGCCAAAGACCAGGAGGTAGCAGTGAGCCGTCGCGCGCTCGAGCTGTTTGTTGTACGGACGGTGAACCAAGCATGTGACCTGGTCGACTCCGTTGCCTACAGACCGGCGATCGTGCGCCTGACCCGCCGGTTGCCGTTCTTCTGGCACTGCCAGCTCGCCCGTGCGTCGATCGCCCTCGACGAGCGCTGGGGAACCGGCTACTGGGACTCGGAAGGCCACCCGCCTGTCCCCGAAGGGCTTTGCGATGCTTGCGGGCGACGGGCTGCCTGGCTGGTGGTCGGCGGGTCCTGGAGCGAGGACGAGCTTGACGACGGCGACGAAGCGTACGAGCCCGACTTCCTCGACGAACACCCGGTAAATCTCTGCAGTTGGTGCCAGCTCGACATCGTGAGCAACCCACGCACCCATGCCGAGCTCGACGCGGTCCTCACCGACGCCGCCGAGCGGAGCTTCGCCTGGCGTTGGCGTTGGCGTCCGATGGCCTGATCAGGGGCGCTGGCGAGGCCCCATTGCAGCGGCCGAGTCGGCCGTCAGCGACTGGTTCTTTTTGCCCTTCTTCTTGTCGCCGTCGCCGAGCGGGGCTTTGTTCACCTTGTCCGATTCGACCAGGTGGACTTTCAGCAGTTCGATCTTGTAGGTCTTTCCGGCGCCGCCGTAGACGAAGGTGACCGGCATGCCGACTTCCATCACCAGCAGCTGACAGGTTTCCGACCCCAGGGCGCATTTGGCGTCGCCGTAGATCGCCTGCACGTCGGAGGAGACGGTCATCACGGCCTTTTTCGCGTCTTTGGTCGAGCCCATGTAGACGATCGCCGGCGTCTCGCGGCTCGGCAGCATCGTCAGCTCCGGCTGATTCTTGCGGACCGTCGTTTTCCTGCTCTCGCCCGAGCCGCCGGTGATGCGGACGTCGATCGCCATCGAGTAGTAGGTCATCCGGCTCTCGGTCGTCGTTCCGCCACCGCCACCGCCACCGCCCGATTCGGAGGGCGAGGATTCCGGGAAGGTGAACGATTCGCTCGGGGTCGACGAGCCGCCGCCGCTTTCCGAGATTTCGGCTTCGCCGGCGCTCGCTTCACCCCCGGACTCATCGGCGCTCGCGGACTCGTTGTAGAACGGGTCCGTGGATTGGCCGTGGTCGAGGCGGCGCTTGTACTCGCGCAGGCCCGGCGCCGCTTCGGCGACCAGGGCCCCGGTGTTCTGGGCCGCGCCGAGCTGGCTGGCTCCAGCTTCCGGGGCGCCCGCGCCGGGGCCTTCTTCCGTCCCTGAGTTGCCGCCGATCGCGATCGGCACGGCGACCAACGCGACCAGGAGGATTGCCGCGACCGGGAGCAGGTGCCGGTCCTTGAGGTCGTAGTAGACGTCCTCGACGAAGCCCGGGACCTTGATCCCCGAGAGCTTGATCTCCGGCCCCTTCTTGAGGAAGTTCATTGCGCGCTGCCCGCCGTCGGTTCGGTGGTGGTTTCTTCGCCGCTGGGCGCTTCGGTGCTGACCGGCGCCGGTTCGGAGGACGAGGCTCCCGCCGTGATCCCCTGTTCCGGCGGGGTCACGAAGGTCGTCACGACGAAGCTGACGCTCAGGTCCTCCTTCTTGCCGCCGGTCGGAGTCAGGGCGAAGCCGTCGACCGTTACCAGCCGTCCCTCGACGCCCACCTTCGCGTTGCGGGTGGCGACCAGGGAGTCGACGTCTTCGATGAAGTTGGCGATCTCGAAGAAGTTCCCGGTGAAGGAGAGGTTGTAGGGCATCACCCCGAGCCCGGCGGGGCCGATGCTCGCTCCGAGCGGCATCAGCGAGGCGGTCGCCTCGGTCGGGGGCACGGTCGCCGCGGCCGGTACGCCGCTGCCCGAGGATTCGGGCGTCGGCACCATTTCGGCCGGCGGCGGCGCGACCGGCGTTTCCGGGGCCGCGCTTTCGCCGCCGCCGCCGAGCTGGATGTCGTGGAATTCGACCTTCGAGGACTCGGCGATGCGGTTGATTTCAACCAGCAGCGAGGCGGTTTCGTCGCCCTCCGGAACCGCCTCCCCGAGCACGACCAGCTGGCGGTAGTTGTCCGGAAACGCATGTTTCGCGGCTTCGGCGGCGGCCAGCCTGCTGCTCGCCTGGGTCAGCGTCGCTTCCATGGTTTCGACCTGTCCGCTGAGCTCGTCGGCTTCTTCGCGCTTCGGGCTCAGCAGCAGGACCCAGAAGCCGACGGCGAGCGCCGCCACGATCAGGATCGCCACGATCAGCCGGTTGGAGGACCTCATTCTTCAGCCCCTTCCGCGGGGGTTTCCGCTTCCGGCGAGGAGGCGGCGACTTCCGGGAGGGCTTCGGCGCTCGCGGCCGGCAACGGGGCGGCGTCGAACGCGACCACCATCTGGAAGGTCGCGGTCACCGCGTCCACGTCACACGCGGTCGTTTCGGCGGCGGACCCCGTTTCGGCGCTCAGTTCGCCCCCCTCGGACGAGCTGGGTACGGCGACGCGGGTGACGCCATCGATGTCCTTGATCGCCTGGATGAACCCGGCGACGCCTTCGTGTCCCTTGGCGCAGCCGTTGATCTCCAGCGCCGGGCCGGGGATCGAGGAGCGCAGCGAGACCGCCGCGGCTCCACCCGGTCCCACGCCCGGGCTGGCCGATGCGGTCAGGGAGGTGAGGAGGACGTCGTCGGGGAGGATCAGCGCCAGCTCCCGCATCACCCGCTCCCAGTCAAAGCGGCTGTCGGCGAGGCTGGTCACCGTCGAGACCCGCTGTTCGCGCACGCTCTGGAAGTCGACGTAGGCCTGGAGCTCCTGTGCCTCGGCTTCGGTGCTCGCGATGTCGGCCTCGAGCCGGGTGGATTCCGCCTTCAGGTCGGAGATCCGATTGTTGGTCGTGACCAGCGCCGTGACCCCGAGCAGGGCGGCGACCAGGGCGCCGAGGACGATGTACGCGGTGGGGCCGCTGCGCATCGGCCGCACGCCCTCGGTCCGCTCCTCCTTCGGGATCAGGTTGACGGGTCGCACGGCTAGTTCTCCAGGGCCAGTCCGTACGGCAGGGTGAGGCGGGCCGCCGAGGCGCTGTCGAGGCCGCCGAGCGCTTCCGGCCTGCCGATCGAGATCGGCAGGCCGAGGCCGGGTTCGAGCCGCTCGGCAAATCCGGGGACCGCGCTGCCGGGTCCACAGAGGACCATGCGCTCGACCGGGATCGCGGCCTCCTGGCCGCCGTAGAAGTCGAGTGAGAGGCGGAGCTCGTCGAGCACGCCGTCGACTCCCCTTTCGAGCGCCTCGCGCGCCTGTCCGAGCAAGCCGGGATCGCCCTCGATCTCCGCCAGCGGCCGCGTCAGGCCGGTGTGCTCGAGCCACATCCGCGCGTGCTCGCGGGCCAACCCGGTGGGCGCGGCAAGCGAGGCCGCCATGTCGTCGAGCCCCGTGGGGGAGACACGGGTGAACAGACAGGAACGCCCTTTTGCCACCGCGAGGTTCGTGACGTCTCCGACGTTGCAGTAGAGGACGGCGCTCGCCGGTCGCTCGACCGCGTCGGGTTCGGTCGACATCTCCGGCAGGTTCGCCTCGCCGAGCGCCCGGATCATCCCGAAGGCCGAGAGGTCGACCCCGACCGGTTCGAGGCCGGCATCGCGCAGGGGTTTGAGCGAGGCGGCGATCATGTCGCTCCGCGCCGCGACGACCATCACGTCGATCTGGGGTGGCGCGCCCTCGCTGGCGGCGACGCCGCCGACCACCCGGTGGTCGATCACCGCCTGGTCGAGCGGCATCGCGATCTGCTCCTGGGCCGAGAAGCGGACCGCGGCCTCGAGCTCCTTCGGATCCTCGATCGCGGGCAGGCGCACCGTGCGGACGACGACGCGCTGGTTGGCGATGCCGAGGCGGACCCGCTTGGAGAGCTTGTTGTCCTCGAAGAGCGACCGCAGCGCCGCGGTCACCGCCACCGCATCCACGACCTCGCCGTCGTCGAATGCCTCCGGGGGCAGCGGCTGTACGGCGACCTTGTCCACGGCCGTGCCGCCGCCGTCGATCTCGGCCGCGGCGATGCTGCCGGCCTCGATCTCGAGTCCGACCAGCGACGTATCCGGTCGCTTCAGCGTTATCTCGGGGTTCTTGAGCTTGAGTTGCTTGAGTTTCATCTGTCTCCGGGCCTGGCCGCGAAAGTGGCGCTATCCCTTGAATCGACAGATGGGCGGCAAAACTTTCGCCCTGCAACTACTGAAATTTCGAACTACGCGTGGGGGCGCCATGGTCAGTCGATCGTCATCCGGCCGACCACCCAGTCCGATTCGGCCGGCTCGATGAAATGGGGGGGCTGCAGGTAGCGCAGCCGGTCGTCGTAGTTGTAGTCCTTGATGTAGCCGTTGCCACCCGTCGTCCCGACGGGGCCGCGGTATTTCATCGCCAGCGCCCCGTTCACGGTCAGCGTGCCGAGATCGGAGCCGCAGTTGTAGTGGTCGACGATGAAGGAGTGGTCGATCGCCAGGATCGCCGCGTCGATTCGCAGATTCGTGATCGAGCCGGGGCCGTTCGAGCCCCCCGACCCGCAGGAACCTCGGCCGGTCTGGGTCGAGGTGGTGTCGGAGGAGTACGGGTGGTAGACGCGGACGAAGTTGTTGGCGACCAATCCCAGCACGCCTTCGCCGGAGTGGATCAGGTTGCCGTCGACGATGACGTCGTTTTCGGTCGCCACGGTCAGCTGGCCCGAGTAGTTGCCGCGGATGTAGGCGTTGCCGCAGCCCGACGGGGCCGGGTAGGTGGCGGTGAACGGCGAGTAGATGGTCGAGCAGGAGCTGCTTTCGACGTAGATCACGCCGTTGGAGGGAAGCGGGCCGGAGTAGAGCGGCGATTCGGTGCAGGTTTTCCCGGCGCCGACGGCGATGTTGGTCCCGTTCAGGCAGATTTTCACCTGGCCTTTGAATTTGAGGCCGGCGATCGATTTCAGGGCGCTGTTGGAGGGCGGCGGCGTGATCACCGGGGAGTTGGCCGTGTAGGTGCCTTTGATTTTTTTCGGACCTCCGGTGCAACTCGATCCGCCTTTCCCGTTGAAATACCGGGTTTCGAACCAGCCCGGCGCCGGGCCGCTGACCTCGATCGGGTCGGCCGGGCCGCGCCCGAGCACCGGTTCGCCGCAGAACACGAAGGCGTCGTTGGTGTGCATCGGCCCTTCGATCGCGTCCCCGCTGACGAACGAGATGACCACGCAGTAGTCGCCGGTGTTTGGAGCCTCCACCAGCTGGCGGCCTTCCTGGAAGGTTTTGCTGCACTGCGCGTTGACCCCGGTGAGCTGCGGTGAGGGGTTGGCGAACCCGTAGCCGATCGGGTCGAGCGTCTCGCGCTGGGTGAAGTAGACGTAGTCGAGGAAGGTGGCCGGCTTGAAGGTGGCGACGATCGAGGACTCGGCGTCGCCGGCGAACCCGGTCGAGCGGATCCGAAACGTCCCTTTCAGCATCCCCGAGGACTCGAGCATGCTGGGGCCCGGGTTGGCGGGATCGCACTGCGTGTAGGTCGTCTGCCCGCTCGCCGGCAGCAGCTCGATCGCGTAGGTGGCGCCGGTGTTGCCCGGCACGGGGCGCCGCTTGGCGGTCGAGCCGACCTGGTTGACGGCGTTGCTGGCCGGTTTCACGTTCGTGCATTTGGACCAGTAATCGGTTTCCTCGTGGAGGTGGAAGACGTAGTCGTTGACCCCGGCTTTCGCCGCCTCGTAGGCGCGCTTGCGGTCGAGGTCGCCGCGGCCCTGGTTGAGGTCGCCGCGGACCGCGGTCACGGTCACCACCGAGAGCGCGATCACCATCGTCAACCCGAGGACGACCGAGATCATCGTGAAGCCGGCTTCGCTGTGGCGTCGGCTCACTGGCATGGGTAGCTCGGTGCCGTGGTGCTGTAGAGGATCCCGGTCAGTCGCAGCGTCGCGCTGCCCTGGATTCGCGCGGGCGTCGCGTCCTCGCCGTTGTCGTCGTTCGGGGTGGCCGAGAAGGCGACGGTCACATGGATCGTTTCGTTGGGCTCGGCACCGGTGAGCGGGGCTTCGAGCTGCGCGGGGGTGCCGCCGGAGGAGCGGTAGTAGGTGAAGACCGGTTTGTTGCCGATTGGGCCGATGCCGTCGTTGAGCAGGACCGTGCGGCTGGGCGTGGTTTGGAATTCCCAGAGCGGCGCGACCCCTTTCACCCAGGAGTAGTCGCGCTGCGTGAGCTCCCCGTTCGCGTAGGTGATGCGGGTTTCGGTCGGAGTGGGTGACACGGCGGAGCCGGTCGCGTGCACGAACCGCAGCTCGGTGGCGGAGCTGCCTTCGCGGATCGGCGGGATTTTCGGCGCGATGCAGGCGGAGTGCAGCTGGTCGATCACTTTGTTCAGGGTCAGCCTCGCTTCCTGGGTCGCGTGGACCCGGGCGCTGACCCGACTGGTGGTGCCGATGGTGACCATGATCAGGGTGATCAGGGCAGCCATCACGACGAGGCCGGCGAACATGCCGACGACCAGCTCGATCAGCGTCGCCCCGCGCTCGTCCTTGATCAGTCGCTGGGTGCTCATGGTGGCCAACACGATCCGCTGGTCGACATGGTGCCGGCGCCGGAGCCGAGGTAGAAGTTGCGCGAGGTGCTGTTGAGCAGGTCTTTCACCGAGACGTTTTCGATCAGCTGCCGTCGCACGCCGGTGGTGTTGGCGCCGGGTTCGGTGTCGACGCAGACGTGGTAGGTGCCCCAGGGAAGGCCCGGGTCGCTGAGCTGCCCGAGCGAGTTCGTCGTGTAGCGGCGGGTCAGCGGTAGCCCGCTTTTCAGGCAGGACGGGTCCCTGATCCAGACGTCGGCGTTGGCGAGGGCGGAGCCTTTGTTCGCTTCGTTGTCGCCGGTCCAGACGGTTGGCGTGAAGGCCGGCAGCTGCAGGGTCAGGTTCGCGGTGCCGCCGCGCGTGACGAGGACGTTGCTGGCCGCGGCGGGGTTGACGGCGGGGTTGGCGTTGTTGGTCGTGCAGGAGCCCGGGTGGACGAGGTAGGTCGAGGTGAAGGGATACAGCGGCGTCGCGCTGAAGCTGGCCTGCCGGGTCCCGCCCGGGGTGCCGAGGACCTGCGCCACCCCTGCGTCCATGTTCGGGTGGTAGAGGAACAACGAGTCAGCGCTGCTCGATTTCAATTCCCCGCTGCTGCCGACCCTGTAGCTGAAGCCGACCTGGATCGTGCCCGGGCGGTCGAACTCGAAGGCCACCGTTTTCGTGTCGCCGCCGACGATCGGGACCTGTTTCTGTTCGCTGTAGTCGCCGTTTTTGTTGACCACGTTGGCCGAGGTGCCGTTGACGGTCGCCGTGTAGTTGCCGGCCGGGAGGTCGGTGAACACGACGCAGCCGGCGGCGTCCGTGTAGCCGCCGAAGGCTCCGCTGCCGCCGGAGACGTAGACGTTGGCGACAGGTTCCTGGAGCTGGGTCTTGACCGAGAAGGCGATCGTGCCGTTGTTCGGGTCGAGCGAGCCGTTCGACGGCGAGAGGATGCTGACGATCTTCGCCTTTTCCCCCGGGTCCATCCCGTTCCAGGTGACCGTCGAGGTGATCTCGACGTAGTCGGCCGTCGAGGTGCCTTCGCCGCAGGACGGCGTCGAGGTGCTGTCGTTGACGAACACGCCGCGCGAGCGCACGCTGAAGTTCGTTTTGTTGAGCGTGACCGTCCGCGTCTGGTCGAGGCGGTTGAGCGTGGCCAGCCGCATCGAGGTGAGTCGGGCCTGGTCTTCCTGGGCGAGGGCGTAGGCCTCGGTGCTGTTTCGCTGCTCGGCCTGGGTCTTGGTGGTCGTCTGCAGCAACATCACGACCCCGGCCGAGGCGATCGTCAGCACCATCGCGCTGACCAGGATCTCGATCAGCACGAAGCCTTCTTCGCGCGCGGGTTTCTGGGCAGGGCTGAACCTCACTGGGTTCCCATCGGACCGGCTCCCCGTGCTCTTTAGTCGTCACCACCCAGTTTTCAGGTTCCCACCTGGGATTCGCCAAAACTTCAGTAAGTGAAGCCATGTGGCTACACTTGTTGAAGCACGCGGTCCACCCAGCTGCGGAGAAATGACGTAATGAGCGCCGAGAGCAACTCAATCTGCCCTGTCTGTCGCACCGCCGAAGTGGTCTGCGGCAAGTGGACCCTTCTGCTGATCCGCGACCTGGCCGCCGGAAACAGCCGTTTTTGCGAGTTGGAGCGGTCTCTGGAGGGAATCAGCCCCCGCACCCTCTCGCTGCGCCTGCGGGCGCTGGAGGAGGAGGGCATCGTCGAGCGCCACACCTATCCCGAGGTGCCGCCCCGGGTCGAGTACGCGCTGACCGCCAAAGGCGAGGCCCTGGTGCCGCTGATCGATGACATGCGCAGCTACGGCACGCGCTGGCTGCTCGGCGAGGCCGCCGACGTGGCCGAGCCCGCCGCCGCGGTCTAGATCAAACGTCCAAGTTCTCCTTCTGCAAGGGAGCGTGCAGGCGCAGGAGCCACGGCCACGGGGCGGAAGCCTCAGGCGTGCGTGACTTCCTGCTCAACGAAGCGCTGAAGCGCCTCGCCACCGAGGCTGCCACCCGGCTCGCGACGCTCGTCGCCAGCGGCGATGAGATCCCCTTCGACGTCGGCGCCGAGGGTGGGGAGGAGGTTCCCTTCTTCAGCTACGTGCCGATGACCGGCCGCTACGTCGAGACCCACGCCGACGATCTGCGCGCCCTGCCGGGCTTCGCCCCGGCTCGCGAGGCCGCGATCGAGGCCGGCGTCGCCGCCCCTTACCTGGAGGAGCGCGGCGAGCAGATCGCCGCCGATCCCGGGGCGCGCGCCGAGCGCATGCTGATCGTCTTCTTCGCCGATCTCTGGGAGGGGTCGAGCGGCTTCGCCCTCGACCGGGAGCGGCTCGAGGAGGCACTCGCCTCGCTCGACGCCGAGAGCCGCGACGCCGACGAGGCCGACGTGCTGATCGTCCCGATCGTCGGCCTGCGGATGTCGGTGCCGCGCCTGCAACTGCCCCACGGGGTGCGGATCGTCCGCGCCGACTCGATCGAGGCCCCGGTCGACGCGATGCGCAGCGAGGGAATGGGAAGGGCGGCCTGGGAGCCGCAGTTCCTCGCGGTCGCCGAGCAGGACGCCGACGGCGGCACCGAGGACGCGGTGCTGCAGCTGCGCGAGCTGATCAGCGTGATGCGCCTGTTCAAGAGCGGCGGGGTCGGCCTCGGTCCCTACGCCTTCGCCCCGACCGGCGCCGACAACTGGCGCCGGGTCGCCACCGGGGCGCCTTCGACCCGCGCCGGCGGCTACCGCCTCGACGAGAGCGAGGCCGAGGCTCTTTCCGAGTTCGCAAGCACTTTGGAGTCCCGTCCCGACCCCGACGGCGCCCTCACCTGGGCGGTCGGTCGCTTCGAGATGGGCTGCGAGCGCGAGAGCGCGCTCGAGGGGCTGAGCGACCACCTGTTGGCGCTGCGCGCGGTGCTCGAGGGCCACGGTCCGGTCGGCGCCTCGCTGCCGATGCGCGCCGCGGCGCTGATCTCCGACGAGTCGATGGACCGGATCGAGGCGCGCGAAAAGGTCGAGGAGGTGCTCCTCCTGGAGCGGGAGATGATGAACGGCCGCTCGCTGGCGAACGCGATCGAGCTGGCCGGCTGGGTCGAGGAGGGCGCCCGCCGCCTGCTCCGCCAGGCCGCCCTCGGCGAGCTCGGCAACGACCTGATCGGCACCGCCGACGAGACCCTGATCGCCAACGGCCTCGCCGAGGGCGACGCCGAGATCGCGATCTCGATCGCCGCCCCCGAGGACTTCCCGGAGCCCTTCGCCGAAGACTCCGAGATCGAGATCACCGCTGCGGCGACGCCCGGCATGCCCGGACGCGAAGCGGAGGACATGCCGCCCAAGGAGTCGCTGTTCAACGACGAGGAGGACGAAGGGGACATGGACCAGGACACCCGCATCATGGAGCCGATCCCGGCCGAAGGCGAGATCAAGGTCACGGCGATGCCCTGGCTCGACGAGGTCTCCGAGGCCCGTCCCGGCGACTCGCTCGAATGGCCGGCCCCCTCGACCGAGCTCGAGCGCGACCTCCAGCACCGCGAGCGGATCGACACCCCGCGCGTGCGTCACCTCTTCCCGGTCCCGGACTCCGACTGGGAGGTCTCCCACCTGGAGTTCGAGCACTTCGGCCGACGTTAGACCTACGACCTAGGGACGGATTCCCCGCCCAGGACTTCGCCCAGCTCGGCAACTATCTCGGCTGGGTAGTTGTCGAGCTGGGCTCCGGTATACCGGCGGACGACGTAGCCCATCCGTCGGAGGTCGAGTTCGCGCTGGTGATCGTCCTCGAAGGCGACCGAGCCACGGTGGTAGTCGAAGAAGTCGGTTTCCACAGCGAGCTTGTGCTCGGGCCAGAGGAAGTCGACGGTGTACTTGCCGACCTTGACGTTGACTTCGGGGCGCGGGAAGCCGTGCTTGGCGAGGAAGCGCAGGAAGTCCCTCTCCAGATCTGAGCGTGAGCGATCGGTGGGCAGGCGGAGCCGGAATTTCATGAACTCCGCCTGGCGCTTGGCCCGACGCCAGAGGTAGGGCTCGATCGTCCCCTCCAGGTCTTCTATCGTTCTGCGAGGCGTCGTCGCGGGGATCAACTCGCGCCGGGTCCTTTCTCCTGCCTTTCCCAGAGAGGGAGATCTGTGCAAAACCACTCCTCGCTTGGGAGCCTTGCCCGCAGTGCTTGGAGAAGTGACGTGCACCGGCCCTTCTTCGGGCTTCAGGAACTTCCAGAGGTAGGCGGCGCTTTGATGGCTCAGCGCCGCTCCCTCCCCGCAGACCAGCACCGCGGCCATGAAGCGCTGGTACTCGCTCGGCGCAGCGTGGCCCACGGCGTAGACGCCGCGGTGGAGGCGGTGCAGGCGGCCGGCTCGTATGCGGGCCGCGACCGCTCCTCGCCTCACACCAGCCGCTTCCAGTTGCCTCCGCGTGACCACCCCGTGCTGCCGGCCGGCGATCCTCGCGATACGGCTGTCGAGTTCTGCATCTATGTGATGCACAAGTCGACAGGGGCGCTGAATCCTCCCCCTTGGACCGGGGCTAGGCCAGGCCCGCTGCCATCGCCACGCGCTCCTCGTCGGGGGCGAAGAGGTAGCGGTTGATCTGGGCGAGGCCGGCGAGGTCGTGGACGTCCTCGTCCAGGTAGGGGACGCGGATCACGCCTTTGGTGCGGAGCTCGGAGGCGAGGTGCTCGATGTTGCGGGCGTCGCGCTCGGCCAGGGCCTGGTAGTCGGCGAAGTTGGCGGCGACGCGGTTGGCGAGGTCCTCGTCGCCGAGTTTCTCGGCCAGGGCCTTCGGCAGATCCTCGACCTCGGCGCGGAGCTGCTCGGCGGGGTAGTGGACCTTGTTGACGATGACGCCGCCGAAGGGCAGCTTCGCCTCGACCAGTTTGCGGTGGAAGTAGACCGCCTCGTCGATCGGCTCGCCCTGCGGGCCGCAGACGACCAGGAAGCAGGTGCTGGGGTCGGCGAGCAGCTTGTTGACCCGTTTGGCGCGCGCCTGGAAGCCGTCGACCATGCCGCTGAAGGCGTTGAAGAACTCGGCCAGGTCGGCGAGCAGGTCGAAGCCGACGATCCGCTTGAAGACGCTGAGCGCGACCGAGGCGCCGCGGCCGGCGACCTTCGCCGCCAGCCCGGTCGGCTTCATGAAGACGCGCAGCGATTTGCCTTCGATGAACTGGGTCAGCCGTTTCGGCGCGTCGAGGAAGTCGAGCGCGTTGCGGGTCGGCGGGGTGTCGAGGACGAGCAGGTCGAAGTCGCCTTCGGTGTGCAGCTCGAACAGCTTCTCCATCGCCATGTACTCCTGTGAGCCGGCCAGGGCGCCGGAGATCTGCTGGTAGATCCGGTTGTCGAGGACCCGTTCGCGCGACTCCTCGTCGGGCGCCTGGCGGGCGATCAGCTCGTCGAAGGTCTGCTTGGGGTCGAGCATCATCGCCCACAGCTCGCCCTCGATCTCGACCCCCTGCTTCTCGAACAGCTTCGGGTCGACGCGTTTGGCCTCGTTGCCGAGCTCCTGCAGCCCGAGCGAGTCGGCGAGCCGCTTCGCCGGGTCGATCGTCAGCACGCAGACCTTCAGCCCCTGGGCCGCCATCCCGGTCGCGATCGCCGCCGAGGTGGTCGTCTTGCCGACCCCGCCGGAGCCAGCGCAGATGCAGATCTGCTTGCCCTTGAGGATCTCTCCCAGCGTCGGCATCAGCCGAGCCTCCGCGAGAGCTGGCGGGCCGCCTCGACCCCGAGGTCGGGCTCGAAGAGGAAGGGCAGCGTCTTCACCGGCGCCTCGACGCGACGGCGCAGGCGCGCGAGCTGGGCCCGCTGCGAGCGCGCGCGCCCGTGCTCGGAGAGGGCCGCCCGCGCCGCCGCCCGCGCGGCGCCGTTCTCCTCCGCGGCGACCGTCGCCAGCTTCGCCGCCTCGGCTTTCGAGAAGCGCTCCGGGTAGAGCCCGTTCAGGTAGATGCGGTCGACCGCGACGCCGACCTCGTCGCGCAGGTCGCGCTCCAGCGCCGCCGACTCGTTGACCGGCATCTCCTCGGGCAGGGCGACGATCGCGGTGCCGGTGTGCTCGTGGTCGGTGATGAAGCGGTCGAGCGTCTGGGCCTGGGAGTGGATCGGGCCGACCCGGGCGATCGAGGCGAAGGTGCGCGGCGTCTGCAGGAAGCCGACCCCGTGCCCGGTCGCCGGCGCGTCGACGATCACCAGGTCGTACTTGCGCCCCTTCTTCACCTTGCGGTCGAGCTGCGCCAGCTCCCAGATTTTGCCGATCGTGACCAGCTCCTTGAGGCCCGGCGTGGCCGCGGCCAGGTAGTTGAAGATGCGGCTGCGGAACAGCATGTCGCGCATCGCCCGCACCTTCAGCTGCAGCAGCACGTACTCGCGCATCGACTCGTCGGGGTCGATCGAGATCGACCAGAGGTTCTCCTCCATCTCGACCTCGTGGAAGCCGACGGCGGTGTGGTCGAACATCCGCGAGGTGTTCTCCTGCGAGGAAACCTCGCAGACGATCGTCCGCTTCCCCGCGGCCGCGGCGCGCAGCCCGAGCGCCACGGCGACCGTCGTCTTGCCCACGCCTCCCTTGCCGGTGACGATCACGAGCCGCTTGTCGAGGAGTTCGGGTATCGGGCAATTCCTAGCAATTTCGTGACCCGGCAGGAAAAGCGGGTCGCTATCCGAATATCCGCGCAATGGGATTTCTAAGCCGCAAGAAGCGTCAGTCCGTCATCGAGGAGCCGCATCCCATCGTGGAGGAGCTCCAGGAGATGGAAGAAGTCATGCCCGAGTTCGAGGACGCTCCCGCCGAGGCCCCCGTCGCCGACTCCGAGGAGTACGAGGTGGAGTACGAGGCCGAGGAAGAGGAGTACTTCGAGCCCGAGCCCGAGCCGACTCCGGAGCCCGAGCCCGCTCCCGCCCCTGAGCCGGTCGCAGTCGTCGCCGAGCCGGCGCCCGTCGCCGAGCCCGCCGCGGTCGCCGAGGCCGAGGCAGAGGAAGTCGAAGAGGGCGACGGCAGGATGAAGGCATCCGACCTGTTGGCGCCGATGCGGCAGGACTTCGCCCCCGCGCAGGAGGCCGCCGAAGAGGCTCACGTGAAGACCGCCGATGTGATCGCCTTCGCCAACCAGAAGGGCGGCGTCGCCAAGACGACCACCACTCTCAACCTCGCCGTCGCCTTCGCCGAGTCCGGCTACCGCGTGCTCTGCATCGACCTCGACCCGCAGGGCAACCTGACGATGAGCCAGGGGATCGACCCGGACAAGGTCGAGAAAAGCCTCTACGACGTGCTGGTCAACGACATGCCGATCTCCGAGATCATCATGAAGCGCGAGATCGACATCGCCGTCGCCTCGATCGACCTGGCCGGGGCGGAGATCGCGATGAGCACGAAGATCGGCCGCGAGCGCTCGCTGGAGAAGGCGCTGAAAGAGGTTGAGGGCGATTACGACTTCGTCTGCATCGACACGCCGCCGAGCCTCGGTCTGCTGACGATCAACGCCCTAACTGCGGCGAACAAGATAATCGTCCCCGTTCAGTGCGAGTATCTCTCGATGCGGGGGCTGGTCCAGCTCCAGAACACGCTGAAGATGATTCAGGAGAATCTCAACCCAGACGTTCGCATCGAGGGCATCCTGCCGACGATGCTGGACTCGCGGACCGTCCACGCCAAGGAGGCTGTGGAGATCCTCGAAGAGAACTTCGGTGACCTCGTTTTCCGCTCCCGCATCAAAAAGGCGATCAAATTCGCCGAGGCGCCCGTGAAAGGTGCGAGCGTCCTCAAGTACGATTCCGGCAGCAGCGCCGCGAACTACTACCGGGAGCTGGCGAAGGAGGTCCTGGCGAATGGCTCGGCGTAACAAGCGGGCAAGCATGCGCGAGGGTCCCCTCGCAGATCTCTTCCGCTCGACCGCGGACGACACGCCTGCCGATCCCCCGGAGGCGCCCAGGTACGGCCGTCAGGATCCGGCGGAGGCGAAGAAAGCACAGGACGAGGCGGACCGGTCCGCGGGTCCTGAGGCCGGCGAAGACGCCCCGGCCTCGCAAGCTTCGGCCGAGACGTCTTCCCCCGCGCCACCCGCGGAAGAGGCCGCGCCGCCCGTGAGCTCACAGCCGCTGTTCGATCAGGCTGTCGAGGAGCCGACTGGGGGAGAGCCCGCGAGCTCCGAACTCGCGCAGGACAAGATCAAGCGTGTGTTTGCCGAGGAGCCGCGGCCGCGTGAGCGCGAGGACTTCCTGCCCGGCTCGCCCCGCTACGGGCGCGAGGAGCCGGCCTACGAGCCGCCGGGCAGCGGCGAGCCCCACCAGCCGGTGATCAAGGTCGTCGGGGTCGGAGGGGCCGGCGTCAACGCGGTCAACCGGATGGTCGACGCCCGCATCCCCGGGGTCGAGTTCATGGCCGTCAACACCGACCTTCAGTCCCTGCAGCTCTGCGTCGCCGACGTCACCGTTCACATCGGCGACCAGCAGACGCGCGGCCTCGGCGCCGGCGCCGACCCTGAGGTCGGCCACCGCTCGGCCTTCGAGGAGCAGGACAAGATCAAGCGCCTGCTGAAGGGCTCGGACATGGTCTTCGTCGCCGCCGGCGCCGGCGGCGGCACCGGCTCGGGCGCCGCCCCGGTCGTCGCC
>JAWVEZ010000009.1:0-22766 GCA_033856455.1 Solirubrobacterales bacterium | reverse complement strand
GACCTGTCAGCGCTCGCAGCCGCGCACGGAATCTGCCCCCGGACCGCCCGAGCAACGGTCGAATCCACGGCCGCCCCGGAGCCGGTCCGAGCCCCGGCCGCCCTTGATGACGTCATTTCCGGCAGAGCCGCGCAATAGGTCGGGACCGCCGCGGCCGAGCAGCCGGTCCGCTCCGGCGCCGCCGAAGACGCGGTCGGCAGCGGAGCCCGACGCCACGTAGTCGGCGCCGCTCCCCGCGCAGATCAGGTCCTGTCCAGCGAGGGAGACGATCCGGTCTCTGCCATCGAAGGCCGCGATCACGTCGGGTCCCGGAGTGCCGAAGAGGACGTCGTCGCCCGCGGTTCCGGCGACGTTGGCGTCGAGGCCGCGACAGCGGGCCGGCCCGAGGACGCGGGTCGTCGCGGTCGCTTTGTTGTCGCCCGAGGCGGGGTCTTTCTGGTCGCCCTTGACCGTCGCGGTGTTGCGGATCGTGCCGGAGCTGCGCGGTGCGACGACGATCGTCACGGCGGTCTGGGTACCGCCGTAGTTGACGCCGACGGGAGCCAGAGCGCCGATCGGACAGCGGACGTTCTGACCTTGCTGCGTGCAGGGGCCGCCGGGACCGGAAGCCGAGACCAGGTCTACGGTGCGCGGCAGGTTGTCGGTGACGATCACCCCGGTGGCCGGGTCAGGCCCGCGGTTTTCGACCCCGATCGTGTAGGTCAGCTGCGCCCCGACCCGCACCGGATCGGGGCTGTCGCTCTTGGTTATCCGCAGGTTCGACGAGCCCGACGGAGCCGCCGCGGTCACGGCGGGAATGGCTGCGGCCGCAAGGGCCAGGAGCGCCACGAAGGCGAGCCGTCGGGGCGTCCGGGAGGGGCGTCTGGGATGGGTGTTGCTCGGTGGCATCGGAGGTTCCTTTCGTTCCGTTGCGGAGGCCGCCATCGGCGTGGCGACCACGCGAGCGCTGACATATCTCTCCCTTCTTCAACGGGGTTGGACGCGCTCTGTCAGGGCGAATCTCGACCACCTAGGCGGGTTGAACCCACGAGACCCGCCTACATGTGCGGGCTGTTGCTCTACGTGTCGGGCCCCTGGCGATGGTCTTCGCCAGAGCCTCGCTCCGATCATCATCTTCTGGGCGGTGATCGGCGGGCTCGGCGCCTCGCTCTACATGCCGGCGACTGCAGTCGCTGATCCACAACAACTTCGAGGGCCGGGCGCAGGCCAAGGCCTACGCCCTGGTCGGCGCCCCGGCCGCCATCGCCGCCGCGATTGGGCCGCTGCTCGGCGGCTTCCTCACCACCTACCCGCAGTCACGATGAGGTCCGCGAACGGATGGACGGCTACTTGCGCGGCGAAGGCCGATGATCCATTCGCGGCTGATTGCTGATTGGGGTCAGCACGCGCCGCTATCCTCGCTCAGGTGCCTCTCATTTCGCGGATGAAATCGGGACGAGTTCAAGACAAGGTCCGTCGGCTCGAAGAGCAGATGGAGTCGATGAACTCGAAGATCGATGCGATGGCCGAGACCTTCGAGTCACGCCGCGCCGACGATGAAGCCGCCGCAATCGCCGCGGAGCGCATCCGCAGCGGCGCCGCTGACCACAAGGAAGACGGCGCCGAGGCGTTGGCGAAGCTGGGCATCGAGCTTCCCAAGGGATGAGCGTCGAGCCGTCCGGCGAGGTGCCCGTCACCTTCGCCAAGGGCGTCCTCGACGACGTGGCCGAGATGACGGCGACCGCGCCGAGCGACGAGTCCGAGAAGACGACTGAAGTCGAGGCGCTGAAACTCCGGATCGCCGAGTTGCTGGTCGAATGCAAAGCCAACCCCTTCCTGGGCGAACCGATGGGGAGGGGGCTCCATCCTGAGTTGGCGGACTGCCGGCGGGTCCGCTTCGATGTCCCCTCGTACGCCGACAAGCCTCGGTTCCGCCTGATCTACCGGAACGAGCCATCGGACGGGGCGCCGGCCGAATGCCACTGGCTGGCGATCGCGCCGCGCTCAGGGTTGCTTGCGCACCGCAAGGCGCAGCAGCGCAGTCGATCCGGCTGACGGTGGCACGGGGCTCGGCGGAGTCCAGGGTCCGGCACGCGCAAGCTCCGCACAAGTCCCCCTATTTGGGCTTGCCAAAGCTCCACAACAGAAAACGCCCCGCCGGGGAGGCGGGGCGCTTCTGGGGTTACTACAGGGAGGAGAGAGCGCCAGACGGCCGCTTGCGGAGCCAAATTTGCCTTGCTAGAGCGGAATCTGTCCGGCTGGGTCCGGCTGTATCCGGCAGAATCCGGACCCGATGGTGGCACCACGGTGGCAGGCGGGGTTCAGGAGCCGGCGGGCAGCAGCCGGCTCGTGGCGAGGATCAGCGCCACCTACGCGGTCGGACGAGCAACTGGCTCGATGGCGGCCTCGGCCGCGGTCACGCCGTCAGTCGAGCACCCCAGCTCCAGACGGGGCCGAGCACGCGCCGCCGACCTTTGGTCCTTCTCACGCCGAGAAACGATGAACTCAAGCACCGGTTCCAACTCGGAGGCGGGCAGCTCATCGAGCAGGCGATGGAGTTTCTCCCGCGCCGTCATGTGTTGAGGGTACCGCCCATCGTAGGTCGCTAGGTTCGAGCCCAGACCGCCCTATTCGGCTGCCGCCTCGTAGCTGCGGAAGTAGACTCACTAATCATCGAGATCGCGGGAATTCGGGGGATAGTGACGATCGGAGCAACGGCTGGCCCGCGCATTCGCGCGCCTCAGCTGTGGCTTTTCCTCCTGGTCATTGCCGGTCTCCTGGCGGGGGGTTTGGTCGCATCGCCCGCCAGTGCGGCGCCAAGCTGGTCGCGACCGATGAAGGTCTTCGGGCCTGTGAGCTTCGGTGAAGAATCACCGTTGCTGAGTGTTGATTCCGCAGGCAATGCGACCGCCGTGTGGCAGCGATACCGAGGCGGAAAACTCATCTACGAGAGCGCGGTGCGGCAAGCCGGCGGTCGTTGGTCGACTCCGTCCCGATTCTCCGACGGTTTGGAGGATGCCTATGAGTTACGAGTCGCCGTCGACCACCTGGGCAACCAGACGGCCATCTGGGTGCGCCGTGTGGGTCGCTCCTGGGTCGTCCAGAGCGCGACCCGCTCAGTCGGAGGGAGCTGGTCGGCGCCGGTCAATCTCTCCGCAGCCGGTGCAGGTTCAGCACTTGTAGTGGCTGGTCCCGAAGGAAACGTGACCGCGGTTTGGCTCTTGGAAAGGGAAGAAGGGCGGCGCTCGGTCGTCCAGAGCGCGACTCGCTCAGTCGGAGGGAGCTGGTCGGCGCCGGCCAGCCTGTCTCCACGGAGAAAGGCGGCCCGATCTCCCCAAATCGCGCTTGATCCTCAGGGCGCAGCAACTGCGGTCTGGGAAGAGGAATACAGCGGCGCAATCGAAAGCTCATCTCGCTCAGTCGGAGAGAGCTGGTCGGCACCGGTCACACTCACTGCGCCTGGAGTGCGGGCCAATTGGCCTCAGGTGGCTGTGGATTCGCAAGGCAACGCCACCGCGATCTGGGCGGACAGGGCGTCCGATGACCGGCGGCCTCGGATTCAAATCCATCGAGTTCAAACTGCGACCCGCCCGCCCGGAGGAACCTGGTCGGCGCCGATCAACATCTCCGAGGTGGGGCGCCGCCTCGTGCAAGACCCGCAGATCGCGGTCAGCCCTCAGGGCGAGGCGACCGCGATCTGGCAGCGTTCGGACGGCGAGAATCTCGTCGTCCAGGGCGCGACCCGTCCTGTCGGCGGGGTCTGGTCGAGGCCTGTCGCCCTCACCACCGGTCGCGGGCGGGGTGGACAGAATCAGCAGCTGGTGGTGGACTCCCAGGGCAACGCGACCGCGATCTGGGAGGGGTACGACACCGGCCGCTCCAGCCGTAAGTTTGTGATCCAGGCAGCGAAGCATCCGGCTGGAGGCGCATGGTCGCGGCCGACCGACGTCACCCGGTGGACGAACGGCGTCGGCGAACCGCAGCTTGCTATCGATCCGCAAGGCAGGTCAACCGCTATCTGGGCAATCGGCGCTAAGGGCGGTGTGATCATCCAATCTGCCACCTCGGCAGGAGAGAGCGGCTGACGCCCAGGCGCAGAGCCAGATTCGTCTCGCTAGAGCGGAATCTGATCGGCTGTCTCCGGTTGTAATCGGCAGAGTTCGCGTGGCACCACGGTGGCACGGGGGCCGGTCAGGAGAGCGCCGGAAGCAGCTCCAGCGCCTCGACGTGGCGAGGCCGCATCGTGCCGAAGTGGCGATGGTCGAGCGTCGCGAGCTTCGCCTCGCCCAGGCGCTCCGTGACCGCGAGCACCGCGCAGTCGACGAAGCCGACCTTCAGGTCGGCGTAGGTCGTCAGCAGCTCCGCCACCCGCTCGTAGTCGGCGGGGGTCAGATCCTCGATCACCAGCGCTCCCCGCCGGACCTGGTCGAGCACAGCAACGAAGGAGTCGGTCTGGGTGTAGCGCCTGAGCAGGTGGTCAACCTCGACGAGCACGGGGGAAGGGAGGATCCGGCTCTCCCGCGTCTCGGTTAGCAACGACCTGCACGCGTCGTGATTGTCGTCGTCGCGATCAAAGGCCGCGACGATCACGCCGGTGTCGAGGATCAGCGAAATGGCTCTGGCTCGAAGGCGTCTTCGCTGGCCAGCTTGCTGAGGTCGCCACGCCCCGAACTAAATGCGCCGATGCAGGTGAGCGGTGGCTGCTCGCCTTCGTCCTTGCTCTGCGGTCCACGCTGGGAGTCCGGCGCCGACTCCCCAAGCTCATGCTCAAGCGCCTCCTCCACGAGCTGTGGCACGGCAACGCCGCGCTCCTCGGCGACGCGGCGGGCGCGCTCAAGCAACTCGGCGTCTACCTCGACGGTTCTCGTTGGAGATGCAGCCATGGAGTGAATTCTACCGACGCTTTCAGGCACGGTTGATGGTTCTCTTTCAGCTCCGACAGGCCCTCAGCCTCAGAGAGTCAGATCTTTGGGCCACTCGCGACCTGCTACGGATTGCCGCGCCAGCGGAACTCCGCGATCCGAATGAAGGTGGCGGCCAGCGTCCGGCGATTAAGCGATTGCGACAACCAGCAGTAATACGACCGCGGCAGCAAGCGCGGTCAACGATCCTTGCAGCCATATGTGCTTGCGCCAGGCGATCTTGGACATGGCCACCATCTGCTTGGCCAGTTGCTCGCGCTGATGCGCGGCTTGGTCCGGGAGCTGCTCGGCCAGGTCGTCAGGGTCCCAACGGCGTAAATGCCCGAAGTAGATGCTGTTCTTGGCCCACTCCTTCGTCGATTTGCGGCGGTTTAGCTGTGGCAGGACAACTAGGAGCGCCAGCGCGATGGCGACGAGTAGCAGCACGAGGCCGAGACGGAAGACCCACGCGCCCACGCCGCCGGGGTCCGCGAAAACCTTGCCTTTCGCCGTCTGCGTGACGACGAACGCGAACGCCGCGCTCTCGATGGCCAGGACGATAGACGCCTTGTTGTCGACCTTGCCCGTCCAGTTGTCTAGCAGCCCGTGAACACGCCAGCCGAACTCATCGGGGTTGGCCGCTGCGGGCGGCTCAGTCCCTATGGGGTCCACTGCCAACTCGACCTATATAGCTCCCATTCGGCCCCGGCGATGGTGCGCTTGGTCTTGATCCACATGTGCTTCTTGTCCTTGCCGCCGTACTTCGCGTCGTCGCGCAGATACTGGTGGACCTTCCAGTCGATGTAGGAGCGGTAGTTGCCGTCTCTGATCTCACTCAGCTTCGCGGCGATGTTCGGTGCGGACCCGACGAAAACGAGGTCGTTACTTCCCCGCACCCCGCCGCGAACGACCAGCACCTCACTTCGGGAGACTCCGGCGCAGTGCGTGAGGTTGAAGTCCTTTAGCGACGTGAACTTGGCCTTTGCCTGAGGGACGAGGATTTCCTTGACGACGTAGTTCATTTTGAGGGCGCACTTCGCTGCGTTGGAGTTTTTGCTGCCGCCGATGAAGATCCCCATGACCCGATCGCCATCGAAACTCCTGACGGTGCCTCCGGAGTCGTTAACGAGCCGCGTCATCGTCGACAGATATGCCCGGACTACTTTCGCCGCGACCGATTTGTCCTTCCGCGCGAGCTGCGTCGAATGCGCGAGGTCGGCATAGAGAATCGCGACATCTAGCTTTACCGCCCCGTTCTCCAGGGCGACGTCCTCCGTCTTTGGCACCACCTGGCCGCTTCTGATCGACCACGTGGTGTCGAGGATCTTGCGGACGTCGGTGCTGAGTTTGTCGCTTGCGGCGCTCACTGGCGGAAGCGAGCCTAGGGCGTCTGGCAGACGTTTGGTACGCGCCCGGTTGTATGGGCGCTAAGAGATTGTGTCGAGCACGGGCGCAGTCACCTCGGCGCGCTCTCCGGCTCACCCCACGTCGGACCGCCCTGGCGGCTCGGGCGTGGGGCCGCCTTACCTTCGGCGGCGCTCGACCGGCGGCAGCCAAGCGGTACGCAGGGGGGCGGCCCAATCGTCCTGCCAGGCGGGCTCAAGCTGGGTGTAGCTCGAAGCGGTCAACAGGCCGTGGTACCGGTGGAAAATCATCCCGATGAGGTCGATTGCGGCGTCAATGTCGTTGTACGTCGGCAGTGATTTTGAGCCCCGCCGGTCCATGTGCGCGACGTGGCGGTTGACGTACTCGCGCATCTGCCGGGCGCCGACTTCGAGCGCGCGCAGGTCGTTAGCCGGTAGCTCGGGATTGAGTGAGTCTGGGTCTGCGGCGCTGGCGAACTTTTCGTCCCACTGCCTGTTGGCTCGTCGTACATCGTGCTCGGCTTCACTCTCCCAGCTCGATAGCCATAGCTCCCGCGTCACTGCGCCGGGGTGTTCGATCATCTCGCGCAGCATCCGGCCAAGGCTGATGGCGTTCGCTTGTTGGTCGAGCTGGCGGCGAATCGCGATTGACTGAGTGACGACGTAGCAGTCAACGACCCACTCCCACCAATACGAGCCGGGTGCCGGCAGGCTGTCGTTCGCCGCCAACTGGGTTATCTCTCGCCAAGGGACGCGCCGGGCGTGCATGGCGATGACCTCGTTGGTGATCTTGCCGTTCGTCTCGCCCTCGGCACCGTTGAGCCAACGCCCCCACTTGTCGTACTTGCCGCGTCCTGCACCCTTGGCCGCCCGGCGGCGGAGCGGGGGAGGGAGCAGCTTTGCAGCCCACGTCTCACTCGCGATCTCGGCGATGTTCACGGCTCGTATCGTGGGCCACGGCGCGGACGGTTCGACGACGCCGAGCCTCATGATTTGAGACGACATTCCCAACGGCTGCGAGAAGCAAATGGGGAGCTGCCAAGCCCATCGCGGAGGGGACGGACAATGTCCTTGCCGGACCGTAACGTTCCGCAAGGGGCGCCACGATGGCTACCGACGCGCATCGGACACATGGTCACCGACGGGGATGCTTTGGTTGATGATTTCGAAAAAAGGGGGAAGCGAGTTAAGGCTAGAGGGCCGGTCGAGTACGACCTGGCTGGGATGCCTGATAAGCAATTCGACCTTCTTTGCTTCCGGCTGATCAGGCTCGAACATCCGGACGCCATCAAGCCCAAGGAGGCCGGAGACGGAGGAGCAGATGTCCTGCTACCCAAGCCTGGCGGCGGCTACGGCCGAGCTTGGCAGGCGAAGCACTTCCCGAACCGGATCGGTTGGCCAGCTTGCAGGAAATCGCTTGCCGACGCGATCAAGAACTACAAGCCCGACAGATACACCTTCTGTTTTCCTCGGGATCTTTCGGGAACTGAGCAACGGACCTTCGACAAACACTTCCGCAACTCGGAGATCCAGATCCCCGTCGACTTCTGGAACGGATCCGAGCTTCACAGCCGCCTGACGGAGTCGGATGCAGGCACGACCGTCGCTGATCACTTTTTCAAGGACGACGCCGACCAGCTTGAGGCGATCAAGAGGGCAGCGCTCGCGAAGGGCGAGCTTTCCACCATGGGGGACGCACTTGAGCGAATGAACCCGATTGGCGATTTCCTCGCGAAGAAGGATCCCTTCTACAGCTACCCCGCCGCAATCTACGAGGCCGGGAAGGCGACGACGCCCGTTGCATCTGGGGCGGTGATGAGCATCGAGCAATCCAGCGGCGGTGTTGTCGCTCGTGTTGATGTCGTTCCGAATGACGACGAAGCAATGGAGTTGTTTGCCCCAAAGGGGAAATTCACGCTGCCGCGCGAGACCTACGAGCGACTAGAGGACGCCGCGAAACGGGGTGAGTCAGTGACGGCAGAGGGAGTCGAGGTCGTCTTCGAGCAGCTTCCACCGGCTTTGAGTGAGGACATCGGGAAACCGATGACCGGCACCGTGAGCATTGAGCCATTGCCAGCTCGTCCAGCACCAACCCCGTGGGATGCCAGGTTTTCTGCGGAGCGGGATGGGGTCAAGGCGCAGCTCGACACGTTCCTTGAGCCTGTTCGTCCGCCGGAGGGATGGGACGGCTGTCTTGAAGGCAGCTATGGCGGCCTGACCACGCGGTTTCTATTTCGTCACCAGGGAGACTCCGGGCAACTCGGCGTTAGATATCAGTACCAGCTCAACACCGATCCGGCACGAAATCAGCTTCGAGCGCTTGAGTTCCTGAACGTCGTTGCGGCTGACGGGGGCACCGTCAAAGTCGTGGACAAGCGCGACCGCGAACGGGAACTCACCCTCGATACGGGGGCACCGGACGACACTGGAACTCCTGATGCTCTAGTCGCATTCCTTGAGAGCATCGTTGAGATCGAGAAGTGGGCGAACATCCGGTTCTCAATCGATCCAGACTCGTTCACGGACGCGAACTTCCGCCAGGTCGCAACGATTGCGGCGACGATTCGCCGGGGAGGCTTCAACGGCCGTTTCGAGAATGCTGAGCTGTCGGTGCCCCCCAACAAGATGAAGGCCCTTGAAAGTGGCAAGGAGCTAGTCATCGAGCAAAGCTTTGCGGGAGAGGTTCTAGGACAGGAAGTCGATCTAGGACGGGCGCGGGCAGTCATCGACAACTACCAGGTCGAGTATCGGGGGACGGAGTCGGACGGCAGTCAGATCGTGCGACTGGTCCCGGGCACCGACGCCGACGCGAAGGTCTTCCAGCAGATCACCCGGCCCGCACGGGCAAAGAAGCCACCACCGCCACCTCGCAGGAAGCAGCGCAGGTCTCGCGGGAGGCGTAGGGGCGGTCGTTCGGCGTAGCTGAAGGATCTATTCGCCGACTGCGACAGGCCACGCCAGAACCCGACGCTAGTCAGGACCCCCCGCCGATCCCAGCGCATCTACCCGCAGCATGGTTGCTCGGTGAGGCATCCAGGCAAGCCACGGCTGTAGGGCTCCCCACCAGGAGCCCTACAGCCTCACCACCGACCCCCTCACACCGCATCACCAACGGTGACCTAACCGCGCCTCCTGCCGTCGCCGGCTGAACTTCTGCGGGCGTTCGCGCCTCCCGCCGGACATAACCGGCGTGCTCCAAGCCCGCCGCCTCTCCGCAATCAACCCGATGCAATCTGGCCGCCGGCCGGACTACGAGGTTGTGCGCCGCGATCGCCGCCAGCCCGCAAGTCACCCGATGCAGGCGGCCCCGGCAGCGCACTACCTGGGTATGGAAGCCGCCCAGCCCAGTCCGCGCTTCGTGCGAAGGGAGCCGAGATGCTTTCGATAGGCAAGCTCGGCAAAGGCCAGGAGCGCTATTACCTCGACAAAGTCGCCGAAGGCGCCGAGGAGTACTACTCCGGCGAGGGCGAGTCGGCCGGCTACTGGCTCGGCGACGCCGCCGAGGAGCTGGGACTCGAAGGCCACGTCGAGCCCGACCAGCTGATCGCGATGCTGACCGGGTTGAACCCGGCGACGGGCGAGCCGCTCGGCTTGCGCCACGTCGCCGGGCGAGGACCAGTCCCGGGCTTCGATCTGACCTTCTCCGCGCCGAAGTCGGTTTCCCTCGCCTGGGCGCTCGGCGGCGAGGAGGCCGGCACCGAGATCGCCGCCGCCCACGCCGAAGCGGTCAAGGCCGCGCTCGACTATCTCCAGCTCCAGGCGTGCTGGACCCGGCGCGGGCATGGCGGCCATGAATTCGTCCCCGGCAACGGCTTTATCGCCGCCGCCTACGTCCACCGCTCCTCCCGGGCCGGTGACCCCCAGCTCCACACCCATGTCCTCATCGCCAACGCGACCAAGGGGCCGGACGGCCGCTGGACTCGCCTCTACCACCCGGCGATCTTCAACCACGCGAAATCCGCTAGCTACATCTACCAAGCGACCCTCCGCCACGAGCTGACCCAGCACTTGGGGATCGAATGGGATGAGCTGCGCAAGGGCATCGCCGACATCGCCGGCTATGACCCCGAGCACCTGCGGCACTTCTCCCAGCGCCGCGAGACGATCCTCGAGGCCGCCGGCCCCGAAGCCTCTGCCGAGGCCCGCCAGGTCGCCACCCTCGCCACGCGCGAGGCCAAGGACCACTCGCTGACCGAGGAGAGCCTGCGCGAGAGCTGGCAGCGCCGCGCCGAGGAGATCGGGCTGACCCCCGAGCTGATTCGCCAGAGCTTCGGCCACGAGCCGGCCGAGCGCCAGCAGCTCACCGTCGAGCAGCTGGCCGAGGAGGTCACCGCCCACGCCAGCCACTTCGACCGCCGCGACGCGATCCAGGCGATCGCCGGCTCGCTGCGCTCGGGGGCGCCAGCCCATGAGATCGAAGCCGCCGCCGACGCCTTCCTGCGCTCGCCCCTGATCGTCCCGATCGGCGCCGACCCCAAGGGCCAGCGCTACACCACCCAGCGGATCTGGGAGTTGGAGCGGGAAGCGCTTGCGAAGACCGCCGAGATGGCCTTCCGGCTCGACCGGGGCGTCGCTCCGGAGGTCGTGATCTCCCGCGTGCTCGACTCGCGGCCCGCGATGAAGCCCGATCAGGAGGCGATGGTCCGGCGCCTGCTCGGCGAGGGCGACGGCCTGGTCGTGGTGATCGGCGAGGCCGGCACCGGCAAGACCTATGCGACCACCGCGGCGGCCGAGGGCTGGGCCGCCGCCGGCTTCGAGCTGCGGGCGGCGGCGCCGACCTGGCGGGCGGCCAACGTCCTGCGCTCGGAGGGACTTGAGGCGACCAGCGTGGCGAAGCTGCTCGGCGAGCTGGACCGCGCCGAGCTGCAAGGCAGGTCGGTGCTTTCCTCGCGCTCGGTGCTCCTGGTCGACGAGGCCGGGATGGTCGGCTCGGCCGACCTGGCGCGACTCGTCGCCCACGCCGAGGCGGCCGAAGCCAAGCTCGTGCTGATCGGCGACCCGGCCCAGCTTGGTGAGATCGAGGCTGGCGGACTGTTCGCGACGATCGCCGACCGAACCGACCCGATTCGGCTCGATGAAGTGATCCGCCAGAGCCGCGAGCTCGACCGCGAGGGGGCGCGGCGGATTCGGATGGGGGAGGGGGCCGAGGCGTTGGCGATCTACCGCGAGGAGGGGCGCATCCTCGTCGCCGCCGATCCAGCCGAGCGCCGGGAGGCGATGGTCCGCGACTGGTGGCAGAGCTACCGCGAGGGAGACGACGCTCTGATGGTCGCCAAGCGCAACGCGGAGGTGGACAAACTGAACGCGCTGGCGCGGGAGACGATGCGCGCCGAAGGTCGGCTCGGTCAGGCCGAGATCCAGGTTGGGGAGCTGCGCTTCGCCGCCGGCGATCAGGTCATAACCAGAGTCAACGACCACAAAAACGGCATCTACAACCGCGAGCGCTGGGTTGTGCGGGCGGTTGACGTCGAGGCTCAGACCGTGGTGTTGGACGGAATCGACACCCGGGGGCGGGTGTGTGTCGATTCCGTCTTCTTGGGGCGGGTAAACCAGAGGGACGGGGCGGGTGCGCTTCAGCACGGCTACGCGGTGACCAGCTATCAGGCCCAGGGCGCCACGGTCGATCGCGCCTTCGTGATGGCCGATCCCTCGATGGACCGCCAGGAGTTCTACGTCGCCGCTTCGCGGAGTAGAGAGGAGACGTACTTTTACGCGACGCCGGAGGTGCGGCTGGAGCGCGATGAGTTCGCCCCGAGCGAGCCGGGTCAGGGCAAGGGTCTTGAGCACATCGCGAAAGCGGCCGAGCGCGACGGCGCCCAGGTCTCTGCTCACGAGCAGGCGATCCGCTCGCGGCTGGCCGAGCTGCCGAGCCCGGAGCTTCAAGACCGGCTCGATGGGCTGCTCTCAGAGATCGGAGCGGAGCGGCGAAACGAAGAAGCTCGGCTGGAATTCGCCCAGCGAATCGACCTCGCCCAGACCCGAGCCGACAACGCGCGTGCCGAAGTCGGCCGCCTCGATCAGCTTCCGCGCCGGCAGCGCAGGCAGGAGGCCGAGCGAGTCGCCGGTCGCGTTGAAAGCAACGAGCGCGTGCTCGACATCCTCGGGGCTCAGGCCGACCAGCTGCCCGAGATCCGCCACGACGCCCGCGCCGAGGCGGCCGTGATCGAGCACCTGCTCGCCGAGCGCGAGCGCGTCACCCTCGTCGCCGTCCGCATCTCCCCACCCAAATACATCGACAAGGAGCTGGGGGAGCGGCCGAAGGAGCCGGTCAAGGCGCGGGAGTGGGATCGGGCCGTGCGGGGGATCGAGCGGTATCGCGAGCGCCACGGCATCAGCGACCGCGAGAACGCTCTTGGCCGCGAGCCCAAGAACCAGCTTGAGCGCTCCCACTGGCGCCAGCAGCAGCGACAGCTTCAGGAGAGCCAACGCCGGCTTGATCGCTCGCAAGAGCGCAGCCTCTCCCGCTCGCGGTCGATCGACCTTGGGATCGGTAGGTGAGGCGTGGCGAAGAAGCTTGCGACCTCGGTTCCCCGGATTGCGCTTACGCCCCCCGAGGCAGCCGCCGCGATCGGCGTCGGCCCTGACTTCTTCGACGCCAACGTCGCCCCCGAGCTGCGGCTGATCCGGCGAGGGCGCAAGCGTCTAGTTCCGGTGCACGAACTGGAACGGTGGATCTCAGAGAACGCGGAGTACGCGCTGGGGGAGAGGTTGTGACGCGGCGGCGGCGTCTAGGCTGGCGGCGATGGGAGACGCGAAGAAACAAGCTCGCGCCGAGGCCCGCCGAGCCCAGGCCAAGTTCGAGCGTAGGACTGCGCAGCTCGATGACGCCGCCAAGGAGCGTCGAGAGAGCTTCAAGCGCGCGGCTGACGCCGGCCTCTCGATGGCCGAGATCGGCGAGGCCGTCGGCCTTCACCGCTCGCGCGTCAACAACATTCTCAAGGGCAAGTAGCTCCAGTCAAGCTGTATCGGCTGCCGCAACACTTGGTGCTACCCTAGGCGCCATACATAAAGCAGCCCCCGGCCGGCGCGCTAACGCCGACCGAGGGCCTGACCACAAGGAGCCTTACCTCCTCATGGCTACTCAGAACCCTACGGGGGATAGCGCCGATGCAGGCGCCTCGACCACCGCCCTGTCGATCTACCTGCGGACCGAGGGCGCTGTCCTCGTCCATGTGCTCAGCCTGCACCCAGCCAGCCTGCGCTTGCCGGAAATCGTCCTAGGCATGGCGGGTGCGTCCAAGGACAAGGGCCGCCGAATCGACTGCGAAGACGCGGTGAGTGCGTTGATCGGAGCCGGCCTGTTGTTCGAGTCCGGCGGGATGATCGTGCCGACCCAGGCAGCGCTGTACTTCCACAAGCTCACCCAGGCCGGGGCGGCATAGGGATGGCGCCGAGGGAGGCGGCCTGATGGCGACCCGAGAGCGCAACGACGATCTCGCTCGTCACTTCGGCGAGAACCTGCGGCGCGGCCGGAAGCTGGCCCGGATGAGCCAAGAAGAGCTGGCTTGCCGAGCCGCGCTGCATCGAACTGAGGTCAGCTTCCTGGAGCGCGGCTTCCGGGTGCCGAGCATCGAGACCCTGCTCAAGGTCGCCGCAGCCGTCGAAGTTCCGGAGGGCCGGCTACTCGATGGCGTTGACTGGATTCCCGGCGTTGACTGTGGCAAGGGAGCGTTCGTCTTCCACGGGGGCCTTAACCCCTCGATGCTGCGGTGGATCGGGAACGGCGATGGCTGAGGGCATCCGGCGGCGGCACTCGAAAGGTTGCCCGGCGAGGTACGCCAATCGATGCAACTGCAATGCAGGCTGGGAGGCGTCGATCTATCTGGCGCCGGGTGGGCGGCGGATCACCAAGACGTTTAGTCAAAAGGCCGAGGCGCAGAGCTGGCGCGCGGAGGTCAAGCGCGCCCGCGATCGGGGGGAGTTGCGAGCGACCCCCTGGGACGGACGGACCCTCGCGGAGGCCCTGCGTCAGTTCATCGCTGGGATGGAAGCGGGGAGCGTCCGGCCGAAGGGTCGCGCTCGTTACAAGCCGAACACGATCCGCTCCTATGAGCGCGTCGTGAGGGTTTACGTCGACCCCTCGCAGGTCAGCGGGCTCAAGGTTCCCGAGATTCGCCGCCGCGACCTCCAGGAGCTTGCCGACGAGCTGCTCGGATCGGGCCTCTCGGCAAGCACCGTCAGCAACATCTTCAACCCGGTCCAGGCGTTCTTTCGGCGGGCGATCGACCGCGATGAATTGACCTACAACCCCTCCGAGCGCATCGATCTGCCCAGCGGGAACTCCAAACGGCCGAAGCGGATCGCCTCGGCGGAGGAAGCCGCAGCCCTGCTTGCCGCTCTGCACCACGAGGACCGGCCGATCTGGGCGACGGCCTTCTACGCCGGACTGCGGCGCGGGGAGCTACAGGCGCTTCGGGCCTGCGACATCGACTTCGAGGCGAACGTCATCGCGGTTGAGCGCGGCTGGGACCAGGTGGAGGGAGTGATCGAGCCGAAGTCCCTCGCTGGTCGGCGGACCATTCCGCTGCTCGCGATCCTTCGCGACTACCTGAATGGCTCCCTGGAAGGCTCAGGCCGCTCCGGCCAAGACCTCGTTTTCGGCCGGACGACCGAGGAGGCGTTCTATGCGTCAACGATTGACCATCGCGCGAAGCGGGCTTGGAAGTTGGCGAACGAGCGCGCCGAGGAGGATCGAGAGGGGGAGGGGGGCGAGCTGACCAGGCTGAAGCCGATCACGCTGCACGAGTGCCGCCATACGTTCGCCTCGCTCTTGATCGACGCGGGTGCGAACCCGAAGGCGATCCAGCAGTTCATGGGCCACTCGAAGATCCAGACGACCTTCGATGTCTACGGCCACCTGCTCCCAGGCAGCCACGACGAGGTTCGCCAGCGCATGGATGCCTACCTGACTGCCGGCGCTTAGGCACGTTTCCGACCCGGGAAAATCACGCCTAATGGTGGCACCAATGGTGGCACGAGCACGATTTCCCGGCTAGTCCCCGCCGCCGCGCGCTCGCCGCGCGCCTCGCATTTGGCTTGCTAAAGCCCCGCACAACAGAAAACGCCCCGCCGGGGAGGCGGGGCGCTTCTGGGGTTACTACAGGGAGGAGAGATATGTATCTCTATATATGTGGATCCGTGGGAGGTAGGTGAGCACCTTTTGAGCCGACGGCGCCAATCGTGGGAAGCGACTGGGGCATATGTCGGCGGGGGGCTCAGCCAAAAAGTCTTGGTTGCTTCTCCTTCATCGGTTTCTCCATCCGAATCCTTGACCAGCGTACGAACATATGTGCGCCTTGTGTGTGAGGGGGGTCACACAAACCCCCGGCTGGGGGGGCATGTAGACGAGTTGTGGCACTGGGTGCCGCGAAACGGCCTGTTTGTAGAAAAACTGCGCAAAAAATGTCCCAAACCACCCGGACGGTCAAATAAAAGGCCAGTTCGGGGCCTCCCCGGTAGCGTTTCGAAGGTGAAGAAGCTCCGCATAGACGCCGTCTTGGCGGAGCAGGGCCTGTTTCCGTCGCGGACGGCGGCCGCCGGCGCCGTGCGGGCCGGCGAAGTGCGGGTCGGCCGGGACGGGCCCGTCGCGCTGCGGCCGAGCCAGCTGGTCGAGCCGGAGGCGACGCTGGTCGTCGACTCGGGCCCGCGGTTCGTCTCCCGCGGCGGCATCAAGCTGGAGAACGCGCTGACCGCGCTGGAGATCGACGTCGCCGGCCGCGACTGCCTCGACGTCGGCGCCTCGACCGGCGGCTTCACCGACTGCATGCTGCAGCGGGGCGCGGCGCGGGTCGCCGCGGTCGACGTCGCCTACGGCCAGATCGACGCCCGCCTGCGCAAAGACCCCCGCGTGACCGTGATCGAGCGCCTCAACGCCCGTGCCCTCGAGCCCGCGGACCTGCCGTTCGCGCCGAGCCTGGCGACGATCGACGTCTCCTTCATCTCGCTGACCAAGATCCTGCCCGCGGTGGCTCGTTGCCTCGCGCCGGGCGGCGAGATGCTGGCGATGGTCAAGCCGCAGTTCGAGCTCGGCCGCGAGCGGGTCGGCCGCGGCGTCGTCCGCGACGACGCCGACCGCCACGAGGCGATCCTCAAGGTCGCCGAGGCGGCCCGCGAGCTCGGGCTGGCGGTCCGCGGCTTCGCTTCCTCGGGGTTGCCCGGTCCGAAGGGCAACAAGGAGACCTTCGTCTGGTGCGGCGGTGAGGGGCACGAGGTCGAGGACCTGGAGGCCGCTGTCGCCGCCGCCGAGGGGGACGAGTGAAGACCGCGGCGCTGATCACCCACTCACACCCGCCGAGCGCTTCGGAAGCGGTCGCGATCGCGGCCGACGTGGCCCACGAGCTTGGCTGGCGGTTGGCGGCGACCGAGGAGGAGCTGGAAAAGCACGGCGCCGCCGGCGAGGGCGTCGACGTCACCGCCGAACACACGCTGCCGGACATCTGTCTCGTGCTCGGCGGCGACGGCTCGATCCTCCACGCTCTCCGCCGATACGCGCACACCGAGGTCCCGGTCTTCGGCGTCAACTTCGGCACCGTCGGCTTCCTCGCCGCCGTCGACCGCGGCGAGGCCGCGGCGGGCATCCGTCGCGCGTTGCGAGGCGAAATCGAGACGGTGTCGCTGCCCGGCCTCGAGGTAAAGGTCGACGGCAAGCAGCAGGTGGGCATGAACGACATCACTCTCACCCGCCGCCCCCACGACCGGGTCGCCGAGCTCAGCTATCGGATTGCCGGGGAGGAGGTGGGTCACGTCCGCTGCGACGGCCTCGTCGCCGCCACCCCGGTTGGCTCCACCGGCTACAACCTCGCCAACCAGGGCCCGATCCTGGCCTGGGGCGTGAAGGGCTACGTCGTCTCCTACATCGCCCCGCACTCGCTGACCGCGCGGGCGCTGGTGGTGGCACCTACCGACGTCCTCCATGTCGGCAACGCGCCCGACCGGGAGCCGGTCGAAATCGCGGTCGACGGCGTCAAGGTGGCCGACCTCGCGCCCGGAGCCTCGCTCGAGGTCCGCTTCCTCGACTCGGTCGGCCGCCTCGCGCAGCTGCCCGGGACGAGCTTCTACCACCGCATCCGCGACAAATTCGGCCACTTGGCCGTCTAGGCCCGACGAGGTCGCTTCTTTAGGGTCTGCCGCCATGGAGCGGAAGTGGTGGACCCTGCTGCTGGTCTCGATCGCGACGTTCATGCTGCTGCTGGACGTCACCGTCGTCAACGTCGCGCTGCCCGACATCCAGCGCGAACTCGACGCCAGCCTCTCCAGCCTGCAGTGGGTCGTCGACGCCTACTCGCTGATGCTCGCCGCCTTCCTGCTCACCGCCGGCTCGCTCGGCGACCGGCTCGGGCGGCGCCGGGTCTTCACGATCGGCTTCGGGGTCTTCACCTTCGCCTCGTTCCTCTGTGGGATCGCCGAGGACCCGACCCTGCTCAACCTCGCCCGCGGCCTGCAGGGGATCGGCGCCGCCGGGATGTTCGCGACCTCGCTGGCCCTGATCGGCCAGGAGTTCCAGGGGAAAGAGCGCGCGACCGCCTTCGGCGTCTGGGGCGCCGTGGTCGGCGGCGCGGTGGCGATCGGGCCGCTGGTCGGCGGCGTCGTCACCGAGGGGCTCGGCTGGGAGTGGATCTTCTTCATCAACGTCCCGATCGGAATCGGCGCGATGGTGCTGACCGAGAAACGGATCGTCAACGTCTTCGCCAAAGAACCGGAACCGGTCGACCTGCCGGGCCTGGTCACCTTCTCCGCCGCTCTTTTCCTCCTGATCTTCGGCCTGATCCGCGGCAACCCGGAGGGCTGGGGCAGCCCGCTGATCCTCACCTGCCTGATCGGCGCGGCGGTGCTGCTGCTCGTCTTCGTCGCGATCGAGCACCGCAGCCGCTTCCCGATGCTCGACCTCACCCTCTTCCGCCGCCCGGCTTTCAACGGCGTCTCCGCGGTCGCCTTCTCCCTCTCGGCGGGGATGTTCGCGATGTTCCTCTACATCACTATCTACCTGCAGGGGGTGCTCGACTACTCGCCGCTGGAGGCGGGCGTGCGCTTCCTGCCCCTGAGCATGCTCGGCTTCCTGGTCGCGCCGATCTCCGGCACGCTCTCGCACAAAGTCCCGATCCGCATCCTCCTCGGCACCGGCCTCACCCTGGTCGGGGTCGGGCTGCTGCTGATGAACGGGGTCTCGCCCGACTCCGACTGGACCACCCTGCTCGCCGGCTTCATCGTCGCCGGGATCGGGATCGGCACGACCAACCCGGGGATCGGGCAGGCGGCGATCGCCGTCGTCCCGGTCGAGAAATCGGGGATGGGCTCGGGGATCAACACCACCTTCCGCCAGGTCGGGATCGCGACCGGCGTCGCCGGGCTCGGCGCCGTCTTCCAGGGCCGGGTCGACTCGAAGCTGCACGAGCTGCTGCCGCAGGCGCCGGACGGCCTCGGCGAGGTGGTCGCCTCCGGCGGCTCCCGCGCCGTCGCCGAGCTGCCGCTGCCGCCGGCCCTGCACGACAAAGCGGTCCACGCCGCCGACGTCGCCTTCGTCAGCGGCCTCAACTCGATCATCCTGATCGCCGCGATCATCTCCTTCGCCGGCGCCGCCGCCGGCTTTCTCCTCACGAGGTCGAAGGACTTCGTGCAGCCGACCGGCGGCTGAGCGCCGGCTCGGCGACCGGCGCGCCCAGCGCGAACCCCTGGCCGCCCTGGATGATCGTCTGCGGGGCGAAGTCGCTGACCTGGATGCCGCGCAGGAAGGCGAGCGTCTCCTCGTCCTCGATCCCCTCGGCGATCACGAAAGCGCCGGTCTGGCGCGCGTAGGTCGCCATCGCCATCAGCACCCCGCGCGCGTTCGGCTCGGTCGCGGCGGCGGCGACGATGCTGCGGTCGAGCTTGACGTAGTCGGCGCCGATCCGGCGCAGCATCTCCAGCCCCGAGTTGCCCGTGCCGACGTCGTCGAGGGCGAGCTGGAAGCCGCGCTCGCGGAGGGCGGTGAGGCTTGCGGCCACCGGGTCCGTGCGCGCCGGGAAGCGCTCGGAGACCTCGATCACCACACGCTCGGCTGCGAGGCCCGCCGCCTCGACCCGGCCGGCGATCCACTCCACGGTCTCGTCCCCCAGTTCGAGGCTCTTCGGCGCGATGTTGAGGAAGAGCAGGGCGTGCGGGGGGAGGACCGCCCCGGCGCTGCGCAGGGCCGTCGCCGCGCAGAGCCGGTCCAGCTCGGGCACGCGGCCCAGCTGCTCGGCGATGTCGAACGCTTCCGCGGGCCCGGAAAGCTCGTAGGCCGGGCTGGGTCGGGAGAGCGCCTCCAGGCCGACCAGCAGGTCGGACTCGAACGCCCAGATCGGCTGGAAGACCGTCTCCAGCTCGCCCTCCTCGATCAGCCGGTTGACCGCGTCGCGCTTGGCGGCGGTGGTGATCGTGATCGGGCCGCGGATGTCGGCGAAGAGGGCGGCGCGTGCTCCCCCGGCGCGCTTGGCCTCGTAGAGCGCCGCGTCCGCTTCGGAGCGCAGGTCCTTCGCGTTCTCGCCGGGGTACAGGGTGGCGACGCCGACGCTGGCTGGCATTCCGGCCGTGCGCAGGGTCTTGGCCAGGCGCTGGGTGAGGGTCCGCGCCCCCTCCGCGTCGGTCCGCTGCAGCAGCAGCGCGAACTCGTCGCCGCCGATCCGGAAGGGCCGGTCGGCCGAGCGTCCGTTGCGGAGGATCTCGGCCAGGCGGCGCAGCATCGCGTCGCCCTCGGGGTGGCCATGGCGGTCGTTGGTCTGCTTGAAGCTGTCGAGGTCGATCAGGGCCAGGGCCAGCGGATCGCCGTTGCGCTGGGCCAGCGCGACCGCCTGCTCGAACTCGTCCTGGAAGGCGCGGTGGTTGGGCAGGTCGGTGAGCCCGTCGCGGGTCGCCCGTTCGAGCGCCAGCCGGTGACCGCGCAGCAGGGCACGGCCACCGAGCAGGTAGAAGGCGAGCAGGACCGCCGGGATCGCGGCCAGCATCAGCAGCGCGAGGATCTCGCGGATGTGGCCGAGCTGGTCTTCAAAGCTGGTGCTGTCGTAGGCGGTCTCCAGCACGAAGTGCTCGCCGCCGAGTTCGATCGGGACCAGGAACTCGAAATCGGACTGGTTCTCGCCCTCGTCCTGCTCGGTGCCGGCGTAGGAGGGACCTCCACGCAGGATCTCGAGCGTGCTGGGGTCGTCGTCGACGCTGCCGACCGGCTTGCCACCGCCACCGCCGCTTGCCCGAACGACGCCGCCCGGGCCGATCAGCAGCGCCTCGCTGATTCCCTCGCGCTCGCTGATCGCCTCCAGTCCCTGGCCCGCCGCGGCGACCGCCGCCGCCTCGCTGAGGTTCGCGCCCACCGCTTCCAGCCCGCGGGCGTCGGCTTCCTGCAGGCGGGTGAAGTCTTCGATCTGGTCCTCGCGCAGCTGGTCGGAGATCAGCATGTAGGCGCCGCCGCCGGTCAGCGCCAGGGCGAGGGCGAGGACGAGGATCAGGCGGATCCCGGGCCCGATCGCGCTCCAGCGCCGGCGAGCGCCGTGGGCGCTGGCGCGCAGCCGGGGCAGGCGCAGCTCATCATCACCCCGCGAGAGGGCTCCGGTCTCCATAACTACCGATATCGGCGCGTTCGTGATTCCCCTTTACAGGGCATTTCCTTTCAGTCCGCGCCCGTTGCTACACAGAGCCAATGCTGCGCGAGTTGCGGATCGAGAACCTGCTCCTGATCGAGAGGGCCGAACTGCGCCTCGGCGAGGGTCTGAACGCGATCACCGGCGAGACCGGGGCGGGGAAGACGGTGCTGGCGCATTCGCTCGACCTCTTGATGGGCGGCAAGGCGAAAGCGAACGTGGTCCGTCCGGGAGCCGGGGAGGCCTGGGTCGAGGGGGTCTTCGACCTGCCGCCGGGTCTGCTGGCCGAGCCCGAGTTCGCGGAGCTGGCGGAGCGGCTGCCCGAGGGCGCCGAGGAGGTGGTGCTGGGACGGCGGGTCTCGGCCAGCGGGCGGACCAGCGCCTTCGTCGCCGGCCGGGCCGCGACCGCGGCCGACCTGAAGCTGCTCGGCGGCCGCCTGGTCGCCTTCTTCGGCCAGCACGAGCACCGCAAGCTGACGATCTCCTCGGCCCAGCTGGAGATCCTCGACGGCTTCGCCGGCGCCGAGCACCTGGAGCTGCGCGAGCGCTTCCGCGAGGCCCACCGCGAAGTGCTGGCGCTGGCCGCCGAGCTGGCCGAGCTGCGCGAGCGCGAAGGCTCGCGGGAGCGCGACCTCGACCTCTACCGCTACGAGCTCTCCGAGATCGAGGAGGTCTCGCCCGACCCGGAGGAGCGCAGCGCGTTCGCCGCCGACCGCGAGCGGCTGCGCCACGCCGAGGGGCTGCGCGAAGCGGCCGCCGGCGCCCACGGCGCCCTGGTCGGCGCCGAGGAGGACGGCGGCGGCGCCGGGGCGGCGCTGGCCCAGGCGGAATCGCTCCTGCACGGCGCCGCCGGGCTCGACCCGCGGCTCGACGCGATCGCCGAGCGGGTCGCGGCGCTGGCGCTGGAGCTCGCCGACGCCGGCTCGGAGCTGCGCGAGTACGCGGAGGGGCTGGACGCGGACCCGGCGACCCTGGTCGCGATCGAGGAGCGCCTGGAAGCGATCGACCGGCTCGAACGCAAGCACGGCGGCAGCGTCGAGTCGGTGCTCGCCCACGCGCAGCGCTGCCGCGAGGAGATCGCCCGCCTCGAGGGTGCCGGCGAGCGCAGCGCCGAGGCCGAGGCGGCGCTGACCGCGGCCGAGGCGCGGCGGGCGGAGGTGGGCGAAGGTCTCAGCGCCGGCCGGGCCGCCGCGGGGCAGCCGCTCGAAGAGCGCGTCGCCGCCGAGCTCGAGCGGCTCTCGATGGCCGGCGCGACCCTCGAGGTCGTGCTGGAGCCGCACCCCGACGGCTTCGGGGCGAACGGCCGCGAGACGGTCGAGCTGCGGGTCGCGCCGAACCCCGGGATCGAGGCGGCGCCGCTGCGCGACGCGGCCTCCGGCGGCGAGCTCTCGCGGGTGATGCTGGCGCTCAGCGGGCTTGGCCAGGCGGCCGCGGCGGGCACCGTGGTCTTCGACGAGATCGACGCCGGGATCGGCGGCAACACGGCGCGGGTGGTGGGGGAGAGGCTACGGGCGCTGGGCGCCGAGCAGCAGGTCGTCTGCATCACCCACCTGCCCCAGGTCGCCTCGCTCGCCGACACCCACTTCCGGCTCGAGAAGGACGTCGCGGCCGAGCAGACGCTGGCCCGGGTGGAGAAGCTCGACGGCGAGGGCGTGGTCGAGGAGATCCGCCGCATGCTCGGCGGCGAGCAAAGCGACGAGGCGGCCACCCAACACGCGCGTGAGTTGTTGGCAGCAGCCTAAGAGGGATTGGCAAACGCGGTTCGCGCCCGGTCGATCAAGGCGCTCGCGACATTGACCCACATCAGGCGTGGTCAATCTCGCGAGTGGGACGGCCTCATCGGTGGACCGAGCCTGGGGCTGGATCGCGCGTCCGACATTGACACCACTCCACTGTGGTCAATGTCGGACGCGGTGGAGGGGATCGATCGCCCG
>JAWVEZ010000008.1:0-9445 GCA_033856455.1 Solirubrobacterales bacterium | reverse complement strand
GTGCGGGTCAGCCGCGCCTCGCAAACCCAGTCGAGGTGCGCGTCAGCCGCGCCCGCCGAAGTCGGGGTGCGCGTCAGCCGCGCGTGCCAGCCGTCAGCCGCACCACCCACATACCGCCGCCGTACCCGGGACCGAGCCCGGGGCGACCCCCCGACCATCCCCTCTCATCCCCGGATTGGGGGGGAGGGACGCCTGGTTAACGTCACCTTCGCCGAGGCGCGGACCACTATGGATACGTGGCCTCGGAGACCCCAAAAAGCGCGATCCTCTTCCCCGGACAGGGCAGCCAGACCTCGGGCATGGCGGCGGTCACCGCGAGCCAGCGGCCCGACCTGCTGGAGCAGGCGCGGGACGAACTCGGGGCCGACCCGTTCGAGCAGATCGGCGAGGGCACGCACTTCGCGCAGCCAGCGCTCTACTGCGCCAGCCTCGCCCACTACAAGCAGGCCGGCGGCCCCAGCGGCGCGATGCTGGCCGGGCACTCGCTCGGCGAGCTGGCGGCGCTGGTCGCCGGCGGCGTGCTCGCCGCCGAGCAGGGCCTGAAGCTGGCGGTGGTGCGCGGGCGGCTGATGGAGGAGGCCGCGGCGCGGACCCCCGGCGGGATGCTGGCCTCGCTCGGCGGTGAGGAGACGACCGTGCGCGAGATCGCCGCCCGCTTCGAACTCACCGTCGCCAACGAAAACGCGCCCGGCCAGCTGGTCCTCTCCGGCCCCTCAGATCAAATTTCCGAAGCGCGTGTGGAGCTGCGCGCCAACGGCGCCAAGGCGATCCGCCTGCCGGTCGCCGGCGCTTTCCACTCGCCGTTGATGAGCGAGGCCGCGACCGCCTTCCGGGCAGCGCTCGACGCGGTCGAGTTCGGCGCCCCGGAGCTGCCCGTCTACTCGTCGACCGCCGCCGCCCCCTTCGAGGACATTCCCGAGCGGCTCGCCGCGGCGCTGACCGAGCCGGTGATCTGGTGCCAGACGCTGGCCGCGATGCAGGCCGCCGGCGCCACCACCTTCCTCGAGACCGGGCCCGGCGACGTGCTCACCGGCCTCGTCCGCCGCACCCTGCCCGAGGCCCAAGCGCGCTCGCTGGCGGAGTCCGAGGCGGAGGCCGTCGGTGCCTGAGTCCGGCACCGCCATCCCGGCCCCTGCCCCCGAGGTCGCCGCGCCGCGAACCGCCCTCGGGGCCGAGATCGCCGGGCTCGGCGCCGCCCTCCCGGAGACCGTCGTCACCAACGAGTCGATCGCCGCCCGCTTCGGGGTCGACGAGAAGTGGATCGTCCAGCGCACCGGGATCCACTCGCGCCACTACGCGGCCGAGGGCGACCTGCTCTTCGAGCTCGCCGCCGCGGCCGGCCAGCGGGCGCTCGCCGACGCCGGCGTCGCCGCCACCGAGCTCGACCTGATCGTCGTCGCCACGACCAGCAACGACGAGCTGATGCCGGCGACCGCCTCGCGGGTCGGCGCCGCGCTCGGGGCCGGGACCGCTGGCGCCTTCGACCTCAACGCCGCCTGCACCGGCTTCGTCGCCGGGATCGACGTCGCCACCGGCCTGATCGAGTCCGGCCGCGCCGACCACGTGCTGCTGATCGGCGCCGACTTCATGTCGCGCCTGACCAATCCCGAGGACCGCGCCACGGTGACCGTGTTCGCCGACGGCGCCGGCGCGGTGGTGCTGCGCGGGACCAGCGGCGCCGGCCGGATCGGCCCGGTCGTGCTCGGCAGCGACGGCGACAACGCCGACCTGATCTTGATCAAGCGCGACAAGGGCCAGATCGAGATGATGGGCCACGAGACCTTCCGCCACGCGGTCGACCGGCTCTGCTCGGCGACCGGCGAAGCGCTCGCCGCCGCCGGCGTCGCCCAGGGGGAGATCGACCTCTTCGTCTACCACCAGGCCAACGCCCGCATCCTGCGCGCGGTCGGCGAACGGATCGAGCTGCCGCTGGAGCGCGTGGTCGACTGCATCGCCGAGCTCGGCAACACCTCGGCGGCGACCGTGCCGCTGGCGCTCGAGTACGCCCGCCGCGAGGGCCGCCTGCAGCCCGGCGCCAAGGTCCTGCTCGGCGCCTTCGGTGCCGGCCTCAACTGGGGCGCCACGGTGATCGAGTGGGGGACCGACTGATGGCCGAGCTGCCAGTTGGTGCCGCTGTGCGTGAGGAACCGGCAACCCGCGGGGGGTGTGCGCTGGTGACCGGGGCCTCGCGCGGGATCGGCGCCGCGACCGCGGTCGCGCTCGCCGCCGACGGCTGGCCGGTCCGCGTCAACTACCGCTCCGACGAGGAGGGCGCCCGCGAGGTCGCCGCGAAGATCGAGGCGGCGGGCGGCAGCGCCAGCGTCGTCCAGGGCGACGTCGCCGACCCGGCCGCGGTCAAGACGCTGCTGGAGCCCGGCGAGGACGGCCCGGTCCTCTGCCTCGTCAACAACGCCGGCCTGCGCCTCGACGGCCTCTCGCCGCAGATCGAGGACGAGCAGTGGCAGCGGGTGATCGACGTCAACCTCAGCGCCACCTTCCGCACCACCCGCGAAGCGCTGAAGCCGATGTTGCGGGCGCGCTATGGCCGGATCGTCAACGTCGCCTCGATCGTCGGCCTGCACGCCAACCCCGGCCAGGCCAACTACGCCGCCTCGAAGGCCGGCGTGATCGGCTTCACCAAGACCGTCGCGGTCGAGGTGGCGCGCCGCGGCGTCACCGTCAACGCGGTCGCCCCCGGCCTGATCGAGACGGCGCTGACCGAGGGGATCGTCGGCGGCGAGCTCGAGCAGGCGATCCCGGCGCGCCGGGTCGGCACCCCCGCGGAGGTCGCCGCCTGCATCCGCTTCCTGGCTTCCGAGGAAGCCTCGTACGTGACCGGAACGACGCTGACCGTCGACGGCGGCCTCAGCGCCTAGCAGCCCACCCGCAACCAAGAACTTCAACACCCACCAAGGAGAACCAATGCCAACTGATGTGAATACGGACAACGTCGAGAAGGTGATCTACGACGGCCTGGTCGAGCTCGGGACCGAGCGCGACGAGCTCTCCCGCGAGGCGACCCTCGAGGACCTCGACATCGACTCGCTGGACCTGGTCGAGCTCGCCCAGATCGTCGAGGACGAGTTCGGCGTCGAGCTGAAAGGCGACGACGTCAAGGACGTGAAGACGGTCGGCGAGGTCATCGACCTGGTGGTGAGCAAAGCCTCGTGACTCGCCGGGTCGTAATAACGGGAGTCGGTGCGATCACCCCGCTGGGGATCGGCGCGGAACCCCTGATCGAGCGCTGGATCGCCGGCGAGTGCGGGATCGAGGACGGCGAGGGCCGCTGCCGCGACTTCGTCGCCACCGACTTCCTCTCGAAGAAGGAGGCGCGGCGCTCGGACCGTTTCGCGCAGATGGCGGTGATCGCCGCCCGCGAGGCGACCGCCCAGGCCGGGATCGCCGAGGAGCTGCCCTACGAGCCGCACCGGATCGGCTGCGTGGTCGGGACCGGGATCGGCGGCCTGCCCTCGCTGGAGGAAAACCAGCGGAAGATGATCGAGCGCGGCGAGAAAGCGGTCTCGCCGCTGGCCGTGCCGCTGATGATGGGCAACGCCGCCGCCGCCGCGGTGGCGATGCAGCACGGCCTCCACGGCCACTGCTACGGCGTCGTCTCGGCCTGCGCAGCCGGCGCCCACGCGCTCGGCGACGCCTCGCGGATCATCCGCGCCGGCGACGCCGACATGGTCGTCAGCGGTGGCACCGAGGCGGCGATCTCCGGCGTCGCCACCGCCGCCTTCGGGGCGATGGAAGCGACCTCCCCGACCGGCATCTCGCGACCCTTCGACGCCCGCCGCGACGGCTTCGTGATCGGCGAGGGCGCCGGCATCCTCGTGCTCGAGGAGAAGCAGGCGGCGGAAGCCCGCGGGGCGACGATCCTCGGCGAGCTGCTCGGCTACGGCGCCACCTGCGACGCCTTCCACCTGACCGCGCCGCAGCCCGAAGGGGTCGAGGCGGCGCGGGCGATCAGCCTGGCGATCGCCGACGCCGGCCTCACCGCGCCCGACGTCGACTACGTCAACGCCCACGGCACCTCGACCCCGCTCAACGACCGCTCGGAGACGGTGGCCCTGAAGGCGGCGCTCGGCGAGCGCGCCGCCCACGTCCCGGTCAGCTCGACCAAGTCGGCGATCGGCCACCTGCTCGGCGCCGCCGGCGCGGTCGAGGCGATCGCCACGATCGAAGCGCTGCGCCGCCGCACCGCCCCGCCGACCGTCGGCTGGGAAGAGGCCGAAGAGGGCCTCGACCTCGACTACGTGCCCGGAACCGCGAAACCGATCAAGAACGGGGACGGGCCGCTGGTCGCGATCTCCGACTCCTTCGGCTTCGGCGGTCACAACGCCGTCCTCTGTCTGGCGGCCTGAGCGATGGCCACCGTGACCGCAAAGCCCGCCGCCTTCCCGGAGCTCCCGCCCGACGCGCCGCTGCCGCTGCTCGAGCGGCTCTGCGACCCGGGCAGCTTCCGGCCGCTGCGCAGCGGCGCCGTCTCGATCCGGCTCGGCGACCGGGCGACGCCTGGCGACGGCGTCCTCGCCGGGGCCGGCGAGGTCGGCGGCCGCCCGGTCTTCTGCTACTCGCAGGACCCCAAGTACCTCGGCGGCAGCCTCGGCGAAGTCCACGCCGACACGATCGTCCGCCTGCTCTACATGGCCCGCGACGCCGGCGCCCCGGTGGTCGGCTTCGTCCGCTCCGGCGGCGCCCGCCTGCAGGAGGGCCACGCCGGCCTCGCCGGCTACGGCCGCATCTTCCGGGCCAGCGTCGAGCTCTCGCGCAAGGTGCCGCAGGTCTCGGTCCTCAGCGGGGTCTCCGCGGGCGGCGGCGCCTACTCGCCGGCGCTGACCGACTTCGTGTTCATGACCGAGGACGCGCGCATGTTCCTCACCGGCCCGAAGGTCGTGCTGGAGGCGATGGGCGAAGAGATCAGCATGGAGGCTCTGGGCGGGCCGAAGGTGCACGGCCGCAACGGCGTCGCCAACCTGGTCACCGCCGACGCCGACGCGGCGATCGAGGCGACCCGCCACCTGCTCGGCCTGCTGCCGCAGACGCTGGACCGGCCGTCCCAGGTCGTCACGCCGGTCGAGCCCGACGGCAGCGACCCCGGCTCGCACGTCCCGGCCGAGCCGCGCAAGGTCTACGACGTCCGCGACGTCGCCGGCTCGATCCTCGACCAGGGCAGCTTCCTCGAGCTCTCGCCCAAGTGGGCGACGAACATCGTCACCGGGATGGGGCGGCTCGAAGGCCGCTCGGTCGGGCTGGTCGCCAACCAGCCGCGGGCGCTCGGCGGCGTGATCGACGCCGCCGCCTCCGAGAAGGCGGCGCTGTTCATCGAGAAGTGCAACCGCTTCGGGCTGCCGCTGCTGGTCTTCGTCGACACCCCGGGCTTCATGCCGGGCAAGCGCCAGGAGGAAGCCGGCGTGATCCGCCACGGCGCCTCGCTGCTGCGCGCCTTCGCCGGCGCCTCGGTGCCGAAAGTGACCCTGGTCCTGCGCAAGGCGTTCGGCGGCGCCGCGATCACGATGAACTCGAAAGAGCTCGGCGCCGACGTCGTCTACGCCTGGCCCGGCGCCCAGATCGGGATCATGGCGGCGCGCCAGGCGGTCGGGATCGTCCACGGCCGGGCGCTGAAGGAAGAGGGCGGGCCCTCGCATGAGGAGCTAACCGAGGCCTACGAGGCCGAGCACCTGACCGCGCCGGCCGCCGCCGCCAGCGGCTGGGTCGACGAGGTGATCGAGCCGGCGCAGAGCCGTGACCGGCTGGCCTGGGCGCTGCGCTCGATGGGGGGCCACCAGTGACCCCCGTCGCCGAGCCTCCCACCGGTCCGGACCTGGGCAGGATGAGCGCGGAGCGCGGCCGGGTCGTCTCCAGCTACGTCGCGCTCGGCGACAGCTTCACCGCCGGCCGGGAATCGATCGAGGCGCTGCGCTGGGCCGACCGGCTCGCCAACTGGCTGCGCCCCGTCAACCCCGACCTCGTCTACGCCAACCTCGCGGTCGACGGCGCGACCAGCGCCGAAGTGCTCGAGCAGGTGCCGCGGGGGCTGGCGCTGGCGCCCGACCTGATCACCGTGATCTGCGGCGCCAACGACATCCTCCTGACCTCGCGCCCCGACGTGACCGGCTACGAAGAACGCTTCTCGCTGATCCTCGAACAGCTGAAGGAGGGCGCCCCCGGGGCGGCGATCCTGACCACGACCGCGCCGGAGACATGGCACTTCATGGAACTGCGCCCGCGCACCAAGGCGCGCCTGGTCAAAGCTCTTTCCGAGCTCAACGCGGTGACCCGCACGGTCGCCGCCCGGCACGCCGTGCCCTGTCTCAACGTCGCCGGTCATCCCGGCCTCACGGATCCCGCCAACTTCTCCGCCGACGGGCTGCACCCGTCCTCGCAGGGACACGAGCGAGCAGTAGAGGAGATCGCCCTCTCGCTGCACGCCCACTTCGGAATCCAGGGCGACTTCCAAGGAGGTCACTGATGGACTCGACGCTCTCCCGCGACTTCGACGCGCTCGAGGTCGGCGACCGCTTCGTCTCCCGCGCCCGCACGATCACCGAGGCCGACCTGGTCGGCTTCTCGACCCTGACCGGGGACTTCCACCCGCTGCACACCGACGCCGAGTGGGCGGCGGCGAGCGAGTTCGGCGGCCGCATCGCCCACGGCATGCTGTTGCTCTCCTACTGCGTCGGCCTGGTCCCGCTCGACCCCGCCCACGTGCTCGCCCTGCGCGGCTTCGAGAGCGTCGCCTTCAAGCGGCCGGTGCGGATCGGCGACACCGTTCACGTCGAGGGCAGGCTCGACTCCAAGAAGGAGCTCGACGCGGCGACCGGGCTCGTCGTCTTCGCCTGGAAGATCGTCAACCAGCGCGACGAGGTCGTCGCCCTGGTCAAGGTGCGGGTCGTCTGGCGGCGGGCGCCGCGGGTCCCCGACGGGGTGCCGGCGGCGGAGGAGCGCGAAGAGGTCTACCTGTGATCCTGGCGGGGAAGCGCCTGCTCGTCACCGGGATCGTCAACCGCCGCAGCATCGCCTTCTCGATCGCCGAGCGGGCTCAGGAAGAAGGGGCGGAGGTGGTGCTGACCAGCTTCGGCCGGATGATGCGGATGACCGAGCGCGCCGCCAAGCGCCTCGATCCGGTGCCCGACGTACTCGAGCTCGACGTCAACGACGACGCGCACCTGACGGCGCTGCGCGAGCGGCTCGGCAGCCGCTGGGACCGGCTCGACGGGGCCGTGCACGCGATCGCCTACGCCCCCGCCGACGCGCTCGGGGGCGACTTCCTGGCGACCCCCCGCGCCTCCGCGGCGACCGCCTTCGAGACCAGCGCCTACTCCTACAAGGCGCTGGCCGAGGCGGTGGCGCCGCTGATGGGCGAGGGCGGGGGGATCGTCGGCCTCGACTTCGATGCCACCGTCGCCTGGCCGTCGTATGACTGGATGGGGGTCGCGAAGGCGGCGCTGGAGTCGGTCAACCGCTACCTCGCCCGCGACCTCGGCCCGCAGGGCATCCGCGCGAACCTGGTCGCCGCCGGCCCGATCAGCACCGCCGCCGCCTCCGGCGTTCCGGGTTTCGGTGACCTGGAAGAGAAGTGGGCCGAACAGGCGCCGCTCGGCTGGGCGGTGGATGACCCGGTCCCGGTCGCCGACGCCGCCCTCTTCCTGCTCTCCGATATGTCGCGCGCTATCACGGGCGAGATCGTCCACGTCGACGGCGGCGTCCACGCGATCGGCGCCGCGACGCCGGCTCCCTCCTAGATCAGCTCGTGACCGGGTGGTTGGCCCGGAAGACGTTCTCCGGGTCGTAGCGCCCCTTCACCTCGCCCAGCCGCTTCACGGTCTCCGCCGGGAAGGCCTTCGCCATCTCGAGCGGCTCTTCGCAGAAGTTGAGGTAGTGGCCGCCGTCGTAGGGGGTGAGGGCGTTGACGAGGGCGCCGAGCCAGGCTTTCGTCGGCTCCATCGCCTCCGGGACGGGAACGATGCCGACGCCGAAGGCGAGGAACTCTCCAGGCAGCTTCGCCAGCGCGCCCGCGCCCTCGGCCGGGCGGCTGAGGGCGCCGCCGCAGTGGCGGAGCTCGACCGAGACGAGCTGCGAGCCCGAGCCGGGTCCCACCGCCTCCAGCAGCGCGTCGATCGCGGCGGCTGGCAGCTCGGCGGTCATCATGCCGGCGCCCGCCCAGGGGGAGGGTTCCGGGGGGTCCATGTGCAGCTCGGAGATGCCGGCGGGAGGCTGGGCCGCGAAAGTGTCCATGGTCGGACCGAGCCCGCGCAGCGGCGCGATCAGGTCGCCCGCCTCCGACTCGGGGCCGCAGAAGATCGCCTCGATCACGGCGAACGACTGGCCCCGGAACGGCTCCGGGACCTCGGGCAGCGGCGGGAAGTTCATCAGCCGTCCGATCGAGGTCACCTCCTCCGGCGCGCTCGCCGTCCACTCGCGCCAGGCGTGGAGGACCTCGCCCGCGCGCTCGGCCGGGAAGAAGAGGGCGCCGGCGAAGATCTGCGGCAGCTCCAGCAGTTCGAACTCGAGCGCGGTGGCGACCCCGAAGCTGCCGCCGCCGCCCCGCAGCGCCCAGAACAGGTCAGGATCGTTGTCGGCGTCGACCCGGCGCTGCTCGCCGCCAGCGGTGACCAGCTCGATCGCGGTCACCCGGTTGCAGGCGAGCCCGTGCTTGCGACCGTAGAAGCTGACCCCGCCGCCGAGCGTGTAGCCGCTGACGCAGACGGTCGGCGTCGAACCGTGCAGCGCGGCCAGGCCGAGGTCGGAGGCCGGCGGCACCACCTCGCCCCAGAGCGCTCCGGCGCCGACCCGCGCGCTGCGCGACCCGGCGTCGATCGTGACCCCGCCGAGCCCGGCGGTCCGCAGCAGGACCGTGTCCGAGAGGTCGCCCAGCGGCCCCGCCGCGTGGCCGGTGCGCTGCGCCGCGACCCGCTTGCCGTCGGCGGTGGCGGCGCGGACCACGGCGGCCACCTCCTCGGCGCTGCCGGGAGTGGCGATCCCGGCCGGCTGCTGGTCGATCAGGACGTTGAAGGCGCCACGTTCACCGTCCCAGATGGGGCTCTGAGGCGTCAGCAACTCGATGGGGGGCATGGGGTCTCCTCGAAGTCGGCGTGTCGCGGGAGTTCATCATGAACACGAGCGTGGCGGCGTCCCCGCTGCTACCCGAGCTCGCGGGCGATCGAATCGGCGTGGGCGAGCAGCTGCTTGGCTAGCTGTAGTTCCCAACCAGGTTGTTCCCGAGCAGCTCGTTGAGGCGAGCCGCCGGCGGGCGGTGGCCGAGGGAGCCGTGCTTGCGCCGGTAGTTGTAGCGGTCGAGCCAGCCGGCGAGCTGGCTCGACCGTTCGACCGAGCTGCCGTAGATGCGCCCGTAGGCCCACTCGCGCAGCATCGTCTGGATGAAGCGCTCTGCCTTGCCGTTGGTGCGGGGCCGGTAGGGCTGGGTGCGGAGGTGGCGGATCCC
>JAWVEZ010000007.1:0-21412 GCA_033856455.1 Solirubrobacterales bacterium | reverse complement strand
AGCTCCAGCCCGTCGAAGAAGTCGCCGATGTACTCGAACTCGTAGTCCTCGATGCCCTGGAACTCCATGTAGCGCATGCAGGCCCGCTCGTGGCAGGTGCCGGTCGGCCCCAGCGTCACCAGCGTCGTCGTCCCGTCTGAGCCCTCGGTCCCCATTCGCGTGATCGAGATTAATCGACCAAACAAAAAAGTCAACGAGCTTTTATGATCCAGGTTCGCTGTCCATTCAGGGTACGAGCGGAGGCTAGGGAGCTATGAGCGTGCTGTCGAAGGAGATCCCGCAGGATTGGTACGCGACCGCGTTCGACGGGGCCAGCGCCGAGATGGCCTGGACCGAGCGGACCGAGTCGGAAGTCAACCGGGCGCTGAACATGCTGCGGCCCGAGGGCGGGGAGCGCATCCTCGACCTCGCCTGCGGCTCCGGCCGCCACTCGATCGAGCTGGCCCGCCGCGGCTTCTCGGTGGTCGGATCCGACATCTCGGCGGAACTGATCGAGATCGCCAACCGCGATGCCGGCGCCGAGCCGGACCTCGAGGTCAGCTTCGTCGAGGGCGACCTCCGCGAGCTCGAGTTCGAGGCCGAGTTCGACCTCGTCCTCAACCTCAACGACGGCGCCATCGGGTACCTGGAGACCGACGAGGAGAACCGCCGCACCTTCGAGGTGATCTCTCGCTCCCTGCGTCCCGGCGGCCGCAACCTGATCCAGCTCCCCAACGTCCTCTACGCCAAGGAGAACCTTCCCCAGCGCTCCTGGATCCCCAGCTCCTCGATGGTCGAACTGGTCGAGCACCGTTGGAACAAGGGCGACTCCTACATGGAAGGGATCATGATCGCCGCCCGCTTCGGCGAGGTCCTCGAGGGCCTCGAGGGCATCGAATTCCGCCAGCGTCTCTACACCGCCGACGAGCTGCGCGAGATCTACTCCTCGGTCGGGATGGAGCTGACCAACGTCTTCAACGGCAGCGGCAAGCGCCGTGAGCCCACGCCGAAGCAGTTCGAGGTCTTCTTCGAAGCGGCGAAGAACTGACCGGGAACTTACTCAGGTACATTTGATTAAAGTACTTTCGACTGCTATAACGGAGTCCACTTGGCCGTTGTGCAGGTTCGAGGAAAGGGGAGCACCGGGGTGCGAGCAGGAGCCCACGCGCTGTCGCTTCTTGCGTCGCCGCTTAACGTCCACGTTCTCCAGGCGCTCGCCGAGGGACCGAGTTCGCTGATCGATCTGCGCCGCGCCATCGGTTCGCCACCCCAGACGACGATGCGGGGCCATATGCGGACGCTGGCGCAGCTGGGAGTCCTGGAGCGGCGGCGCCACACCGAGTTCCCGGGCAGCGTCGACTACGAGCTGGGTTCGGCCGGCCGGGATCTGATCGCGGTAAACGAGGTCGTGCGGGCCTGGCTCTCGCGTTCGCCCGACGGTCCCGTCCAACCCGGCAGCGTCGCTGCCAAGAGCGCGATCAAAGCCTTGACCGAGGGCTGGTCGTCGATGATCGTCCGTGCCCTCGCCGCCAAGCCCCTGTCGCTGACCGAGCTGAACCGGTTGATCTCCGACCTCAACTACCCCTCGCTCGAGCGCCGGCTCGGGGCGATGCGGCTGGCGCGCCAGATCGAGCCCCGGCCGAACGGCAGCCGCAGCACGCCCTACGTGGCGACCGAGTGGCTGCGGCGGGCAATCGTCCCGTTGGCCGCTGGGGCTCGCTGGGAGCGCAAGCACGCGCCCGCCGAGTCGGCACCGATCGGTCGTCTCGACATCGAGTCCGCCTTCCTGCTGGGTATCCCGATGCTGCGCATTCCGCCGGAGCTGTCTGGCACCTGTCGCCTCGCGGTCGACATCCGCGGTGCCGAGGAGCACCGCTTCGCCGGCGTCGCCACCGCTGTCGAGGAAGGGCGAGTGGTCAGCTGCATCTCCCGCCTGCAGGGCAACGCGGACGCCTGGGCGACGGGGACCGCGGCGGCCTGGATGCGGGCGGTCTTCCAGCGCGAGCCCGACAACCTGGAGATCGGCGGCGACGCCGATCTCGCCAACGCCTTGATCGACGGCCTCCACGGCGCCCTGCTCGGGATGGGGGAACGCCGCTGAACTGAGTTCAGCGAGCGGCCTGAATTTCGCATCCCAAAGCCACTAAGTTTCCTTGACAAAGACTTTTACGTTCCGGTACTTTTTAGCGGCTCGCCCGGGTGGGGACCCGGGGCAGGGTGAAGTGCGAGGCGGGATTGCCTTGATGGAGACCGGGGAACACGAGGATGGGACTGACCCGCAGTGGCGCGAGGGACAAGCGCGCTGCCGGCGGGCCACCTCGAGGTCCGGCCCTCCTGCCTTTCCAGTCTCCAATTCGAGTAATCCAAACAGGGAGGGATAGATGTTCACTCGTATTCAGAACCGATTCGGCACGGCCGGTCTGGCCGTCGCGATCGTCGCGTTGATCGCAGCTCTGGCCGGCACCGCCTTCGCGGCTGCTGGACTGAACTCCAAGCAGAAGAAAGAAGTCAAAAACATCGCCAAACAGTTCGCCGGTAAGCCGGGCAAGAACGGCGCGCCCGGGGCCAACGGCACCAACGGTGCACCCGGAGCCAAAGGGGATCCCGGAGCCAAAGGGGATCCCGGGGACGACGGCGCTCCTGGCACCAACGGGAAAAACGTCGTGATCGGTAACCCAACGGTCACCGAGTGCCCGGCGGGTGGCGCGACCGTTCTGGTCGAAGGAGCTCTTCCGGCGACCAAAAAAATCATCTGCAACGGCGAGCCCTGGACCGCCGGCGGAACGCTCCCGCCCGGCGAGACGACGACCGGGGCGTACCTCGCTGCAGCTGAAGCCGGTGGCCATTTTCTCGAAGAATTGGCCTTGGCCCCCATCTCGATCCCGATCCCGCTGGCCGCTCCGCTCACGAACGAAGTCGAACTTGTGACCGGCGCGCCGGGAGTCAACTGCGAAAACACTGACCATCCCGGGACCGCAAGTGTGACCAATCCCGAGGCCGATCCAGGCTATCTGTGTGCGTACCCGATTGATGGAGAAAACATGACCTTCGCAGGCGCGGGAGGTCCGGGAGGTAGCCCCGTCGGGGTTGCTGGGACCTTCCTCTCCTACGAAGTCACCGGTGAACCCGCCTACACCCGTGGTACGTGGGCCGTAACGGCCCCTTAGTCACCAGGCTCGCTCGAGCCTATAAGGGCACCGGTCGGGAATCTGTTCGGCCGGTGCCCCTTTTGTTGTTCTCGCTCGGAGAGCAACTCCCGAATTGCCGTGCGCGTGATCGGCGCTGGCGCCGGTCACGCGCACGCTCCAAACGGCACGCGCGAAAATCTGTCGGACGTTGAATCCAGGGAAAAGCCAGTCTCGTGCTATCGCGTTTGCTCTACGAAGCACAATTGAACCAAGTATCTTGACTGTAGACGTGGCCCGCCGTTACGGATTCATGGTCCCCGATACCCGGGGGCCAAGAATCCAAAGGGAAGGATTGCGAATGATTCGCAACTTGAAGGCACTCGGCGTCTGCGCGATTGCAGTTCTCGCGATGAGCGCTGTCGTTGCCTCGGCTGCCCAGGCGGCTGACGACATCCAGGCCGGCTCGTACCCGGCGACGATCGACGGTGTCCAGACCAACGAAAACGTTCTCTCGAACGGCATTCGGTCGGTCACCTGCGCGGAAGCGACGCTGACCGGCACGCTTTCCGAAAAATCCAAAACGGTGACGATCAATCCGTCGTACAGCGCGTGTACCGGTAACGGCTCGACCACTGCGACAGTCACGACCACGGGTTGCAGCTTCGTGCTGGATCCGACCGAGACGGTTGCCGGGACAAACGGGACCGGAACGGTGGACGTCGTCTGCTCTGGTTCCGGCATCACCATCGACATCTGGGCAACGGGCAAAAAACACAGCGAAGCGAAGCTCTGCCGCCTCGTCGTTCCCTCTCAGAAAGGGATCACCGGCGGTACCTACCACAACCGCGAAGTCGGCGGCAAAAAAGTAATCGATCTCAACTTCGCGAGCAGCAACGTGCTTGTGAACCGGACCGAAGGCACCGCGGTCAACTGCGGCGCTGCAACCAAAACCGAAGGGACCTACAACGGGGCGCTCCGGGGCTCCGCCACAAATGAAGGTGGAAGCCAGATCGACCTCTGGGTCGGCTGAGCCGCTTTAGCATCTGAAGTTCCGAAAGGGGCGGGAGAGATCCCGCCCCTTTCTTTCTTCGAGATCAACAGAGCAGCGAGCTCGCACTTGCGCGCGCTTGGTCGGGTGTAGCACGGCGGTTGCTGGGGATTTGCCGTTCTCCGTCACGGTGTGCGCCCAATAGCAAACCAACGGTGGAAGCCCTTTGACTCCACCGAGTGGATGGACTACCGATAACTGCCCCCATGATCGGGGACGACCTCATCCACGACTCGGAGGAATGACAACGATCCGCAATCTCATGGCCCTTGGCATCACGGCGCTTGCCGCGCTCGCCATGGCCGGGATGGGCGCTACTGCAGCGCAGGCGGCAGAAGGTGACATCGAAGCCAACGAATATCCGGCGACGGTGAAAGGCAGGCAGGCGAACAAAATGTCTCGGCAAGCGCCACGCCAGCCGCCGCTACCGGCTGGGAGTGTTGCCACGTCTGCGTCGACGACGCTACCCGCTTGGCCTACGTGGAGGTCCTGGCCGACGAGCGCGGTGAGGCCGCCGTCGGCTTCCTGCGCCGGGCAGTGACTTGGTTCGCCGAGCGGAGAGGGGTGGTCGAACGCCGCACCCAGCCCTACCGGCCCCGAACCAACGGCAAGGCCGAGCGCTTCATCCAAACGATGCTGCGCGAGTGGGCCTACGGGCGCCTCGACGGCTCCTCCGCGACCGCTACAACTACCGACGCAAGCACGGCTCCTTCGGCCACCGCCCCCCGGTGTCGCGCCTCAACGAGCTGCTCGGGAACAACCTGGTTGGGAACTACAGCTAGGCCGCCAACCTCGCGAGATCCTTCATTCAGCGCATTCTTCCGCACCCGCGAGATCGGCGCGCGCGCCATATTGCCGCACCGCATTTGCAGATAGATCGCGGCGCCTCACTCTCGGTTGAGGGGTCTGACAGCGGCGCATGGATGGAGATCTTTGACCGGCACCGGTCGGTGGACTACGGATTACCTGTCCCATAGCTGGGACAGGTAATCCACCTAGACGGAAGGAACGAAAATGATCCGCAATCTCAGGACCCTCGGCATCGCGGCTGTTGCCGCGCTTGCCATGGTCGCGATGGGCGCTACCGCAGCGCAGGCGGCAGAAGGGGACATCGAAGCCAAAGAATATCCGGCGACGGTGAAAGGGACGCAAGCGAACGAAAACGTCCTCTCGAACGGCATTCGGTCGGTCAGTTGCGCGGAAGCGAACCTAAGCGGCACGCTCTCTGGGCCGGGCAAAACAATCACAATCCAACCGCTGTACTCAAGCTGCACCGGCAACGGGAACACGACGGCCACAGTCAACATGAACGGCTGCGACTACACACTGCACGTGACCGAAAGGACAAACGCGAGCACAGGTCACGGCAAAGTGACGGTCGATTGCGAAGTGGGCAAATCGATTCAGATCGACATCTGGGCTACCGGCAAAAAACACACCGAAGCCAAGCTGTGCAGGCTCGAAGTCCCGGCCCAAGGTCCGCTGGCCGGCATCGAATACCACAACCGGACGAAGCCATCGGGTAAGAAATACATCGAACTCACAATCAAAATTAATACGTTGAGGGTTCTGCGCACCGAAGGCACGGCGGTCAACTGCGGCGCCGCGGAAAAAGTCAACGCAACGTACGAAGGGCCGGGCGGCGAAGCCGCAAAAATTGAGGCAACAGCCCTCAACGAAGGGGGAACGGAAATCGACCTGTTCATCGCCTGAGCGTCGATAATTGAGTCATGCGAGGAGGGGCGGGCGCGGGCCCGCCCCTCCTGCTTACCGGCGCCGCCGCGCCGGTACTTGACAGGGACCATCTCAGTTCCTAGGCTCTGCAAGACGCATCGAGGGGAATGCGCGTGGCGGCTTCCGAGACGCCGCAGTCCAGGGGCCATCGATGGAGAGGGAAGCTTGAGAGCAACGCTGCGGGGGGTTTTGGCGGCTTTCGTGGCCGGCGTCGGGCTATTGGCGCTGCCGGTTGCATCCGAGCATGCAACCGCCGCTGCGCCACCGGAGACCCTCTGGGACGCCTGCACCCAGGGCAGCGGCGCTGGGCAGTGCAGTATCCCACGCGGCATCGCCGCCGAGGCGGCCACCGGCCGCCTCTACATCGCGGACCAGGACAATCGCCGGATCGTCGAACTGACCGCCTGGGGGGAGTTCGTCAGGGCGTTTGGTTGGGGTGTCGATGACGGAGGCGCGGAACTGCAGACTTGCACCGCCGCCAGCGGTTGCCAGGCGAGCCCCGCCGGCACGGGGGCCGGGCAGTTCGGAAGCCTCGGCCCGCAGGGCCTCGCGCTCGACTCCGCCGGAAACCTCTACGCCGTCGATTTCTCCAATCGCAGAGTCCAGAAGTTCGATCCCACCGCCGGGCCGGGAGAAGACGAGGTCGAAGTCCTCCTCTCCTTCGGAGAACCGGGAACGGGCAACGGGCAGTTCGGCACCTGGCGAATCGGCAGCTTCATCGATGTCGGACCCGGCGACAAAGTGTACGTCGGCGATCAGGAAAGGGTTCAGGTTTTCAGTTCAGTCGGCGCTCACCTGGAAAACCTGGCCTTGCCGGGCGAGACCGTGCAGTCGCTGGCAGTCGACGTGGGCGGAAGTGTCTACGTGGCGCTGTGCAACCCGGCGACGAACTGCAACGTGAATCAGTCGGACCAGACCAAACCCTTCGTGCAGAAGCTCAACCCTGCGGGTGTAGAGGTGTGCAAAGCGACCGTCGACGATCCCCGGGCCCTTGCCCTCGATCCGGGCGGGAATCTTTACGTCGCTAGCGGCACGAAAGATATCGGTGGCGTGGAAATGGAACTGAAGCTCTTTACCTCCGCGTGCGCCGAAGTTCCGGGCACCGCCTTCTCCGACGGCTTCAACCGTTCGACCGGGATTGCGACGAACGTGGTCACTGAAGCGGGCGGGGTAGCCCTCTACGTTTCGAATTCATCTGCGGGGAGCAGCGTCGTCCGCGCCTACGATCCCCCGCCCGACAAAACGGGGTTCGACCTGCCGCCGTCGGTCCCGCCGACGATCAGCGCCCAGTACGGCGTCTCGGCCGACACCACCAGCGCCACGGTCCGCGCCCAGATCAACCCCCACTTCTGGGAACCGCCCTTCGAAGGAACCACCTACTACGTCGAATATGGGACCGCGCCGTGCTCCGAGGGGGGCTGCGCGACCAAGCCGGCGCCGCCGGGCAACCCGCTCGACGCCGGCACCGTCAACGTGCCGGTCAATACCACTGGCATCCTGCTTGACGGCCTTGCGCCCGAGACCACCTACTTCTTTCGCTTCGTCGCCAAAAGCGGCGGCGGCGGACCGGTGTTTGGGATCGACCCCGACGGCGAAGGGCCCGAAGAAGCGAGCGAAGAAGACGGCCTGGAATCGACCTTCACCACCTTCCCGGTCCCGGGCAAACCGATTTCCTGCCCGGCCAACGAAGTCTTCCGCTACGGTGCCGGCGCGCAGCTGCCCGACTGCCGCGCCTACGAGCTGGTCAGCCCGGCCGACAAGAACGGCGGCGACATCGAAACGCTCGAGGGCCTGCCGCTCTTCGGCCTCGGCCCGAACTTCGTCAACATCTTCTTCCGCTCGCGCCTATACCAGGCAGCACCGGCAGGTGAGGCGATCACCTACTCGGCCTCGCGCGCCTTCGCCGGCGCGGTCTCCGCGCCCTGGAGCTCGCAATACCTGGGCGAGCGCGCCGCCAGTGGCTGGTCAACCGAATCGTTGAACCACCCGCTCGGCCAGTTGAACCTGGTCGGTCAGCGAAACCAGGAAACCCCGTTCAGATCTTTCAGCGAGGACCTCTGCAGCATGTGGCTGATCCAGGACAGCGACCTGACCCTGAGCGAAGGCGCACCCGAGGGCGTGCCGAACCTCTACCGGCGCGAGAACTGCGAACCGGGCAAAGGCAAACACGAACTCCTCACCACCGAATATCCGCCCGGCTACGGAATCGAAACCGAACCCGAAGGCGTCGAGTACGTGCCCGAGCCCCAGGGCCACACTCCCGACGGCTGCTCGATCTTCCGCGCGAACGCGGCGCTGACCCCCGATGCCAACCCGACCAAAGGCCTCTACCAGCTCTATGAGAGCTGCCCCGCCACGGGCCTGCGGCTGCTCAGCGTCCTGCCGAGCGGCAGCGCCGCATCCGTCCATTCTTCACTGGGCACGGCGATGTCCAGGCCAGCCGGCAACTTCCGCGACGACAGCCTCATGGGAGCAGTTGCTGCGGACGGCCAGCGGATCTTCTGGACGGCCGACAGCACCGGTGGCAACGGGGTGGGGCCGCAGCGCGGAACGATCCACCTGCGGGCCAACCCGACCGCGCCCCAGAGCGTTAGCGGCGCCTGCGACGAAGCCGGCAAAGCCTGCAGCCTCGTGATCTCGGCGGCCGACTCCTTCTTCTGGGCCGCCAGCCCGGCGGGGACGCGGGTGATCTACCAGACCGGTGGCCAGCTCTTCGAAGCCGAGATCGAAGAAGCGGGCGGGGCGATCAGCAAAGTCTCGACCCCGATCGCCGGCGGCGTGGCCGGCGTGGTCGGGACCAGCGAGGACGCGACCGTGGTCTTCTTCACCTCGAGCGAAGCCCTGGACGGGGGCAGCGCCGGCCAGCCCAACCTCTACCGCTACGAGCAGGGGTCTGGCGCCCAGCTGGTGGCGACGCTGGCTGCCGAAGATTCCGATCCCACCCAAGGGATCTCTCCCGAAAGCTTCAAAGCCTCCTTCCGCACCTCCCGCGTCAGCCCCGACGGCGAGCACCTGCTGTTCATGTCGCAGGCCCCGCTGACCGGCTATAACAGCGCCGACGTCGACAGCGGCACGCCCGCCTACGAGGTCTTCCTCTACGACGCCGGCAAAGGGGAGCTGCGCTGTCTCTCCTGCAACCCGAGCGGTATCCGCCCCGACGCCCGCGCGATCGCCCGCCGCGGCACCGAAGGGAAAGTCCTCGTCTACGCCGCCGCCCAGATCCCCGGCTGGTCCTACCAGCTGCACCCCTCGCGCACCCTCTCCGAGGACGGCTCCAGGGTCTTCTTTGAAAGCTTCGACGCGCTGGTGCTCGCCGACACCAACGGCGTCCGCGACGTCTACGAGTGGGAGCAGGCCGAAAGCAAGGTGGAGTGCGAAGCGCTCGGGGCGATGCTCTACGTGGCCGACGCCGGCGGCTGCCTCAGCCTGATCAGCTCCGGCGATAGCCCCAACGACTCCGAATTCGTCGACGCCTCCGCCGACGGCAGCGACGTCTTCTTCACCACCACCGACAACCTCGTCCTCGACGACTCCGAAGCGATCGACCTCTACGACGCGCGGGTCGGCGGCGGCTTCCCGCCGAAGGTCAACCCGCCCGACTGCCAGGGCGAAGGCTGCCAGCCACAGGTCCCGCCGCCACCCGTCGGCGCGACCCCCGGCAGCTCCACCTACACCGGCCCCGGCAACGTGCCGAAGCCCAAGCCGCCCAAGAAGTGCCCGAAAGGCAAGCACAAGGTCAAAAAAGGTGGCAAGGTGCGCTGCGTGAAGAACGCCAAGAAGGGCGGCAAGAGCAAAGGCGGCAAAGCCAGCAAGACTGGGGGTAGGAGCCGATGAGGCGTCTGCTCCTGCCGCTGGTCGCCGCGCTCTGTCTCGGCGCGCTGCTCGCCGCCCCCGCCCAGGGCGCCTTCGGCCTCAAAGAACTCGACACCGAGATCGTCGCCCAGGGCGGGGCGCCGGGGATCCCCGCCGGCCAGCATCCGCTCTCGGTGACCACCGCCCTGGCGACGATCACCGAACCAGAACACCCGATCCTCGGCTACGAATACCCCGAAGGCGCGCTGAAGGACCTGCGGGTAGTGGCCCCGGCCGGCCTGGTCGGCAACCCGACCGCGGTGCCGCAGTGCTCCTCGGCGGACTTCCTGGCCAAAGTCGGGATCGGCGACTGCCCCAACGCCAGCGCTCTGGGAATCGTCTCGACGACGATCTCCGAACCTGAAGTAAATCCCTTCACGACGCTGACCGCCCCCGTCTACAACCTCACCCCGCCGCCCGGCGTCGCCGCGCGGATCGGCTTCTGGACCCTGATCGTGCCGCTGACGATCGACTTCCGGGTCAACCCGGACTCCCCCCACAACGTGATCGTCGAGGTCAACGGGGTCCCCCAGGTCACCCCCCTCTACCGCTCGACCGTCACCCTCTGGGGCGTCCCCGCCGACCCGATCCATGACCCCGAACGGGGCACCTGCGCGGGCAAAACCGAAGTCAGCTGCCCGGTCTCGGTCCCGGTGAAGCCGTTCATCACCCTGCCGAGCAGCTGCGAAGGCCCGCTGACCTTCGGCTTTGAAGCCGAATCCTGGGAAGGGGACACCTTCACCGCCCCCGTAACCGCGCACGACGGCTCGCTGCCGCCCGAGACGACGCCGAGCGGCTGCTCGAAACTGAGCTTCTCCCCGAGCGTCTCCGCCCAGGCGACCAGCAAATCGGCGACCAGCTCGACCGGCCTCGATTTCGCGATCGGCTTCGACGACAAAGGCCTGACCAGCCCCACCGGCACCGCCCAGTCGACGATCAGGGAAGCGACGGTGAAGATGCCCGCCGGCTTCACCCTGAACCCCTCGGCCGCCAACGGCCTGCAGGCCTGCTCGGTCGCCGCCTACGAAAGCGAGACCGCCTTCTCGGCCCCCGGGGCGGGTTGCCCGGCGGCCTCCAAGGTCGCCGACGTGGAAGTCGAAACGCCGCTTTTGGAGGGCCGGCTCCTGCGCGGGCAGGTCTACGTCGCCGAGCAGGGCACCAACCTGCTGGCCAGCCGCTACGTCATCTACATGGTGATCAAGGACCCCGACCTGGGGATCTCGGTCAAGCTGCCCGGCCGGGTCGAACCCGACCCGGCGACCGGCCAGCTCACCACCGTCTTCGGGCAGGGCAAATACCCGGTGCCCCAGTTCCCCTTCTCCCAGTTTCGCTTCCACTTCAAGCAGGGCGCCCGCGCGCCGCTGGTCACCCCGCCCGCCTGCGGCACCTACACCGGGCAGGCGGTGCTGAGGCCGTGGTCGGGCGGCGAGTCGCGCACCCTGCCGATCCCGCTCGAGGTCAACTCCGGGATCGGCGGCGCTCCCTGCCCGCCGCCCGGGGCCCCGCCCTTCGAACCCACCCTCGAAGCCGGCACCACCGACAACGCCGCCGGCACCTACTCACCGCTCTCGCTGCGCATCACCGTCCCCGAGGGCGGCCAGCAGCTGACCCGGATCGACTCGGTCCTGCCCCCCGGTCTGACCGGCAAGGTTGCCGGCATCCCGCTCTGCGCCGACGCCGCCCTGGCCGCGGCTGCGACGAAGACCGGCCGCGCCGAGCTCGCCGCGCCGAGCTGCCCGGCCGCCTCGCGCCTTGGCAGCGTCACCGCCGGCGCCGGCGTCGGCGACACCCTCACCTACGTCGGCGGCACCATCTATCTGGCCGGCCCCTTCGGCGGGGACCCGCTCTCGATCGCCGTCATCACCCCGGCCGTGGCCGGGCCCTTCGACGTCGGCACCGTGGTGATCCGCGAGGGCCTGAACCTCGATCCCACGACCGGCGAAGCCCAGGTCGACGGCTCCTCCTCGGCGCCGATCCCCCAGATTCTCGAGGGGATCCCGCTGCGCCTGCGCGACCTGCGGGTCTCGATCGACCGCCCCGAGTTCACCCTGAACGCGACCAGCTGCGAACCGCTCAGCCTCCGCGCCACCCTCTTCGGCTCCGGCGGAAGCGTCGCCGCCCGCTCCACCCGCTACCAGGCCTCGAGCTGCGCCTCGCTCCTCTTCAAGCCCAAGCTCAACATCTCGCTCAAGGGCGGCACCAAGCGCGCCCAGCACACGGCGCTGAAAGCGGTGCTGACCCCGCGCAAGGGCGATGCCAACGTCGGTAGCTCGGTGGTGGTCTTGCCGCGCTCCCAGCAGATCGACAACGCCCACGTGGAAAACCCGTGCACGCGCGACCAGTTCGCCGCCGAAGCCTGCCCCAGAGGCTCGATCCTCGGCACCGCCAAAGCGGTCAGCCCGCTGCTCGACGCACCGCTTGAAGGCCTCGTCTACTTCCGCTCCAACGGCGGCGCCCGCCTGATCCCCGACGTCGTCGTCGACCTGCGCGGGCAGTTCCGCATCGTCCTCGTCGGCTTCGTCGACACCATCACCCCGAACACCAACCCGCGCCTTCGCACCCGCTTCCTCACGGTCCCCGACGCCCCGGTCTCCAAGTTCACCCTCAGCCTCTACGGCGGCAAACGCGGCCTGCTCGTCAACAACCGCAACCTCTGCCGCTCCAAGCAGGTCGCAGAACTGCGCCTCAGCGGTCAGAACGGCCGCCAGCACAACACCAAGCCGGTGCTGGCGACCAGCTGCAAGAAGCCGAAGGGCTGAGCGCGAAGCGGCCTCGAGCGGGCGCCCTCAGGACGCGCGTGCCGTTTTGCGCGCGTGGATAACGGTCGCAGGGACTTTGCAGCGCCTACTTGCGAACGTGTGTTGCAGACAGGTGGACCAAGCGGAGTTCCTTGCTCCGACAAAGCCACTGTTGATTGGCTCTCCCTCCAGCTCACCGCTGGCTAAGACACCTATGGGAGGCATCAATGACTCGCAAGCTCCAAGTGTGCGCGCTCGGCATGATCGCGGCGCTCTCGATGTCCACGATGGCTGCGTCTGCGGCCCAGGCCGCGAACGACGTCACAGCAGCTGAATATCCGGCCAGCGTCGTCGGCACGCAGACCAATGAAAACGTGATCTCGAACGGCATTCGGTCTTTTACCTGTTCTTCGGCATCGTTGACGGCGGAACTCGCTGCCCCCTCGTCGACAATCCCAATCCAAGCGAGCTATAGCGGCTGCACGGGCAACGGCAACATGACCGTGACAATTAATATGAACGGATGCAGCTACCTTCTGCACATCACGTCTGAAACGACGGCGACGACAGGATTAGGCGCGACAACAATCGTCTGCTCGGCTGGGAAAAACATCCAGATGGATATGTGGGCGACCGGAAAAAGTCACAGTGAAGGGAAGTTGTGCCGTCTCGAACTTCCAGCGCAGAATGCGATTCCAAACGTCGAATACCACGTCGTTTCGGTCGGCGGCGGCAGGACTGGGATCGAACTGACACTGATCAGTTCGAGCGTAAAATTGTTGCGGACCGAAGGGACGGCGGTCAACTGCGGCGCAGCCGAAAAAACCAACGGCACCTATACCGGCAACGTCCTGGCAACCGGGCTGAACGGCGTCGGTGAAGGGATCAGTCTGGTTGTTGATTAGAACGTCGAGGCGAAATTTGGGGCGGGAACGCGATTTGGAGCAAGCAGATTGAGAGTTCTCAAGAACCGTAGCAGGACTCCCTAAAACGCGGTAGGGATAGCTACCCAACTTCCGGTAGGCGTGCCTTGACATTGCCATTGACGTACCGGTACGTTGATCGCAGTCTACTTGACGATTTTAGGGCGCTCGAGATAGACTGATCAGTCAGTCGAGCACAATGTACTCAAGCGGGAGGAAGAGAATAGATGATGTCCAAGCATCGTGGGAAGCTGCTGGGCGCGATCGCTAGTGCGGCGCTCCTAGTTGCCATTCTGGCGCCGGCTGCGCACGCAGCGACGCCAGCCCCCGGTTACTCGCAGTTCGCGGGTTGTCCGGATCCGAAAACCGAAGCGATTGGAAAAGGCGTGGAAATCTGTCTCCGCGCGACGATCAAAAGCGGATCGTTCAAAATGGGCAGCAAGACCGTCCCCATTGAAAAACCGATCACGCTATCCGGCGGGACCAACGTCGAACTTGAAAACTTCGTCGCCAATTCCAAAGGCGGGATGAGCCATGTCAAACAGAAAGTCCCAGGCGGAGTTGTCGGCCTGACCGGCCTCACCTGGCTGCTTGAACTGCTTGGCAGTAACGCGCTGACGTTGTACGCCGAAACCGAAGCGGCGGGTCTCCCCGTCTTCAAAGGCTTCGAAGGGCTGAGCGCGCCGATCAAAGTGCACCTGATCAACCCGGTTCTCGGCAACAACTGCTACATCGGCAGTTTCGCGAACCCGATCAAACTGAATCTGACGACCGGCACCACCAGTCCGCCCCCGCCGAACAAACCGATCAGCGGGCATGAAGCAACGGAAACGGTGTTTGACGAAGAACTCGAAATCACGCACCTGAACAACACCAAATACGTCGACAACTCCTTCGCGGCTCCGGGCGCGAGCGGTTGTGTGCTGACGCTGTTTGGCTTCATTCCGATCAGCATCAATGGTCTCGTCAACTCCCAGTCGGGTTTGCCGGCTGCGGCGGGCACCAACGAGGCAATTCAGATTGTCGACACGGAAGCGACCGAACCGCACCTGGTCTACCCGTAGTCGATGGCCTGAAGGTATGACGTTGGAGAGCGCGGCCGGTGACGGCCGCGCTCTCTCTTACTGACTGAGATGAAGATTCACCGAACCAAACTGATCACGATCTCCATCGGCCTGAGCGCGATCGTCGTGCTGCTGGTCGGTTGCGGCGGCGACGGCGGTGGGGACCCGACTGCCGATTCGTCGCTTAGCGACACGGAGGCGCCCGCCCTCTCGAAAGCAGAGTTCATCGAGCGGGGGGACGAGATCTGCAAACGGACCGATCGCCGGCAAGCGGCCAGATACAAGGTCTACCGCGCGGAGAACGGCGAGGACACTTCGAAGCAGGGGCAGGAAGCCTTGGTCACGGAGATCGGCCTGCCGACGATACGCGAAGAGATCGAGGAACTCCGGGCGCTCGGGGCGCCAGCCGGGGACGAGCAAGCGGTAGAGGCCATCCTCGACGCGGCGGAAGCCGCCGCTGACGAGGCAGAGGCAGACCCGGGGAGCGTGTTGGAGACCTCGGCCAGCCCCTTCGACGAGGTTGATGCGATGGCTGAAGCCTACGGCTTCAAGGCGTGCGGAATCGTCTGAGTGTTAAGGCATGAGTGCTCGCCTCATGCGGCTACAAACAAAGGGAGGAACGAACATGGCTAGGTATTTAGGCAAGGTAATGGGCGTCCTAACGGTTACGGCGCTGCTGGGGGCCCTGCTGGTCCCCGCTGCTAGCGCGGCAACGCCGGATCCGGACTACGCGCAGTTTGCAGGCTGCCCGGATCCAAAAACGGAACCGGTGCTGGCGAAAGAAGTCGAAATCTGCCTGCGGGCGACGATCAACAGCGGCAATTTCAAGATGGGTAGCAAGAACGTAACCATCGAAAACCCGATCTCGCTGGTTGGCGGAACGAACGTCGAACTCGAAAATTTCGTCTTCAACTCAGAAGGCGGAATGACCGCTGCCAAACAGAAAGTGCCGGGCGGCTTGGTCGGGCTCACCGGCTTCGAATGGCTGACGGGACTCCTGACGGGCGAAGCGCTGACCGTCTACGCGGTTACCGAGCTCACCGGCACGCCGGTGTTCCACGGCTTTGAAGGGCTGTCCGCCCCGATCAAAGTTCACTTGGTCAATCCGGTCCTCGGGAAAAATTGCTACGTCGGATCGACTGCGAATCCGATCAAACTCGAGCTGACCACCGGCACCACCAATCCGCCGCCGCCGAACGAACCGATTACCGGCAACGAAGCGACGGAACTCGTGTTCGACGAAGAACTCGAAATCACGCATCTCCTCGGCGCCAAATACGTCGACAACTCGTTTGCGGCGCCAGCGGCATCGGGATGCGTCCTGACGCTGCTCGGGCTCATTCCGATCAACATCAGCAGCATCGTCAGCCTGCAGGCTGGCCTGCCCGCGGCGGCCGGCACCAACGAAACGGTGCAGATGGTCGATGCCGAAGCGACCGAACCGCATCTGGTCTACCCGTAGCGGCTGACCACCGCTGACAGTAAAAGCGCGCGGCCGGAGGGCCGCGCGCTTTTGTTTTGGGGCAGCGCTGCCGCGGGACTAGCTCGATTCGTCCGCCAGCCAGCGCTGCGCTTCGCCGGCGATGTCGCCCTTGCGTTCGATCAGGCTCGCCATCACCTCTGATTCGTAGGTTTGGACGCCGGCGGTCCAGGCGCGGGAGAGCAGATCCCAGAGGGCGACCGTGCGGGCAACCGAGAGATTCAGGGTCTCTGCCGAGGCCTCCATCATCGCCTTGAACTCGACCTGGATGCTGTCCATGTCGACGGCCTCGACCGGCGCGGCCTCGTCGATGCCCGAATGCTCTTCCCGCTGGCGGATCGCGTGGTTCAGCAGCTTCGCGTGACCGCTGCGAGTTCCGACCAGCCAGGCATTCTCGAGGAACGCTTCCAGCAGCTGCCCCCTCTCGGCGTCCAACTCGAAATCGGCACGCCCCTCTGCGAGCAGGGGATTGAGATCACGCTCCCTCGCACTGATGAAGTGGTTGTCGCCCCCCTGACGCGACACCCCATCAGTTTAACTCGCTACAACTAATTGAGTTTGCCTCTATAAAGCCCGGTAAAGCCGGGGCGGGCCCCCGGGGGCACGAAAAAGGGCGGCCCGGAGGCCGCCCTTTCCTTGCTGCGCTATTCGAGCTTCGACTCAGCCCTTGCCGGTGCAGGGTTTGACGAAGTCGGCTTCCGCTTTGGTGCCGTCGTCAAAGATGCCGACCGCGTGGGCCTGCAGCTTGCCGTCCGGGCATTTGGCGGTGAGGATGTTGTATTTCTTCTGGTACGAGAACTTCTTGGCAATCGTGAGGTTGAAGGAGGTCACGGAGCCGCTGCCGCCGGCGATCCTCGGAATCGTGGCCACCGAGAGCAGGCCGTAGCGACCTTTGTTGATTTTCTTGATTTTCACCGTGGTCACAATCGCGGCTGGGACCGGGACCGTGATGTAGGCGTGGATGTAGAGCGTCGTCTTGCCGCCTGAGGTACCGCCGTTGAAGACGATCAGGTCGGAGGTTACGTCAACCGGTTTGGAGTCCGGGAACTCGATCTCGACGCCGGTCTTGCCTTCGCCGACGATCGCTTTTTTGCAGATCGCCCGGGCGGCGTCGCTGTCCTGCGACTGCAATTTGCCCGAGGTGCAGGTCGGCACGCCTTTGACGTTGATCGCGCCGTTCTTGTCGGTTTCGAGCAGCACTTCTTTGAGTGCCGGCGGGTGGGTGCCGTCGAGCGTCGAGATCGCCCCTTCGGCGGTCAGCGCGATCGGCGCCAGGGTTTTCTTTGGCAGCGCCTTGGGGACGAACTTCCCTTCGGCCTTGAATTTCAGGTTGCCGACGGTGACCGTCGTGGCGCTGGAAATACCCGCCACGCTGACCGCAATCAGCGCCCCCAGCGCCATCGTGAGCATCAGATACTTACGCATATCCCTATATCTCTCCTTTTGCGGCAGCCCCGTCCGGGCAGGCCGTCGAAAGCTTGCGTGAATCGGTGGAACATTCCCTCCGCGGCGAGAAGCTACCAACTTCTCCCAATTCATAAACCCTGACATCCACGAAAAAGAGCGCCTTAACTTGCCGATCGGAACCGAAAAGGTATCCCGCACCGGTGAGGGGTCAGGAATTCCGCAGCGACTGCCGCACCCGCTCCCGCTCGGCGGCGGCGCCGGCCGCGCCGAGGAAGGGCAGGGTCACCCAGAACATCAGGTCGGGAAGCCGGTCGGGCAGCTGCGCCGAGGCGCCGTGGAGGATCTCGCTGTAGAGCAGCTCGTTGACGCCTCCGGCCAGCGAGAGGGCCGTGATCCCGGGCAGTTCGACCGAGGTCTCGGCCCTCCCGACCTCGAGGAAGCCGGTGAACTGGCGCAGCGCCGCGTCGCGGCGGGCCAGCGCCTTCGGGCCCGCGGCCAGCACCTCGACGATCGCGAAGCGGGCCTCGTCGGGGTGCTCGGCGAGGTGCTCGAGCAGGGCGCCGAGGCCGGCAGCGACGCGCTCTGCCCACGGCGCCCCCGGCCGCGACTCGAAGCCGTCGACGGCATCGCCCAGCAGGTTGCCGAGCAGGACGTCGTAGGCGGCGAGGAAGCAGTCCTCCTTGCTGTCGAAGAGTTCGTAGAAGGTCTTGCGGCTGACCCCCGCGATCCCGATCACGTCGACCACCCGCGTCTCCGCGTAGCCGCGCCCGGAGACCACCTCGATCATCGCCTGGTGGATCCGCTTGCGCTGGGAAGCGGTGACCGCCTCCCGCGGCAGGCCGTGCCTTCCCCGCGGCAGCCTTTCGCTCAACCCGGCGGAGCGTCTACTGGTCGCCACTCCCAGCACTGTAGAGCAGGCAAACCAAAACCCCGGGTTCTAACTGGGGCAGGGTCCAGTACCGCTGCGCGGCCTCAGGAGCCGAGCCAGACGGTCTGGTCGCGGTCGGGCCCGACGCCGACCAGGCGGACCGGCACGCCGACGAACTCCTCGATGAAGCCGAGGAAGTCGCGGGCGGCCTGGGGCAGCTCGTCGGCGCTGCGGCAGTCGCCGATCTCCTCGTCGAAGCCGGGCAGCTCCTCGTACTCCGGTGTCGCCGAGTGCAGAATCGACTGGTGGTAGGGAAAGCTGTCGAGCACGGCGCCCTCCTTGGACCGGTAGCGGACCGCGACCCGCAGCGGGCCGATCCCGCTCAGCACGTCGAGCTTGGTGATCGCCAGTGCGTCCATCCGGTTCAGCCGCACCGCGTAGCGCAGCGCGACGAGGTCCATCCAACCGGCGCGGCGGCGGCGCCCGGTCGTGGTCCCGAACTCGTGGCCGCGCTCGACGATCCGCTCGCCGATCTCGTCCTCGAGCTCGGTCGGGAACGGGCCGGCGCCGACCCGGGTCGCGTACGCCTTGGCGATCCCCCAGACCTCGTCGATGTCGGCCGGGCCGACCCCGGCCCCGACGCAGGCCGCGCCGGCGATCGGGTTCGAGGAGGTGACGAAGGGATAGGTGCCGTGGTCGAGGTCGAGCAGCGCCGCCTGGGCGCCCTCGAAGATCACGGTTTCGTCGGCGTCGAGCGCGTCCCAGCAGAGTTTCGCGGTGTCGGCGATGTGCGGCTCCAGCCGATGTCCGTAGTTGACGTGCTCCTCGACCATCGTGTGCACGTCGAGGCGCGGATCGGGATCGAGCAGGGTGCCCTCGTTGCCCCTTTCCTCGCCCGCTTCCTTGCGCCGCTTGCGCCGCTGCACGGAGAGCTCGCGCAGCGCCTGCTGCTTGGGCTCCAGCGCGGCGCGGATCTTCGTCCGCAGGATCTTCTCGTCGAGCAGGTCCTGGACCCGGATCCCCAGCCGCAGCGCCTTGTCGGCGTAGGCCGGCCCGATCCCGCGGCGCGTCGTCCCGATCGAGTTCTTCCCCAGTTTCGTCTCGCCCGCCTGGTCGAGCAGCACGTGGTAGGGCATGATCAGGTGCGCGTTGGCGGAGAGCCGCAGGTTGCCGACGCCGATCCCGGCCCGTTTGAGCCCGTCGATCTCGCTCAACAGCACCCGCGGGTCGACCACGACCCCGTTGCCGATCACGCAGGTCTTGTCGGCGTGCAGGATCCCTGAGGGGATCAGGTGGAACTTGAACTCCTCGCCGTCGCGGACGATCGTGTGGCCGGCGTTGTTGCCGCCCTGGAAGCGGACGATCGCGGTCGCGTCTTTGGCGAGCAGATCGGTGATCTTGCCCTTGCCCTCATCGCCCCACTGGGCGCCGACTATGACTACGCCTGGCATCGGGCTGGGATTCTGACGGTTGCCTAAGGATGGCGCGGAACGGTGCTGGGGCTGCTCGCTCTTGCCTCGAACTTCTCCCGATCAAATCGATGCTCAGTCTTAGAACGATGATCCGGTCCGGAGAGCGTTTTCGGCTCCCCACAGATCTCCAGAAGTCGAGAAACGGTTCGTTCGCCGATCTGTTCGAGCAGCTTGTACTCATCGAGATTCGTGGTCACGACAATCGAGCGTTCCGCCTCGTATCTCTCATTGACAATCGAGTAGAGCTGTTCAAGGACCCACTCCGAGCTTTTCTCCGCGCCGACATCGTCGATCTGCAGCAGGTCGACCGAGGTGAGCTGCTCAAAGAATGAGAGGTATGACTCTCCACCTGGCTGAGAGTCGTAGGTACGACGTATCCGAGCTAAGAGCTTGGGAAGCGAATAGATCGCGACGGTCTTACCTTGGGCCGTTGCTTCCTTAGAAACCAACATCGCAAGGGAGGTCTTGCCGGTCCCCGTGTCGCCTGCCAGCCAAAGACCATGGCCCATCCGGAGGTTCTTAGGTAGGTCATCCACGAATCTCTGAACTGCCTTAACTGCCTCGCGACTCGACAGTTCGTGAGCCATGTCGCTGATCGGCGGCCGATCGAATGAGACTCCCTGGAACTTCCGCGGAATCACCGAGGAGATGCCGCGGCTGCGGCCCCGGTTCAGGCGTTCGGCCCGGCACTCGCAGGCCCGCGCCACGTCTTCGGGGCCGAGGATCCAGCCGGAGCCGTCGCAGACGCCGAGCGGGCAGACCTGGTCGCGAAAGGGCTCGGAGCGGGCGATCGCCGGCATCAGAAGTCAGGCCCCGCCGCGGCCGCGTCTTCCAGCGGCGGCCCTTCGCCGGCCGGCTGTTCGACCGGCTGGTCCTGACCGGAGTAGTCGGCGAACTTCGGGAAGCGGTCGAGGAAGACCAGCGACCTGGTCCCGATCGGGCCGTTCCTGTGCTTGGCGATGATCAGGTCGGCCAGGCCGTCGGGCTCCTCGTCGGGGTCGCGGTAGTAGTCCGCCCGGTAGAGGAAGGCGACGACGTCGGCGTCCTGCTCGATCTGGCCTGACTCGCGCAGGTCGGAGAGCTGCGGTTTCGGCGGCGTGCGCTGCTCGGGCGCACGCGAGAGCTGCGAGATCGCGACCACCGGCACCTCGAGCTCGCGGGCGAGGATCTTCAGTCCGCGGCTGATCTGACCCACCTGCTCGACCCGGTTGGCGCGGTGGTCGTCGGACCGCATCAGCTGCATGTAGTCGAGGATGATCAGGCCGAGCCCGCCGCGCTCCTGTTCCTGGGCGTGCAGGCGGCGTGCCTTCGCCCGCAGGTCGAGGATCCCGAGGTCGGAGGAGTCGTCGAACCAGAGCGGCGCCTCCGCGAGTTCGTTGCTCGCCCGCAGGACCTTGGGCCAGTCGCGCTGGGAGACCTGGCCCTTGCGCAGCTTGTCGCCGGAGATCCGCGCCCGGCAGGCGATGAAGCGCTGGGCCAGCTCGACCTCGGACATCTCGAGCGAGAAGAAGGCGACCGGGAGGTTGCGTTTGACCGCGACGTTTTCGGCGATGTTGGCGACCAGGGCGCTCTTGCCCATCGCCGGCCGCGCCGCGACGATGATCAGGTTGCCGGGCTGGAAGCCGCCGGTGATCGCATCGATGTCGCGGAAGCCGGAGGGCGTGCCGGTCAGCTCGGACTCGCCGGTCGAGAGCTTCTCCAGCCGGTCGACCTCGTCGT
>JAWVEZ010000006.1:0-8950 GCA_033856455.1 Solirubrobacterales bacterium | reverse complement strand
GGGCGCTCTGCCCGTCGGGGTAGGACTCGATCTTCGGGACGTCGTCGCGCGCGTAGGCCGGCGGGTAGCCGTCTACCGGGTCGTCGTAGAGCACGCAAAGGACCTTGGCCATCGCTTCACTCCTCCTTGAGGTTGTTGTCGGCGGAGGCGCTTTGCGCCGATGCCGCTTCCGCGGCCTCCACCGTGTTTCGCATGAGGAAGGCAATGGTCATCGGCCCGACGCCGCCCGGCACCGGTGTGATCGCGGCGGCGACGCGGGCGGCGGCGGCATAGTCGACGTCACCGACGAGGCCGCCTCCCGTCCGGTTGACGCCGACGTCGATCACGGTTGCCCCCGGCTTGACCCAGTTGCCCTGGACCAACTCGGGCTGACCGACAGCGGCGATGAGGACATCCGCCTGGCGGCAGATCACAGCCATCTCGCGGGTTCGTGAATGACACAGGGTCACGGTCGCGTCGGCCGCGGTCAGCATCTGGGCCATCGGCTTGCCGAACAGGTTCGAGCGACCGATCACCACCGCGTTCCGGCCTTCGAGCTCGAGGCCGGTTCGCGCCAGCAACGCCATCACCCCCGAGGGGGTGCAGGGGCGCAGTCCGGGTATGCCCAGGGCGAGGCGACCGGCGCTGATCTCGGTCAGGCCGTCGACGTCCTTCCCGGGGTCGATTCGGTTGGTCAGCTCGGCGCCGTCGAGATGGGGAGGCAGCGGCAGCTGGGTGAGGATTCCGGCCACCCCGGGGTCCTCGTTCAGGCCGTCGATCAGGGCCAATGCCTCCGCCCGGCTGATGTCCGCGGGCAGGTGATGGCGAACACTGCCGATGCCAACCTCGTCGCAGGCCCTGTGCTTCGCCTTGACGTAGACCGCCGAAGCGGGATCGTCACCGATCAGCACAGTGGCCAGCACGGGCACCGGGCGACCGCGAGCGACCAGCTCGCGAACCCGGGCGGCCGTGTCGGCGCGCTCTTCCGCGGCGATCGCCTTGCCGTCGATCACCACGCATCGCGGACGCCGGTGCAGGCCGGCGACGCCGAACACGTTTCTAGGCGCCATGGGTCAAAAGACCACGGTCGTGTTGCCGTCGAGCAGAATCCGGTCTTCGCAGTGCCACTGCACGGCCCGGGCGAGCACCGCTCGCTCGATGTCGGCGCCGAGCCGTTCCAGCTCGCGGGCAGAGTCGGCATGGTCGACCCGAATCACATCCTGCTCGACTATCGGGCCGGCGTCGAGCTCCTCGGTGACGTAGTGGGCGGTCGCTCCGACCAGCTTGACTCCGCGCTCCTTCGCCCGTTCGTAAGGGCCGGCGCCGGCGAAGGCGGGCAGGAAGCTGTGGTGGATGTTGATCACCGGCACCCCGAGCCCCTGGAGGAACTCGCCGGAGAGGATCTGCATGTAGCGCGCCAGCACGACGAGGTCGCAGCTGCCCGCGAGCAGCTCCAGCTGGGCCGCCTCCGCCTCGGGCTTCTTGCCCTTCTCGACCGGGATGTAGTGGTAGGGGAGGCCGAACGCCTCGACCGGCTCCTTCAGGTCGGGGTGGTTGGACGCGACCAGCGCCAGCTCGGCGCCGCCGAGCTCGGCGCGGCGCCAGCGCCACAGCAGCTCCTGCAGGCAGTGGTCGTATTTGGAGACCAGGACCGCGACGCGCTTGGCCCGGCCGGTCTGCCAGATCTGCCAGTCCATCTCGAACGGCTTCGCGACGTCCTGCTCGAACCGCTCCTCCAGGGTGGCGACCTCGAGGCCCGGGGGGCACGCGAACTCCATCCGCAGGAAGAAGCGGCCGCTGCCGTTGCCGCGGGAGTACTGGTGGGAGGTGAGGATGTTGACCCCGCGGTCGGCGAGGAAGCCGGCGATCGCGGAGACGATCCCCGGACGGTCCTCGCAGGCGACCACGAGCCTGGCGGTGTTCGGCGCGGTCTCGCTCATCGACCGGGCGCTCAGTGGCTGACCGCGGCAGCGGCCAGCTCGGAGACGAGTTCGTCGGTGTAGAAGCGCTTCAGCGCGAAGGGGGCGATCAGCTCCGGGGTGCGGCCGGTGGCGACCAGCTCGGCCAGCGTCTTGCCGACGATCGGCGCCGCCTTGAACCCGTAGGTGCCCCAGCCGGCGGAGACGTGGAAGTTCTCGACCTCGGTGGCGCCGAGGATCGGGCTGTAGTCCGGGGAGAGGTCGCAGAGCCCCGCCCAGGCCCGGAGCAGCCGGGCGCGCTCGAGCTGCGGAAAGAGCTCGATCGTGTCGCGGGCGAGATCCTGGAGGAAGTTGAGCGTGTTCTGCGTCCGGTAGGTGGTCCAGGGCTCGATCTCCGAGCCCATCACGAACTCGCCGCGGTCGGACTGGCTGATGTAGACGTGCATCTGCGAGGAGACGATGACCACGTCGAGGAAGGGTTTGACCGGCTCGGTCACGCAGGCCTGCAGGATGTGGGTGGTGATCGGCAGGCGCAGGCCGGCCATCTCCGCGATCAGGCTCGACCAGCCGGCGGTGCAGTTGAGCACGGTGCCGGCGCGCACGGTGCCTTTGTCCGTCTCGACGGCGGCGATCCGGTCGCCCTCGCGGCGCAGGCCGGTGACCTCGGTGTAGGGATGGATCTCGACCCCGCCTTCGTCGGCGCTACGGGCGAAGCCCCAGACGACGGCGTCGTGGCGGATGATCCCGCCGGGCGGGTGGTAGAGCGCCCCCATGATCGGATAGGCGGTGTCGGGGCCGACGTACATCGCCGGGGCCAGCTCCTGCACCTGGTCGGGCCCGATCAGCTGCGAGTCGATTCCCTGCAGCCGGTTGACCTCGGCCCGGTTGGCCATCACGAACATCGCCCGGTCGGAGTGGGCGAGGCTGAGGTGGCCGCACTGGCTGAACAGGAGGTTGAAGTCGAGCTCGGCGCCGAGCCCTTCGTAGAGCTTCACCGAGGCGTCGTAGAACCGCGCGCCCTCGGGAGTCTTGTAGTTGGAGCGGAGGATCGTCGTGTTGCGGCCGGCGGCGCCGGAGCCGATGTAGGACTTCTCGATCACGGCGACGTCGGTGATGCCCTGCTGGGCCAGGTAGTGCGCGGCGGCGAGGCCGTGGGCGCCGCCGCCGATGATCACCACGTCGTAGCTCGGCTTCAGCTCGGAGCGGAAGTTCCACATCCGGCGCTTGCGGAAGATGTCACGCATCGGGTCCCTCCATCTCGACCGGGGGCAGTGCCGCTCCCCCCACCGGGCGGCCGCCGAGCGCGGCGGCAGCGTCGGCGACCAGTTCCCAGACGTACTGGGCGTAGGCGGCGCCGAAGATCATCAGGTAGCGGTCGGGGCCCTCGCGCAGCACGTACCCCGGGGTGCGGGCGACCGAGCCGGGCCGGAAGCCGCCGACCGGCAGCCTCGCCGGGCGCAGGTCGAGCGCGCAGAAGCGGGCGAAGGTCTCGCGGGCGAGCGGGCCGGCGATCGCCATCGCCGCCAGCGCGGCGGTCAGGTCGACGCTGCGTGCGCCTCCCTCGGCCAGCTCGGCGAGCTCTGCCGGCGGGCGCCCCGGCTCGCCGAGCAGGAGCTCGCGGGTCGGCCGCACCGGGCAGCGCCAGCCGTCGGCCAGGCGCTCGGCGCGACCGGCGTCGAAGCCGGAGCGAAGGGCCTCGGCGGGCCACTGCAGCTCCAGCTTGGTCAGCGCCGAGAGGTCGGCGAAGCCGACCGTCTCCGCGCAGGCCGCGGCCTCGGCGCCCGGCTCCGCGAAGGAGCCGGCGACCTCCCAGCTGCCCTGCCGCTCGGCGCGGCCGCCAGCGGCGAGCGCCGGGTCGAGCAGGGGGCTGCGGGCCGGGACGGGCGCGGAGCTGGAGGGAGAGAGGAAGTCGAGGCTCACGATCGCAGCAGCTCGCCTTCGGGGTCGTAGAAGGGCGCGGTCTGGACCGTCGCGGCGAACCGTTTGCCGTTGTCGGAGATCGTGATCTCGCCGCCGTCGGCGGCGAAGGCGGGGGCGACCAGCGCCAGCCCGATCGAGCGCTCCAGCAGCGGCGAGCGGCGGGCGCTGGTGACCTGGCCGATCACGGTGCCGCCGGCGTCGACCACCGCCGCTCCCTCGGTGGGAACCTCGCCGCCGGGGCAGCTGTAGCCGACCAGCGCCTGCACGGGATCGCGCTCGGCGTAGTGCTCGAGCGCCCAGCGGCCGATGAAGTTCTGCTCCTTGTCGAGTTTGACGGCGAAACCGAGGTTGGCCCCGAACGGCGTCGTCTCGGAATCGGTGTCCTGGCCGACCAGGATGTGCATCTTCTGCAGGCGCAGGATCCGCTGCGGCTCGAGGCCGAAGGGGCGCGCGTTCTGGGCCACGATCGCGTCCCAGAGGGCGGGGCCGTGCGGGGCGGCGCAGTGCAGCTCGTAGCCCAGCTCGCCGACGAAGCCGATCCGCAGGACCAGGCAGGGGACGCCGGCAACCGTCAGCTGCGGGCCGTCGAGGTAGACGAGCCCCTCGGCGGAGACGTCCTGCTCGGTCAGCTTCGCCAGCGCCTCGCGCGCACCCGGCCCGGCCAGGTTCATCGCGCTGATCCCCTGGGTCAGGTCGGTGAGCGAGACGTCGAGCTCGGGCCAGGAGGCCATCCACCAGGTGAACCACTGCTCGACCGCGCCGGCGCCGCTGGAGGTGGTGGTGACGTAGAAGGTTTCGTCGTCGAGGCGGCAGACCGTCCCGTCGTCGCTGATCCGGCCGGACTCCGAGGTGAGCACGCCGTAGCGGACCCGGCCAGGCTTCAGCGTCGACATCCGGTTCGGGTACAGCCGGACGAGCAGCTCGCCGGCGTCGGGGCCGCGGACGATCAGCTTGCCGAGCGTGGAGACGTCGATCAGGCCGATTCCCTGGTGCACGGCCATCGTCTCCGCTTCGACGTCGCCGTAGTCGTAGGCGCGGCGCCAGTCGCCGGCCCAGCGCACGGAGGCGCCAAGCTCGCGGTGGCGGGCGTGGATCGAGGAGCGCTTGGCCGCCTCGAAGGGCCGGCCGGCGAGCACGCCCATCGGCACCGTCGTCCACGGCGGCCGCGCCGTGGTCAGCCCGACCTCGCCCAGCGAGAGCCCGGTCTTGTCGGCCAGCGCGCGGACCGAGGCGAGCTGGGAGAAGCGCCCCTGCGAGGGGCCCATGGTCGCGGTCGTGTAGCGCTTGGAGAGCTCGATCGAGTCATAGCCCTCCTCCGCCGCGTAGCGGATGTCCTTGACGGTGATGTCCTCGTCGAGGTCGACGAAGGCTTTGCCGCGGCCGCCGTCGTGGGCGAGCGCCGGAGCGGTTGCCCGCCGTGGCGCCTCTTTGATCTCCGCCAGGCTGGCGCGCTCCGCCGCGGCCCGCTCGCGCTCGGTGGCGTCGCCGTAGCCGCAGGCCAGTGCTGCCTCGGCCCCGGCCACCGAGCCCGACAGCGCGGCGAGCTCCGCGCTCGGCGCGCCGGCGACCGCGCCGGCCGGGTGGACGCCGGCCGGCGCCTGCTCGGGGAGGAAAGCGTCGAACTCCTCCTCGTAGCGGGCCTTGGCGCCGGACTGCAGCAGCAGTGAGCTCGCCGGCACCTCGGACCCGGACATCGCCAGCACTTCGCAGTCGATCCGGCGCGGGGAGCCCTTGGCCCGGCCGGCGGCGTCGACCGCGGCGAGATGGACCTGCTGAAGCTGCCCGCGGCCGGCCCCGCGCACCGGGGTGACGCCGCGGATCAACTCGATCCCGATCCCTTCCAGGGCGCCGCCGAGCGGGCCGTCGGCGTCGGGGCGAAGGTCGGCCACCGCGCGCACGTCAACTCCGAGGCGGTGCAGGCTGAGCGCCCGTTCGAGGGCGCGGTCGTCGATGCCGGCGACGACGCAGGCACCGGGGTCGACCCCGTAGAGGGCGGCGAAGCGCAGCGCGCCCGAGGAGAGCATCGAGCCGGGCAGGTCGTTGTCCGGGAAGACCAGGGGCTGCTCGAGGGCGCCGGTGGCGGCGACGTGGCGCTGGGCGCGGATCTGGTGCAGGGTGCTCCCCTGCCAGACCGGGACGAGGCCGTCGAAGAAACCGAGCGCAGGCGCTCCCGAGAGGATCTCCACCCCGGCCTCCACGCAGCGGGCGCTGAGCTCGCGGGCGCGCTCGTGGGCGCCTTCGAACAGCAGCGCCCCGCCCGGCTCCCGGTCCTCGTCGCAGAGGACGACGTCGGCGCCGAGCTCGGCGGCGCGCAGGGCGGCCGAGAGGCCGGCGACGCCGCCGCCGACAACCAGCACGTCGCAGTGGCGGCGCCGGTACTCGGTGCGCCACTCGCGCTCGTCCTGGCGGCGGCGCAGCTTGCCGAGGCCGGCAGCGCTGCGCAGCACCTTCTCGTAGAGCGGCCAGAGCCGCCGGGGGCGGATGAAGGTCTTGTAGTAGAAGCCGGGCGGGGTGAAGGGGCCGCCGAAGCGATCGGTGGCGCTCATCACGTCGAAGGCGAGCGAGGGCCAGGCGTTCTGGTGCTCGACCCGCATCCCCTCGCGCAGCGGCTCGCCGCAGGCGCGCACGCCGGGGGCGCCGTCGACCGTGACCAGCGAGTTCGCGCACTGGCCGCAGCCGCAGAGCTCGCCGCGGCGGCGGTGGTACTTGAAGCTGCGCGAGAGGGTCCGCTGGCCGGAGGCGTAGAGGGCCGAGGCGATCGTGTCGCCGGCCAGGCCGGTGCGCGGTTTGCCGTCGAAGCGGAACCCGACCACGGCGTTCTGGTCGACGCGCTGCGCCGGCGAGGGGGGCAGGCGGTTGGCGGCGGCGCTCATTGGAGGCCACCTCCCGCGGGGCTGCCGACGCCGGCGGCGGGCGGCGCATCCGCCGGCCGGGCCGTCCAGGCGACCTCGTTGGTCCGGGTGTCGCGTTCGGCGAGGAACCACTGGCCGCAGCCGGAGCGGTGGACCCACCACTCGCGCTGGGGGCCGGCGACGTTGGCGCGGAAGTAGACGTAGCGGTTCAGGTCCTCGAAGGCGGGGCGCGAGCTGGGGCGTTCGGTGACCTCGCCGCCGAAGCCGAAGTCGGTGACCTCGCGGGGGCCGCAGTTGGGGCAGTGCAGGACGAAGGACATCAGCGCGCCTCCGATCCGGGGACCCAGCTCGTGCCGGCCAGGGGGACCCGCGCCATCGCCGCCGCCTCGACGGTCAGGGCGACCAGGTCCTCGGGCTCGAGGTTCTGGACGCGCGACTTGCCGCAGGCCCGGGCCAGGGTCTGGGTCTCGAGCACCAGCGTGCGCAGGTAGTTGGCGAGGCGCCGGCCTCCCAGCTCCGGGTCCAGCCGCGCGGCCAGCTCCTCGTCCTGGGTGGAGATCCCGGCCGGGTCGCGGCCCTCGTGCCAGTCGTCGTAGTAGCCGGCGGCGGAGCCGAGCGCGGCGTACTCGTCGTCGAGCGCCGGCGAGTTGTCGCCGATCGCGATCAGGGCGGCGACGCCGATCGAGACCGCGTCGGCGCCCAGCGCCAGCGCCTTGGCGACGTCGGCGCCGCTGCGGATCCCGCCGGAGACGACCAGCTGGACCTTGCGGTGCATGCCGATCTCGGTCAGCGCCTGGACCGCCTGCGGGATCGCCGCCAGGGTCGGGATGCCGACGTGCTCGATGAAGACCTCCTGGGTCGCCGCGGTTCCGCCCTGCATGCCGTCGAGGACGATCACGTCGGCGCCCGCCTTGACCGCCAGGGCGACGTCGTAGTAGGTCCGGGTCGCCCCGACCTTGACGAAGATCGGCTTCTGCCAGTCGGTGATCTCGCGCAGCTCTTCGATCTTGATCTCGAGATCGTCGGGGCCGGTCCAGTCCGGGTGCCGGCAGGCGCTGCGCTGGTCGATCCCGGTCGGGAGGTTGCGCATCGCCGCGACCCGGTCGGAGATCTTCTGGCCGAGCAGCATGCCGCCGCCGCCGGGCTTCGCCCCCTGGCCGACGACGATCTCGATCGCGTCGGCCCTGCGCAGGTCGTCGGGGTTCATCCCGTAGCGCGAGGGCAGCAGCTGGTAGACGAGGGTCTCGGAGTGGCCCCGCTCCTCGGCGGTCATGCCGCCGTCGCCGGTGGTGGTGCTGGTGCCCATTGCGCTGGCCCCGCGCCCGAGCGCCTCCTTGGCCTGGGCCGAGAGGGCGCCGAAGCTCATCCCCGCGATCGTCACCGGGATCTTCAGGTGCAGCGGCTTCTTGGCGAAGCGGGTGCCCAGCACGACGTCGGTCTCGCAGCGCTCGCGATAGCCCTCCAGGGGATAGCGGGAGACGCTGGCGCCGAGCAGCAGCAGGTCGTCGAAGCTCGGCACGCGGCGCTTGGCGCCGCCGCCGCGGATGTCGTAGATGCCCTCGCGGGCGGCGCGCTGGATCTCGTGGATCGTCGCCCGGTCGAAGGTCGCCGACTCGCGCAGGCCGGGGTGCGGCGCGCTGCGGTCGTTCCCGGCCGCGGTCATCAGAACGCCACCGCCGCGTTGTCGACGTCGAAGTTGTAGAGCTGGCGGGCCGAGCCGTAGCGGCGGAACTCGCCGGCCTCGACGTCGTCGATCCCGGCCGCGGCGAGCAGCTCGGCGACCTCCTGGCGGTGCTCGTCGCGGAGATCCTTCTCGACGCAGTCGGCGCCGAGGCTGGTGACCTCACCCCGAACGTAGATCCGCGCCTCGTAGATGGAGTCCCCGAGCGCTTCGCCGGCGTCGCCGCAGACCAGCAGGCGGCCCGACTGCGCCATGAAGGCGCTCATGTGGCCGACCGAGCCGCGCACGACGATGTCGATGCCCTTCATCGAGATGCCGCAGCGCGCGCCCGCATTGCCGTCGACGACGAGGAGGCCGCCATGCGCGGTGGCGCCCGCCGCCTGGCTGGCATCGCCCCGCACGTGGACGAAGCCCGACATCATGTTCTCGGCGACGCCCACGCCCGCATTGCCGTTGATCACGACGCTGGCGTGCTTGTTCATGCCGGCGCAGTAATAACCGGCGTGACCGGCGATTTCGATCGTGATTGGCGCGTCGAGCCCCGCTGCGATCGAGTGCTGGCCGTTGGGGTTGAGCACCCGCCACGCGGTCTCGTTGGT
>JAWVEZ010000005.1:0-7046 GCA_033856455.1 Solirubrobacterales bacterium | reverse complement strand
TCCTCGTTCTCGGCGCGGGAGATCGTGCAGGTCGAGTAGACGAGGGCGCCGCCGGGCCGCAGGGCGCGGGCCGCGGCGCGGAGGACGGCGTCCTGGATCGCGGTGACGCGCTCGATCGTCTGCGGCGATTTGCGCCAGCGGGCGTCCGGGCGCGAGGCGAGCGCGCCGAGGTCCGAGCAGGGCGCGTCGACCAGCGCCAGGTCGAACTCCTCGGGCAGCTGCATGCTGGTCGCGTCGGCCTCGAAGATCGTCGCGCTGTGCAGATGCAGGCGGGTCGCCTGGGCGGCGACTTCCTCGGCCCGCTCCGGATCGAGCTCGACCGAGATCAGCTGGCCGCGGTCCTCGCGCCGCTCGGCGATCTGGCCGGTCTTGATCCCCGGCCCGGCGCAGAGGTCGAGCACGTGGTCCTCGAGGCCGGGATCGAGCACCTCGACCACGGCGGCCGAGCCGCGGCTCTGCGGGGTCAGCTCGCCAGCCGCCACCAGCTCGGAGACCAGCGGGCCGGTGCGGCCGGAGATGACGATCGTCTCGGCGGTCCGCAGCGGCCAGCCGCCACTTGCCGGCGCCGCCTCCACCCCGGCCTCGCGCAGCTTCGTCAGGGCGGCCTCCGGCTCGCGAGCCCGGAAAGCGACCTCGGCTGGCTGGTTGCAGGCGGCGAGCAGGGCGCGAGCGATCTCGGGTCCCAGCTCCTCCCACCAGAGGCGGACCAGCCAGAGCGGCGCCGAGTGGGCGACGGCGGCCTTCTCCGGGGTCGAGTCGTCGCCGAGCAGGTCGGCGAGCAGCCGCTCGCGTTCGCGGGCGGCGCGGCGCAGGACCGCGTTGACGAGACCGGCGGCATGGGCGACCCTGGCGCTCTTGACCAGCTCGACCGCCTGGTCGACGGCGGCGTGGTCGGGCGTGCCGTCGGCGAACAGCAGCTCGTAGAGGCCGAGCCGCAGCGCCGCGATCACCGGCGGGTCGAGCAGGTTCGGGGAGCGGTTGGCGAGCCGCTCGATCGCCGTGTCGGCGGTGCCGCGGCGCTGCACGGCACCGTAGGCGAGCCGCTGGGCCTGGGCGCGCTCGCGACCCTCGAGGTCGAGCCGCTCGGCACCGGCGCGGAAGGCGCGCTCGGTGTGGGCGCCGTCCTCGAAGGTCTCGCGGAGCGTCGCGAAGGCGAGTCGCCGGGCGGGCGCGATCACGCCAGCTCCGGGAGCTCGTGCCCTCGCAGATACGCCTCGGCCTCCATCGGCTTGCCGCCGGCCGGCTGGACGACGTCGAGCTGGAGGAAGCCATCGCCGCAGGCGATCTGCAGCGAGCCGTGCTCGGTGGTCATCGCGGCGCCTGGCACTCCGGCCCCCCGCACCGCGTGCGCCTTCTTCACCCCGAGCCGCTCACCCCCGACCAGCTCCAGGTAGGCGCCGACGTGCGGGGTCAGCGCCCGCACCCGTGCCGCCTCCGCGGCGGCCGGCCGCGCTGGGTCGATCCGCCGCTCGGCCGGGTCGATCTTCTCCGCGTAGGTGACCGCGGACTCGTCCTGCTCGGCGAACTCGAGCTCGCCGGCCGCCTGCAGGTCGAGCGCCCGCACCAGCAGTTCGCCGCTCAGCGCCGCCAGCCGCTCCGAGAGCGCCGCGAAGTCCTCGTCTGGGTCGATCGCGGTCCGCTCGGTGAGCGCCACCGGGCCCGAGTCAAGGCCGGCGGTCAGCCGCATGATGCAGGTCCCGGTCTCGGCGTCCCCGGCCATGATCGCCCGCTCGATCGGGGCGGCGCCGCGCCAGCGGGGCAGCAGCGAGGGATGGACGTTGAGCAGCGGGTAGTCGGAGAGCAGCGGCTCGCGGATCAGCTGGCCGAAGGCGCAGACGACGACCGCATCGGGCGCGGCGGCGCGGAGCCGCGCCAGTGCCGCCTCATCGTTGACGTTGGCGCTCTGCAGCAGCGGCAGGCCGAGCTCGGCGGCCGCCTCGGCGGCGGGCGGCGGCAGCTCACGGCGGCCGCGGCCGCGGCGGCTGTCGGGCGGGGTGACGACGAGGCTCGGCTTGTGGGGCGAGGCGGCGAGGCGCCTCAGAACGGTGGCGGCGAACTCGGAGGTGCCGAGGTAGGCCGTCCTCACGCGTCGGTGCGAGGCTCGCGCAGCTCGTCTTCGTCGTCGTCGTCGCTCGGCGGGTGGTAGGTGCCGCCCTCGCGCAGCGCTCGCAGCGCGCCCTTGCGCTGGGGCCGGGTGGTGCGGTCGAGGATCAGGACGCCGTCGAGGTGGTCGATCTCGTGCTGGAGCACGCGCGCCTCGAGGCCGGCGGCCTCGATCACGATCCGCTTGCCCTCGGCGTCCCGGCCGCTGACCCGGACGAAGAGCGGCCGCTCGACGTCCATCGAGACCCGCGGCAGGCTGAGGCAGCCCTCCTCCGCGACCACGACGTCGTCGGAGAGCCACTCGACCTCGGGGTTGGCGAGTGCGGTCGGCTCGGCGTCGGGGCCGGCCTGGAAGACGAGGAGGCGGCGCAGCACGCCGAGCTGGGTGGCGGCGAGGCCGACCCCCATCCCGTCGCGCATGATCGCGATCATCCGCTCGACCTCGGCCCGCAGCTCCGGCCCGAAGGACTCGACCGGCGAGGCCTTGCTCTTGAGGACCGGGTCGCCCCACTTGACCACGTGGGCAAGCGCCGCTTCGCGGCGCTCGATCAGCTCCGCTTCGAGCTCCTTGCGCTCCTGCTCCTCGGCCCCCGTGGCCTGCTCGTCACTCACGGCTCGATTGTATTTGCGCCGGGAACCGCGCGGGTACCGGGCCGCGAATCGCGCTCTCCGAGCGCTATTGCGGGTCGACGTCGACGCCGATCGCGACGTCCTTCAGCGAGCGGTCGGCGGCGCGGCGCTCGACCACGGTGCGGACCGCGGCGATCGTGCGCTCCCGCTCGGCGGCCTTGATCAGGATCCGCCGCCGGTGGCGGTTGCGGACCCGGAACATCGGCGCCGGCCCCAGCAGGTCCGAGTCCGCGGGCAGCGCCCCGCGCAGCTCCGTGGCGAGCGCGCCCGCGACTTCGTCCAGCTTCGGCTCCAGCTCGGCGGAGAAGTTGATCCGCACCAGGTGCGAGTAGGGCGGGTAACGGAGGATCCGGCGGCGCGAGAGCTCGCCCTTGAGGAAGCCGGCCGAGTCGTGGCGGGCGGCGTGCTCGATGCTGGCCGCGCCCGGGGCCAGGGTCTGGACCATCACCTCACCGCCAGCCGCGCCGCGGCCGGAGCGCCCGGCGAGCTGGGCGACCATCGCGAAGGTCCGCTCCTCGGCGCGGAAGTCGGGGAAGCGCAGGGTCGCGTCGGCGTCGAGGATCGCGCTCAGCGTCACCTCCGGGAAGTCGTGGCCCTTGGCGACCATCTGGGTGCCGACCAGGACCGCACTCGGCGCCTCGCCGAAGCGCGCGAGGATCGAGGCGTGGGCGCCGCGGGCGGCGGCGGTGTCGGAGTCGAGGCGGAAGACCGGCATCGGGTCGAGTCGCTCGGCGAGCAGCTCCTCGACCCGCTCGGTCCCCGCCCCCGCCTGGGCGAGCGTGGTCGAGCCGCACTCGGTGCAGGAGCGCGGCGCCGCCTCGGTGTGGGCGCAGTGGTGGCAGACGAGGCGGCCGCTGCCGCGGTGGACGATCAGCGAGACGTCGCAGTTCGGGCAGCCCCAGTGGTGCCCGCAGGAGCGGCAGGTCAGCCAGGGCGCGAAACCGCGCCGGTTGATCATCACGATCGCCTTGGCGCCGCTGGCCCGGACCTGCTCCAGCGCGGCCCAGGTTTCGGGGTGCAACGGCCCCGAACGCGGATCGGCCTCGCGCATGTCGACCAGGTTGACCGGCGGCATCCGCAGGCCGTCGACCCGGTTCGGCAGCTGCAGCCGCGGCAGCTCCAGCCATGACTCCGGCCGCGGCGTCGCGGTCCCGGCGACCAGCACCGCGCCGGCCTCGGCGGCGCGTTTGCGGGCGACCGCGCGGGCGTCGTAGGTCGGGTCGCCCTCCTGCTTGTAGGAGGGATCGTGCTCCTCGTCGATCACGATCAGGCCGAGGTCGCGGACCGGCGCGAAGACGGCGGAGCGGGGGCCGACGCAGACGTTCGCTTCGCCGCTGCGCAGGCGCCGCCACTCGTCGTAGCGCTCGCCGGCCGAGAGGGCCGAGTGGAGGACGGCGAAGCGGTCGCCGAGCCGGGCCCGGAAGCGGGCCACGGCCTGCGGCGCGAGGCCGATCTCGGGCACGAGGACGATCGCGCCGCGGCCGCGGGCCAGCGCCGCCTCGACCGCGGCCAGGTAGACCTCGGTCTTGCCGGAGCCGGTGACGCCGTGCAAAAGCTGCTCGCGGGGGGCGCCCTGCTGGGCGCCGTCGAGGGCGGCGACCAGCGCGTCGACGGCGGCCCGCTGCTCGGGCAGCAGGTCGGGGCGCTCGGCAGGGGCGGCGAGCCGCGGCCCGCCGGGAGCGCGGCGCAAATGCGAGCTGCGCGTGGCGACCAGGCCGCGTGCCTCCAGGCGGCGCAGGGTGGCGCGATCGGAGCCGACCGCGGCGGCCAGCTCCGGTGCCGACATCTCCCCCGCGCTCAGCGCCTCCAGGGTCGCCCGCTGCTTGACCCCGAGCCGCTCGCCGCCGGAGAGCGCCGCTTCGCCGGCCGGCAGGATCTCCGCCCGCAGCTCGACTTTGGAGCGCACGGTGCGCCCGCCGGCCCCCGTGCCGGTCCCCGGCGGCAGCACCAGCTGCAGGCCGCGCGAGGGCGTCGAGCAGTACTCGCGGGCGACCCAGAGGCCGAGCCCGACCAGCTCCGGCGGCGCCCCCGCCTCCAGCGCCTCGATCGGCTCGGCGAGCCGCTCCGGCGGCAGCTCCGAGGTCTCGGCGGTGGCGACGACGACGCCGAGCAGGCGGCGCGGCCCGAACGGAACCCGGACGACGCTGCCGACCTCGAGATCGGCCATCGACGCCGGGCGGCGATAGTCGAACGGTCCCCGCAGGGCGCGGGCGGTGGTCAGCGGCTCGACCTTGAGGATCGACATCCCGGCGAGCGTATGGGGATCGGGGGACACTGCGTCCACCGCCCCGCGAAGTGTGTCCGGGGCCACCAGGCGTGCGTGGGGGGTTTCCGGACAGCGACCTAACGCTTATGCTGGCGCCCGTGAGCCTCAACCTCAGCCCCGGCGAGCAGGTGATCTTCGAGGGCCACCCGTCCTGGCGGGCGATCCTCGGCTTCTACCTGAAGGGGCTCGTCGTCGCCGTGATCCTCGGCGTGATCGCGAAGCTGGTCGACGGCAACGCCACCGCCTTCGTCGTGATCCTCGTCGTCATCGCCCTGACCGTGCTGATCGGCTTCGTCAAGCGGGTCGCGACGACCTACACGATCACCAACCGCCGCCTCAACATCAAGCGCGGCATCATCTCCCGAGAGATCCAGGAGACCCGCCTGGAGCGCGTGCAGAACGTCAACTACCAGCAGTCGGTCTACCAGCGGATCATGCAGATCGGCGACGTCGACTTCGACACCGCCGCCACCGACGACAACAGCTTCATCTTCGCCGGCGTCGCCAACCCGGAGGAAGTGGTCCACCGGGTCGACCAAGCCACCGGCGTCCACGCCGCCGGCGAACACGGCTTGGGCGAGGCCCAGCCTCCCTCCCAGGCCTAGCCCAAGCGGGAAGCGGTTTCGCCGAGGATTTGGCGGACGTATTCGGGCTCGTACTTGACCTGGTGGTGGGAGAAGCGAAGCCGAGCGTAGCCCGCGGCCGTGTGCGTCTGGTCGCGGCGCGCGTCCTTGGCTTGAGCTGAAGGCGTGCGGTTATAGCGCAGCCCGTCGGTCTCGACGACCAGCTTCAGGCCGGGCCAGAAGAAGTCGACTTCGTAGCCGTTGACGATCTCTCCAGTTAGGGGGAGGGGGAGACCGGCCTCCCTGGCCAGTGGGAGAAAAAGACGTTCGAGCTCCTCCTGGGTGAGGACGAAGGTGTCCTTGTCAAGGAGAGCGCACAGCCGCTTTGCGCCCGGAATGCCGACATAACCGTCGAGCGCGGTTCGCAGGTCGTCGGCCAGGATCACCTCGAGCTTGTCGGCCTCGTTGACCGCTCGGGCCAGATACTTGGTCGGCAGCTCGGTGGCCAAGTCGATCAGGGTCTGGACCGGGGAGGTGATCGGGATGTGGTCCAGGGTGCCGACGTCCTGGCTGGGTAGGGAAGGGCGGGTTCTCACCCTCAGACCGTCGCGTCGGGGTTCGGACGTTCCCCGCACGCTGGTTTCGATCACGCCGTAGCGCTCCTCGCAGATCCCGTAGAGCGCTCCGGCGCTGCGGTGGGACAGGCACGCATTCTCACCGCAGACCAGGACCGCCGCCATCCATCGTCCTTTGGGAGAGAGATCCCTCCTTCCGACCGAGTAGATCCCACGCGTAACGGGGTGCAGGCGCCCGATCTTCAGGCGGTGCTCGATCGCGTTGCGTGAGAAGCCGAGTGCCAGCAACTGCCGCCGCGCGACTACCCCATGCTGAGCGCGAGCGAGCCGCCAGGCCGTCCTGCTGTGCGCTTCCGAGTTTGTACGGGCCATAGGCCGTACAAGGTCGGGAGGGCGGTGGGTCTCCCCCGCCCGGACTACCTGCCCGCCCGAATTACGCGGTCGCGGTAATGCCGGCCGCCTCGCGAAGCGCGTCCGCCCTGTCGGTCTTCTCCCAGGTGAAGTCGGCGTCGTTGCGGCCGAAGTGGCCGTAGGCGGCGGTCTTCTGGAAGATCGGCCGGTGCAGGTCGAGGTACTCGCGGAACGCGCCGGGGCGCATGTCGAACTCGGCCTCGACCAGCTGGGAGATGCGCGAGTCGGGCAGCTTGCCGGTGCCGAAGGTCTCGACCATGAGGCTGACCGGGTGGGCGACGCCGATCGCGTAGGCGACCTGGACCTCGCAGCGCTCGGCGAGGCCGGCGGCGACGACGTTCTTGGCCACGTAGCGGGCGGCGTAGGCGGCGGAGCGGTCGACCTTGGACGGGTCCTTGCCGGAGAAGGCGCCGCCGCCGTGGCGGGCCATGCCGCCGTAGGTGTCGACGATGATCTTGCGGCCGGTGAGGCCGGCGTCGCCGACCGGGCCGCCGATCA
>JAWVEZ010000004.1:0-20410 GCA_033856455.1 Solirubrobacterales bacterium | reverse complement strand
CGGGCGTTGTTGCGCAACCGGCGAGCAACGGTGTGGTGATGACTCCGCAGTCAGCTTCGGCGAGCGTTTCAGGCGGTCGACCGGGCAAATCCGGGACGCGGCGTAGCATGGCCCCATGGCGCCGAAGCCGAAAGTGGAGGTGGCGCGGGAGCATCTGAGCAAGGCTCAGGAGGAGGCCGGCGCCGGGGATCTCAGAGATGCGGTGCAGTGGAGCTTCGCGAGCCTTGAGGCCGCGATCGATGCACTGGCCGGAAAGCATGGGATTCCGATCGACGAACAGCATTGGCGGCGGCGGGACGCGGCGCACGAACTGATGCTGAAAGGCGTCTTGCCGAGAGACCTCTCGGACTTGCATCAACTCCTCAACGAGGAGCGCAAGGCGATGTTCTACGAGGGAGAGGATCCTGAGCTTGGTGAGCTTTCGATCGAAGATGTATTGAGCGAGGTTGAGACCGCGGTGAAGATCGCCGAGGCTGATTTGGAATGACGACGGCCACCGAGACTTGGCAGCAACTTGCCCCGCGACGGGGAGCGCTCGGGCGGGCGCGTCCTGGCGACCGCGATGTCTGGGCCGAACGCCTGGCCTTCGATCGCGAGCGGGCTGATCGCCATCAGCCCGCCGATCTGGCGGCGATCACCGAAACGGTGTTGGATCGGGCTCGCGCCGGCGGTGCCCAGGCGGTCGTCCTCTCCGGCTCGACGGCCCGGGGCCGTCGGACCCGCGTGAGCGACTTGGACTATCACGTCATCGGGCTCTCGTCGTTGCAAACCGCTGACCTCCCCCAAGACCTTGATCTCTATGCCGACGACGTAGATCGCTTCTGGGCAAAGCTGAGGCAAGGCGATGACTTTGCGCATTGGTCGGTCTGGTACGGCTGCGTGCTGTTCGACTCTGGCGTGATTCGAGAAGCCGCGGCCTTCGTGGCTGAGCGGGACGCCTGGCCCGATGCTGGGCGGAAGCTCAGGCAGGCGCGACACGCGTTGGAGTTCGCGGGCCAGATCATCGCGAGCGGCGACTACGGCGCCGGCTTGGAGCAGACGCGAGGAGCACTGTCTCTGGTTGCGCGGTGGGTGCTGCTGTCGAACGATGCCTTCCCCCTGGCGCGGGACGAGATGCCCGACCAGCTGGATGGGCTGGGGTGGACGCGACTTGCGCGCGACCTTCGTCGTTCGATCCGAGAGCGGCCCACTGCCGAGGACCTGGACGCCGCGGTCTCGCAGGCACAAGTCATCATTGCCGGAGACCGCTCCGGCAGGCGCGGTGTGGCCATCTAATGCCATGCGCCGCGTGAAGATCACAATCGGCTCGGTCACCTTCGATCAACGCCTGAGGGGCACGTCCTTCGTTTCGCGCCGGGCGGACTGATTCGGGTCGCACTCGGTCGCATCGATATTGCGAGCCTGCTCCCTGCGCGGACGGCATGCGTCCTTTCAGTCTGAGGGAGGTTGGCTTGCTAGAGCGGGCCTTGGGAGGTGGCGTCTCCCTTTTTGCTTGGGCGCGACTGGCTCAGGCACTTGCGTCCGTAGATGGCGAGGCCGGCGAGGATCCCCACGCCCCAGAGGATCGAGGCCCAGATTCCAACCGCTTGCCCTAGGAATCCCGCGACGACGACGGCCGCGAGGACGGTGGTGTAAGCGGCGAACAGGAGCAGGGCGCGGCGAGCGAGTCTGGACACGAGAGCACTGTCTCATCTCGGTCGAATCGCTGTTGGATGGAGACTGCGGTTCGGTGATCCCGGGGCGGTAGGGGATCGAGATGCTTGGGGATGCGAGGGTGGCGCCGAGGTTGCCGGCGCAGGATCTCGATCGGGCGCGGAAGTTCTATGCGGAGCAGTTGGCTGGAGCCGGTGGAGGAGCGGCCGGGAGGGTTGCTCTATCGGTGCGGTGGTGTGGAGTTCGCGCTGTTCGAATCGGCTGGCAACTCGCGGGGGGAGTTCACGCAGATGGGTTGGCAGGTCGAGGATCTCGAGGCTGAGGTTGCCGAGTTGAGGCGGCGGGGCGTGGTGTTCGAGGAGTACGACCTGCCGGGGCGAGGGCGTTTTCCAAATAGGGAGCTGGCCGCTACACTCGCTCGACTATGGCGATGGCTTCCAAACAGAACGCGCGCGTTTCCGCCGTCCTGGTTGTCGAGGTCGTTATCGGTACCGAGCTCGTCAGCTCGGTTATCGCCTGAGCGCCCAAGAACGCCCGCCGACCAACACGAGAGACACAGGGGACACGGCGGAGGCGTTGGCGGCTCCCAGAGTTCCCTCGAAGAATTGGCAGGAAGCGCTTGAAGCGCGGGCTGGCCGGCGGTTTGGGCACACATCCGGCTGGAGCCGGCGCGTAGGGAATCCGGGGCCGCCGCCGAACCAGTCGGGATGAAGCCGAACGAGAAGCTGCTGGGCGGGCTGGAGCTGGCGTTCTTCGGGCTCGCCTTCCTTGCCCTGGTCGTCGGGCTGACCGGCAGCCCGGGATCGGGACTGTTGCTGTTGATCCTCGCGGGGGCCGCCTTCGTGGTCCGGGCCGCGATGGAAGAAGCGCGGCTGGTGCCCGCCGACGGGCGCTCGCGGGCGCTGCCGATCCTGCGCCGCGGCGCCGAGCTGACCGTGCGCGTCGCCGGGCAGGGAGCGGCGGCCGCCCACCGCGGCGCCAGGGCGGCGCGCGAGCAGGTCGAGGCCGCCCGCCGCACCCGCTCCGCCCGCTGACGCCCTCGCCTATCCTCGTCCGATGGCGAGCGCTTGGCCATCGGTCGACTACGAAGCCTGGAGCGAGACCTGCGACACCCTGCACGCCCACACCCAGGTGCTCGGCAAGCTCGCGGCGACGCTCGCACCGCCCGAGCCGCAGCTGCAGCACGCGGCCCTGCGCCAGACCGCCCGCGGCTGGGAGACGGCGCCGCTGCCGGCGCCGAACGGTCGCGGCGCCTTCGTCGTCGCGCTCGACCTGCGCGCCCACGAGGGTGTGGTCGAGACCAGTGACGGCGGCCGCCGCGCCGTGCCGCTGACCCCGCACCGGGCGGTCGGCGAGGTCACGCGCGAGATGCTCGCCGCGACCGCCGAGCTGGTCGGCCCGGTCGAGATCGACCCCGAGCCGCAGGAGGTCACCTGGACCGTCCCGCTCGACGAGGACACCGAGCACGCCAGCTACGACACCGACCGGCTCGAGGCATTCTTCGCCGCCGCAACCGAGGCGGCGAAGGTGCTGGCCGCCTACCGGGCGCCCTACCGCGGTCGCTCGACCCCGGTCAACGCCTGGTGGGGCTCACTCGACCTCGCGGTCAACCTCTTCTCCGGCGAGCCCGCCGCGCCGCCCTCGCAGGACTTCATCTTCCGCAACGCGATGGACTCCCAGGAGGTCGCGGTCGGCTGGTGGCCCGGCGACCATCGCTATCCCAAGGCGGCCTTCTACGCCTACGCGCACCCCGCCCCGGAGGGCTTCGCGGGCGGCCAGCTGGCGCCGCCGCAGTCGCGCTGGGACGCGGAGCTCGGCGAGTACGTCCTCGACTGGAACGACGTCATCGCCGCCGCCGATCCGCACGCGCTGGCGCTGGGGTTCGCCCGCTCCGCCTTCCAGCACGCCTGCCTGACCTGCGGCTGGGACCCGGAGCTCGCCGCCAGCGCCGAGGGCACGCCGCCGCCGGTCGTCTGAACCACCGCAGCGGGCCGATTGCCGGGGGCGCCGTCGGGTAGCCGAAGGGCATGAGTACTCACCCAGTCGACGTCCGTCGCCTGGCGGCGGTGGATATGCACGCGCTGAAGGGGACCGATCTGCGGCGGCGGGTGATCATCGCCGAGTTCCTGCTGGCCGCGGTCGGGGGGCTGGGGGTCGGGCTCTACCTGCTGCTCGGGGTCGGCGGGACGGTGGGGACGATCCTCGGCCTCTACGCGATCGGGGTCGCCGCCAACTACGTGCCGCTGGCGATCCACGCGCTTTCGCTGCGCCGGCCCGCCCGCCTGCGCGAGGAGCTGCGCGGGGTCGACCTGCGCGGGGAGCTCCGCCACTACACCCTCGCCCAGTTCTGGGTCTTCGTGCCGCTGCTGTTCGTCTGGTTCGAGCTCTCGGGCCGGGAGGGCTAGGACCGCTCGTTCAGCGGCGGCGCGGCGGCGCCGGGCAGTTGCCGGAGAGGTGACCGCGGCTCGGGTGCCGCTGGTTCGAGAGCCAGGACCGCCGGCCGGGCGCGGCGGAGATCGTCTCGCCGATCCGGTGGCCGTGGCGGGGCCGGGCGCGGCGGCAGGGGGCCGGCGGCGAGTACAGCGGAGCGCGGCGGCCGGTCACGACCGTGGGCCGGATGACCGGGTCGATCGTCTCGGCGCGGGCGGGTTCGAGCACCTGCGGCGCGTTGCTGGTCGCGGTTTTGGGCTTGGTTTTCGTCGCGGTCAACGGCGATTCGGTTTCCACCCCGCCGACTTCGGTCGGCGCCGACGCCGGTGGTTCGGCTTCGGGTGCGGACGGGGGAGCTTCGGGCGATGGCTGCGGCTCGGGCTCGGGTCCTGGCTGGGGCTCCGGCTCCGGCTGGGGGTTCGGTTCCGGTTGCGGTTCGGGTTCTGGCTCGGGCTGGGGGTTCGGTTCCGGCTCCGGCTGCGGTTCGGGTTCCGGCTCGGGCTGGGGGTTCGGGCCTGGCTCCGGCTCGGGTTCGGGCTGGGGGTCCGGTGCGCTCCCCGGGGGCGCCAGGCGCACCACCGTCACCCCGGGCCCGAGGGCGACCTCGATGCTCGAGGGGTTCGCCCCGCTCGCCACCGGGCTCGCCGAGACGTTCGGCCGGTAGATCTGGGCGCTGGCGATCGGCTCGCCCAGGTTGACCGTGACCGGGACCTCGGCCGGGTCGAGGTCGGAGCGGCTGTCGGTGTTCCAGACGCTGACCCGGTTCCAGAGCACCAGGTAGAAGCTGCCGTCGCGCTTCTGCAGGAGGATCTGCTGGCCGCTCGTGGGCATGCCGCTGAGGCTGTACTCGAGGCTCTGCGGGGTGAAGCCGGCGCCGCGGTCGGAGAGCAGGCCGAGCAGCCGTTCCAGCGCCAGCGCCGCCGGCTTCTTCGAGAAGTCGTTGCGCAGCAGGCCGAAGTTGGCCTCCTGGTCGGTCTTTCCAGGGTCGGCTTTCTCGTCGAGGAGCTCGTAGGCGAAGCTGCGGACGATCCCGCGGCGGAAGTTGTCGAGATACAGACGCGGCAGGTAGATCCCGGCCGCGGCCTCGGAGACAGGCTGGTGGCCGGAGAGGGGACGATTGACCGCGTTGTGGTAGCCGGTCTCGGTCACCTGCCAGGGCTTGCCGCCGAAGATCGGCGCGGCGGCGCCGAATTCGCGCTCCCAAATCGAGTCGCGCTCGGGGATGTCGCCGGAGAGGTAGGTGTGGGTGTTGCCGTAGTCGGCCCATTGCGAGAGGTCGCCGGCTTTCGGCATGTTCTCCTGCCTGGTGATCGAGGGCCCGACGATCGGCAGCGCGGCCAGCCGCGGCCGGCTCTTGATCGCTTCGTAGAGGCGCTGGGTGTGCTCGCGGATCACCGGCGCCCAGTTGGGATCGCCCTGGATGTCGTACTCGTTCGGTCCCTCGATCGAGACGACCGCCGGCAGCAGCTCGGTTTCGATCATCTCGAGCTGCTGGTCGATCGTGCCGAACTGCCAGCGCCCCAGGGGGTCGGTGGCGATCACGTCGAGGCCGATCCCGTCGCCGGCCAGGGTGCGAACCCGCGAGTAGACCGCGGAGCGGTTGAGCGAGAAGCCGTCGCGGATGTAGCGGATCCCGAGCTCGCCGAGGCGCTGGCGCACCGTGGCGAAGTTGTCGTAGGGCGTGTCGTCGTAGCCGAGGTGGGTGTTGACGCCGACCGTCTCGACGAAGGCGTCCGCCGGCTTCGCCTGGGTGGCGGCGCTGGCGGCGGCGGGCAGCAGCGCGAGCACGGCGACGACGGCTGCCGCTGCGAGACGCAGCGCGGCCATGGTGCTGAAACGATGTCCCCTGCTAGTTGGACGGATATATGAGTAATACCGAGAATCGGGCCGTCGCGCAGAGAAAATTCGTCATCGACACCCACGGGCGCGCCTGCGCCGGGGCTAGGTGACAGTCGCCAGCCGCGCGCACCAGAGCGCGAAGCAGGCGACGGCGACGATCGCGCCCGCCCAGTGCAGGCCGATCGCCACGAACAGCAGGCTGGGCAGGCCGGCGAGCACGGCGCCGAGCAGGGTCGGCCCCGGCGGCAGCCGCAGGACTCGCGCGGTGAGGGCGGCGCAGAGCAGCCAGGCGAGCGGGCCGGAGAGCCAGCCGTAGTCCTCGAAGAAGCTCTTGGGGAGGGCGAGGGCGAGCGCGACGGAGAGGACGGCTACGGCGACCAGCTGGACCAGCGCCGACCGCCAGAGGATCGCCGTGTCCACGTGCCGCGTTACTCGGGTTTGCCCCAGCGGCCGTCGCCGAAGCTGCGGTCGCGGCTGTCCTCGACCGTCGCCCGGGAGTGGTGGCTGAGCTCGCTACTCATGCGCCGCTGAGCCTACGCGAAGCTACTGGACGACGATCTTGCCCCTCATTTCCGGGTGAATCGCGCAGTGGTAGCGGAAGGTGCCGCGCGCGCTGAAGCGGACCGAGGCCGCCTTGCCGGCGCCGATCCGTTTGGTGTTGAAGCCGCCGGCGCGGGTCGCGGTGTGGGCGACCTGGTCGTTGTTGGCGAACCTCACGGTCGTCCCTTTGGCGACCGTCAGCGTCGCCGGCTTGTAGGCGAAGCCGGAGATCGAGACGGTCTTGGTGGCGCTCGTCTCCGCGGTCGGGCCGGCGGCCAGGGCCGGGGCGGCGAGCAGTGAGCAGAGGGCGAGGGCGAACAGCGCGATCTTCTTCATGGCCCGCTATACGGGGCGGGGCGGGGGGAGGTTCAGCAGACGGGAGGTTCAGCAGAAGAGGTCGTCGAGCTCGCAGAGTTCTTCGTCGACGACCCCGCCGAGCCCGGCGACTTCGTCTTCGAGGCTTTCGACCCGGCCTTCGAGTTCGTCCGAGGATTCGACCTCGCCGCGCAGTTCTTCGACTTCGGCTTCCAGCCCTTCGACCTCGGCAGCGCCCGACGGGCCTTCGGCCCCCTGCGGCCCGCGCGGTCCTTGCTTGCCCTGCTTCCCGGCCGGGCCCTCCGGGCCGGTCTGGGCGATCAGCGCGACCGTCGTGCCGATCCCGGCGCTGAGGATGCAGACGCCGACGACCAGCGCGATGAAGTGGTTCCGTTGCAGGGAGACCATCGGCGCGGAATCATCGCAGCCGTGTCGAGTTGGTTCGGAGGGGCCGAACAAACTCGACATCGACCTCGGCGGTACCCTGGGATAGCCGGGGCGGTTAGCTCAGTTGGGAGAGCACTTCCCTTACAAGGAAGGGGTCACTGGTTCGAGCCCAGTACCGCCCACTCAGAACGCTTGCCGCGGCAGGCGGACCAGGCGGGTCACGTCGTGCGCCGGACCACCGCCGGCCGGCTGGTGGGAGACGGTGAGCTGCAGGCCGAGCGGTCCCCTGGCGAGGCGGCTCCGGACCCCATCGGTGAGCCGGCAGCGGAGCACCGCGCCTCCGGCCCCGACCTGCTTCGGCGCGGCGGCGCAGGCGCGCCTCCGCCCTTCCGGCGTACCGAGCTCGGCGAGCAACGAGATCGTCCCCGCCGCGCTCACCGCCGGCCGGGCGATCAGGAGGCCACGGCCGAGCTGGGAGCGGTCGAGGCCGAGGCGGGTGGAGACGGCGGGCGGATCGGGGGGAGCCGGCTGCTCTCGCTTCGGCGGCTCCACCGCCGGCTCTTCCTCCTCGGGGTCAGGCTCCGCCGGAGGCTCGCCGCTGTCGAGCCATTTGGCGAGCACCCCGGGACGCCGGTCGAGGAACTCGAGCAGCTGGTCGATCCCGGCCGCGATCGCGGACGCTCCGAACAGCTCCCGCTCGGACTCGGCGATTTCCTGCGCCTGCCAGGGGGCGAGCTGGGCGGCGAGGGCCTCGGCCCGCGGCGTCAGGGCAAGCGCCGAGGTCGACTCGGCGACCGCTTCCAGGTCCTCCAGGTAGGCGGCCAGGCAGGCTTCCTCAGCCAGGCACTGGTCGAACAGCAGGCCGCCGTTGCCGGTAAACGGATATGACCAGAGCTGCAGCGTCTGGTCGGTGCCCCAGGGCAGCATCTGGAAGACGCCCTCGGGATCGCCGTAGAGGTAGTAGTTGTTGACGTTCAGGCCCGAGTAGCCGTCCCAGTGCCCGAGGTAGCGCTCCGCCGCCCAGAACCTCCTCATCTCATCGAGGTCGGCGACCGGCGCGATCCGGCTGCTGAAGCTCGGCGAGTCGGCGGCGGCAGCGGCGATCAGCGCTTCGAGGTCGCCGAGCTCCTCCTCGTCGCCCTCGTCGACCTCGAACTTGGCGAGGTCCGCGGCGGTCACGTCGAAGAAGGGGCCGCCCTCGTAGAGGTGCTGGGGATCGTCGAACTCGCCGAACCGCTTTTCCAGCGCCAAGTCGTCCATCGTCTCGAGGTTGAGGTGCATGCCGTAGTCGACGCCGTTCACGTAGACGTAGGCGTAGCCGGTGTGGGGGGCGGGGATGCCGGCGGCGCGGAAGGCCGGGTAGACCAGGGACTCGTGCAGCATCGAGGCGTCCTGGACCATGTTGTTCAGGGTCAGTTTCTTCAGGCCGAGGAATTTCTGGCCTTTGACGAACTCGTTGAACTTGACTTTGAAGGCGGCCTTGCCGTGGAGATCGCGGAAGGAGCCGGTGCTCCCCTTGAGGCGGACGCCGACGGTGATCGGTCCCGGCACGACCGGGTCGGGCGCGATTCCCGCCGGCGTGCCGTCGGTTTCGTAGAGCGCCATGGTCCCCTGGACGTACTCGTCCGGTTCGGCTTCCAGCGCTTCGACCGATGGTTGCGGCAGCTGCAGGTCGACGACCACGACCGTGGTCGGTTCGAGCAGGGTCTCGGCGCTCAGCGCCGCGCCCGCCGGGGCGGTGAGGACGCCGCCGAAGAGCAGTGCGAGCGTCGCCAGCAGCGCCGGCTTCAGCTGCGCACGATCCATCGTTCCTCGCTGGGGTCCTGGACGATCACGCCTAGCTGGAGATGACCAGCGCGGTGAGGAAAAGCGCGACGGCGTGGAAGGACTGGTCGACGGCGATCCGCAGCCCGGGTGAGCTGTCGGCGGTGCCCTTGACCGCCGCCATGTAGAGGTCCAGCAGGCGGCCGTCGTCCTGGACCCAGTGGGGGACGGCGATGACGATCGCGGCGAGCACGGCGCGGTCGAGCCCGCCCTCGGCGGCGATCCAGACCAGTGCCGGCAGGGTGCAGAGCATGTAGGTGACGATGTGGGTGCCGAGCGCGCGGCGGCGGACCTGGTCGGGGCCGAGCCCGCCGTACTTGTACTTCGCCTGCCAGTCGGTCTGCAGAAGGAAGTCGCCGGCCAGATGGCTGATCACGAGGACGATGAAGACCTCGGTCCAGGCCATGCGGCTAGCCGGCCTCGATCACGATCTTGCCGAGCACGTCGCCCGCGACCAGCGCCTCGATCCCGGTCGCGACCTCGGCCAGCGGCAGGGTGCGGTCGATCCGCGGCCGCAGGCCGGTGGCGTCGACCAGCGAGACCAGCTGGCCGAGCTCTTCGCGGCTGCCCATCGTCGAGCCGACCACTTCGAGCTGGAGGAAGAAGATCCGCGGCAGGTCGGCGGGCGGGTTGAAGCCGGAGGTCGCGCCGGAGACGACGATCCGCCCGCCCGGCTTCAGCGCCCGCAGCGAGTGCTTCCAGGTCGCCTCGCCGACGGTCTCCAGGACGGCGTCGACTTTCTCCGGCAGGCGCTGGCCGGACTCGAAGGCGGCGTGGGCGCCGAGCTCTTCGGCGTAGGCGCGCTTGCGCTCCTCGCGGCTGGTCGCCCAGACCCGGAAGCCGCCGGCCCGGGCGAGCTGGATCGCGGCGCTGGCGACGCCGCCGCCGGCCCCCTGGATCAGCACCGTGTCGCCGGCCCGCAGGCCGGAGCGGGTGAACAGCATCCGGTAGGCGGTCAGGTAGGCGGTCGGCAGGCAGGCGGCCTCGGCGAAGCTCAGCCCGGCCGGCTTCGGCACCAGGTTGTGGCGCGGGACCGCGACCCGCTCGGCGAGGGTGCCGGGGTGCAGCTCCGAGAGCAGGGTCCGCTTCGGGTCGAGCGAGTCGTCGCCGCGCCACTCGGGACTGGAGATCACCGCGTGCAGGAGCACCTCGTTGCCGTCGGGGTCGACGCCGGCGGCGTCGCAGCCGAGGATCATCGGCAGCCGCTCCTCGGGGAGTCCCTGGCCGCGCAGCGACCAGACGTCGTGGTGGTTGAGGGCGGCGGCGCGGACCTCGACCTCGACCCAGCCCTCGGGCACCGCCGGCTCCGGAACCTCGCCGATCTCGAGCCCCGCGAGCGGGTTGTCCGGGTCGATCTTGGCTGCGTAGGCGGCGAGCAAGGGGTCTACTGGAGCAGGAAGACGACGTTGACCGTTGCGGTCACGGTCGAGGTGCTCGGCTTGGTTGGCGGTGCCTGGTCGGCCGAGCCGCTCTTTTCCTCCGGTGCGGCGAACACCGGCGGTTCGATCCCGCCGCTCTCGACGATCGTCTGTACCGGCCCGAGCGTTGCGCCCGCCTGCGTCGCCAGCAGCTGCGCCTTCACTCGCGCCTTCTCGAAGGCGGCGGCGAGCGCCCGCCCGTAGGCGGCTTCGGTATCGCCGATGAAGAAGCTCGGTCCGCGGACCCCGCTGGCCCCGGCGGCGACGGCGGCGCCGATCAGCTCGCCGGCCCGTTCGGGCTCGTGCAGGGTGACGGTGATCCCCTGGCCGCAGCGGTAGAGCTTGCGGCCGCCGCGCTCGAACTCGCCGACCGTGACCGAGCCGGTGCGGACGTCGCCGTCGCCGACTCCCGGGATCGCCTGCGCGGCCGCGATTACCGCGCGCAGGCGGGCCGAGGTGGCGCGCAGGGCGGCGGCCTTGGTGCGGCGCACGGCGTTGACGCCGAAGCCGACCCGGGCGCTGTCGTTCGGCACCTCGAGCGTCGCCTTGCCGGTCACCGAGACGGTGCGTTCGGCGGCACTGGCGGCGCTGGGCGCGGCCAGCGCGAGCAGCGCCAGCGCGAGCGAAAGGCAGATCTTCCAGTGCGCGCCGGGACGTTTCACCGCCGCCCATCCTAGTTGTCCCCAGGGAAGGCGCCTAGCGGGGCTCGACCATCAGCGCCTCGCCGCGGGCCAGCGGCTCGCCCTCCGGGCCGAGCACGGCGGCTCCGGCGGTGCGCTTGCGGCCGTCGGCCGCGAGCGGCCAGGAGAGCACGACGTGCTCGACGCCGGCGCGGATCGGCGCCGCGATCTCGACCTGCTGGCGGACCAGGAAGCCGAGCACCGGCTCGCGGCCGTAGACCGCGAAGTAGGTCGGGCAGTCGAGCGCCGCCCAGACGAACTCCGGGCGCACCGCGCCGTCCGCGTCGGCGCTCCAGGCCGGCGGCGTCCAGGTCGTGGCGACGAGGCCGTCGCGGCCGGGGACCTGGCTGGCGAAGACCTCCATGCAGTCCTCGCGGGCGGGCCCGCAGACGAAACAGCGGCTGAACGGGCTCTCCAGCGGGGCCGAGTAGTCGCGCATCGCCTCGCGCGCCGCGGCGGCCGCGACCGGCGCCGGGAGGTCGAGGTTCAGCGCCGCCGCCGGCTCCGCCTCGGCGACCAGGGTCTCGCCGTCGAGCGCCCGCACGACTCCGTCCTCGCGGACCAAGTTGAGCGGTCGGTCGAGCGGCATGGGGCTGCGCAGCGAGACGACCGCCGGCCCCTCGAGCTCGGCGGCGAGCAGGCCGGCGCTGTAGCCGCCGTTGCCGCTCCCGCTGGGGCCGTTGAAGCGAGCGTCGATCGTCAGCGTCGCCATCAGCGCGGCTCCGCGCTGATCTCGCGCAGGGCCTGCTCGGGGTCGGTGACCGTGCAGAGGACCATGGTCGAGACGACCGTATCGGTCGCCGGCGCCGGCCGGTGTGGCCGGCCGCGGGGTGCCGCCGCGGCGGCGCTCGGACTCGGTGACGATGTCGAAGAAGTAGTCGTTGCGGCCGCGTCGCAGGCGCCGCGGGAAGGCCGGCCGGGCCCGGCGGTGGGCGGCGGTGATCGCGCGGAAGGCGGCCTCGTGACGAAGGCCCCACTCGATCCCGAAGATCTCCCGCACCCGCGGCGGCAGGGTCCCCTTGACGATCAGGTTCTGGGTCGCGACGTTGCCGCGCGCGCTCGGCGGCACCGGCTGCTCGAAGGCGACCAGCGGCGCGTACTCGAGCGCGTGCGGGGTGGCGTGCAGGTCGGGCGAGCGCAGCTTCTCCCACCACCAGGCGTCGAACTCGCGATAGCTGGCGGGGTCGGCGCTGGCCGGCAGCCCGAACAGCTCGCCGAAGCGGACGTAGTCCTGCCAGAGCCGCTCCCGCTCGTCCGCGCTCAGCGGCCGCACCATCGCCTCGTACATCGCCCGGCCCGAGTCGGCGATCACCGCCAGCGTCCACAGCATCAGCTCCGGGTCGAAGGCCGAGTAGGCGGCGCCGGCCGGGTGGGCGCCGGCCGCTTCGGGCAGCGTGCCCTTGATCCGCTCGTGCAGGCGGTGGACCGCGCCCAGCGCCTTGTCGGCCTCCTCGCGGGTGCCGAGGAAGACCGTCTCCTGGATCTTCGCGGTCCGCGCCAGCCGCGTGAACGGCCACTCGCCGGCCTTGGTGCTGAGCATCGTGCCGGTGTAGGTGAGCGGCTCGAGGGCGCCGATCAGCAGCGCCCGCTGGCCGTAGAGCAGCCCGACCGAGCGCTCGCCGTGGACCCGGCGGGCCAGCGAGCGGCCGGGCGGGAAGTAGTACTCCTCGGCGGGAACTGGCTGCACAGCCAGGATCGTAACCCCGCACACGAACGCATCGGTCCCCGCAGACCGGGGACAGCTGCGTCCGGGTCTAGGCCGGGTCGGCCGGCGGGCGGTTCATCGCCACCAGGGCGGCGCCGGAGCCGCGCGGCTCGGCCAGCGTGTGCAGCTCGTGGGCGGCGAAGACCTCGTCGAGTTCCTCGCGGGTCAGCGTCTCCCGCTCCAGCGCCGTCGCGGTCAGCGCCTCGAGGCACTCGCGGTTGGCGGTGAGCAGGGCGCGGGCGCGGCGGTAGGCCTCGCGGGCGAGGGTCGTCGCGGCGACGTCGACCTCGCGCCGGGTGGCGTCGGAGACCGCGTAGTCGCCGGTCGGCAGCGCGATCGGCGCCGGCCCGTCGTGGTCGAGGGCGACCCCCATCCCGAACTCGGAGACCATCTGCTTGCAGATCAGGTGGACCCGGTTGAGGTCGTCGGAGGCGCCCGAGTAGGGCTCGCCGAGCACGACCTCCTCGGCGGCGCGGCCGCCGAGCATCGTCACCACCTCGTCGAGCAGCTGGTCGCGGGACTTCAGGTAGCTGTCCTCCTCCGGCGAGTGGCCGACGAAGCCGAGCGCCGGGCCGCGCGGGACGATGCTGAGGATCTCCGGCGGGTCGAGCCCGAGCAGCTTGCGGCAGAGCGCGTGCCCGGCCTCGTGGTAGGCGACGATCCGCCGCTCCTTGGTGTTGAGGCGGCGCGCCTGCTGGGAGCCGACCGACTGGCGCAGCAGCGCCTCGTCGAGGTCCTCGCGGGCGATCGCGTCGCGCCCGGCGCGGCCGGCGATGATCGCCGCCTCGTTCAGCGCGTTGGCGAGCTGGGCCCCGGTCAGCCCGGTCGTCTTGCGGGCGACGTCGGCGAGGTCGAGGTCGGCGGCCAGCGGCTTGCCCTGCGCGTGCGAGCGCAGGATCGCCTCGCGGCCGAAGCGGTCGGGCGGGGCGACCAGCACCTGGCGGTCGAAGCGGCCCGGGCGCAGCAGCGCCTTGTCGAGCTTGTCGACGTAGTTGGAGGCGGCGATCACGATCACCGTCCCGGGGGCTTTCTCGAAGCCGTCGAGCTCGACCAGCAGCTGGTTCAGCGCCTGCTCGCGCTCGCTGCTGCCGCCGTCGCCGCCGCCCGAGCGGGCGCCGCCGATCGCGTCGAGCTCGTCGATGAAGACGACCGCGCGGCCGGACTTGCGCGCCTCCTTGAAGAGGCGGCGGATGCGGGCGGCGCCGCGGCCGACGAACATCTCCACGAAGCTGGAGCCGGAGGCGGCGAAGAAGTCGACCCCGGCCTGGGCGGCGACGGCGCGGGCCAGCATCGTCTTCCCGGTCCCGGGGGGGCCGTAGAGGAGGACGCCGCTCGGGGCGCGGGCGCCGAGCGCCTCGAAGCGCTTCGGCTCGCGCAGCCAGGCGGCGACGTCCATCAGCTCGTCTTTGGCGGCGTCGACTCCCTGCACCTCCTCCCAGAGGACCGGCTCCGTCTTGCTCGCCTTGACGGTTTCGGGCTTGGTCGAGCCGACCGTGCTCCGCATCAGTTTGAGGAAGACGAGGAGCAGCGCGGCCATGAAGATCACGCCGAAGACGGGATACCAGTCGAAGAAGAATTCCTGGACGCTTTCCATGCCTGCAGTGTGCAGGTCGACTGGCCACTTCTCCAGTCGCGCCGTCTCGCACATCCGTCCAGGAAACGGCGGAATCGCTAAAGAACGAGGGTTTTTTGCGGCTGCCCATCCGTCCGTTGAGGCCCGGCGGTAGAACGGGCTGGGTGCCGGGCGGCCGCCTAGGATGCCCGGGGTGGAAGGAAGACGCGTCGCCAGCGCCCCCGAGCTGAAGGCCCAGATCGAAGCCGAACGGGCCGGGCGGCCCTTCCTCGTCTACCGCGACGGCGGCGAGGAGCAGGTGATCGCGACGGTCGCGGAGGGCAGCGAGGAGCTCTGGGTGGGACGGGCCGAGTCGGCCAACCTGCGGCTCGCCTGGGACGAGGAGGTCTCCGCCCTGCATGCCCAGATCGAGGTGGTGCGCGACGAGTGCACGCTGGTCGACGATGGCCTCTCCCGCAACGGCTCCTACGTCAACGGCGAGCGCGTGCACGGGCGGCGGCACCTGCGCGACGGCGACGTGCTGCGCTTCGGCCGCACCGAGCTGCTCTACCGGCGTCCCGGCGAGGGAGCGGCGGAAGCCACGGTGATTGCCAGCGAGGCGCCGGCCGCCGCCTCGATCTCCCCCGCCCAGCGCAAAGTCCTCGTCGCCCTCTGCCGTCCTTATAAGGACGGGGGCAAGTTCGCGACGCCGGCGACGAACCAGGAGATCGCCGCCGAGCTCCACCTCAGCGTCGACGCGGTGAAGACCCACATGCGCGCCCTCTTCGAGAAGCTCGAAGTCGGCGACCTGCCGCAGAACCAGAAACGCGTCGCGGTCGCCGAGCGCGCCCTCAACACCGGCGCCGTCAGCCAGCGCGATCTCTGAATCCGCGCTCGCGACATTGAGGCCCCCAGAGGGGCCTCTAAGTAGCGAGGGGGTGAGGAGGTTCACCCCTGGGGTCTCTGGGAGCGGCTCGGGTTCCGGGCGAAGGTTGGTTCATGGCACACGCCAACCAACTCGACCAAGGAGAACCCCGATGACTCACACCGCCCCCACCCTCACCAGCAAGATCGCCCGCCGCCTCGGCTTCGCCCTCGCCCTCGCCGCCTTCGTCGCCGCGATGGTCGCGCCGGCTGCCGGCATGGCCGCCGCGCCGGTCAAGTTCGGCTCGAAGCTGAACCCGACCGTGCAGCCGTCCAACGGCTCGCCCGGCATCCAGTGCGAGCCCGGCACCCTGACTCCCTGCACGATGGTGCAGAACGAAGCCTACGGTCGCCCCGACGGCGGCGAGTTCGCTCCGAAGACCGGCACGATCAAGCGGATCCGGATCATCGCCGCCGATGCCGGCAGCTTCCGCCCGCAGATCGCCACGGTCAAACACACGACCTCGACCACGCTCGGCGACACCAAGGCCAAGGTCACCTACACCGGCCCGAAGCTGAGCTTCAGCGGCCAGACCGAAGCCAACGAGGAAAGCGGCAGATACAAGGTCGAGACGTTCGCCGTGAACATCCCCGTCAAGAAGGGTCAGCAGCTCGCCCTGCGCGGCAACGTCGCCTCGATGGTCCGCTGCTCCTCGGGTGGCCACAACACCCTGCTCTTCACCCCGGCCCTCGGCAAAGGCGGCTCCTTCCAGGGCGCCACCGACAGCAACGGCTGCTGGATCCTGATGGAGGCCGTGATCCGCTAACGCCCCGCTCCATCTCTCCCGCAGTCCTCACGAGGCCCCGCTCCGGCGGGGCCTCGTCCCGTTCTGACCTGTTGGTTATGCAAGGTCGCGGATCACCTGGCTGCCGCCGACGATCGCTTCTTCGCCCGAGTCGCCGAAGACGATCCAGGCCTTGTTGCCGCCGTCGTAGTCGGGCGCCCAGAGCTTCAGGGTCGCCGGCCGGTCCCAGACCGTCACTTCCTCCTCGCCGGTCGCGTCGAGCCCGCGCCAGATCCGCACGAAGGGGTTCTCGGCGAACTCCTCGCCGATCGTCGTCGGCTCTTTATGGCCGGGGTGGACGACGGTCTCCGGCGGCAGCTCCATCAGCCGCATCACCGAGGCCCGCAGGTCCTCGAAGCCGCTGGCGCCGGGCGCCAGCGTGCCGCCGACCGTGCCCTTGAAGAGGACGTCGGCGGTGAACAGGTCGGTCCCGTCGACCAGCAGCGCCAGGTGGCCGGCGGCGTGCCCGGGGGTGTAGAGCGCCTCGATCTCGATCCCGTTGGCGTCGAGCTTCTCGCCGTCGGCGAGGATCACCTCGACCTCGTCGTCGAGCTCGGCGGCGGTCTCCGCGTGGGCGGCCAGCGGCGGGTTGCCGAGCTTGGCGCGCGCCTCGGAGAGGCCGGCGACGTGGTCGGGGTGGGGGTGGGTGACGAGGATGTGGCTGATCTCGATCCCCTCGCGCTCGGCCTTCTCGAGCAGCGGGTCGAGGTCGTCGTTGCCGTCGATCAGCACGCCGGTGCCGCGCTCGGGGTCGGCGACCAGGTAGGCGTTCGACAGCCAGGTCGGGTTCTCGGTTCTCTCGACGATCAAAGTCTCTCCTTGGTTCGGCTTCCTTCGAGGAGCGTACGGGCAACCAGCCGCGGGTCGTCCCAGGTCGGCGTGTGGCCGACCCCCGGCAGGACGAGGAAGCGGGCGCCGGCCGGGCGGCGCTCTGGCTTCGGCGGTCCGACCAGGCGGTCGAGCTCGCCCCAGGCGATCGTCACCGGCACGTCCTCCGGGTAGCCGGTGGGATCGAAGAGGTGGGTGCGCATCGCCCGGTTGGCACCGTCGTAGCCGGCGGCGTCGATCCAGCCGAGGACCAGCGCGCGGCCGGCGTCGAGCGGAATCCGCTCGGGGTGGCCGGCGAAGGTGGAGCCCAGCCGGTGGCGGACCGGCGGCACCCAGAGCGCCAGCGAGATCAGCGGCCGCAGGCGCCGCGCCCATCTGCGCGTGTCGCCCGTGCGGGGGCCGAGCGGCGCCCGCCAGAGGCCGGCGGGGGAGAGGGCGGTGACCGAGGCGGCCCAGCCGAAGCGGCCCATTTCGAGCCCGACCCAGGCCCCGAGCGAGTTGCCGGCGACGTGGGGGCGCTCGATCCCGAGCGCCAGGCAGCGCTCGTGCAGGTTGGCCGCCAGGTTGGCGGCGGTCGGCTCGACCTCGGCCGGCAGCGACGGCTCGCGGCCGAAGCCCGGCATGTCGAGGACGACCACCTCGCGCTCGGCTTCCAGCAGCGGCAGCACCGGGTCCCAGACCTGGCCCGAGCCGCCGAGCCCGTGGATCAGCAGCAGCGTCTCGCTCATCGAAAGTTCGGCTTCGCGAACAGCGCCTGGATGTCGTTGATCCGCCGCTCGCGGAAGCCGGCCTCCGAGGAGCTCAGGTAGAAGTCCCAGAGGCGGCGGAAGCGCTCGTCGTAGCCACGGTCGCGGAGCTTGTCCCAGGCGCTGAAGAAGCGCTCGCGCCAGGTCGCCAGGGTCGGCGGGTAGTGGGCGGTGATGTCGTCGACCCAGACCTGGCGCATGTCCGTCACCCGCTGCAGGCAGTTGGTGATCAGGCTCTCGGAGGGCAGGCAGCCGCCGGGGAAGACGTGGGTGTTGGCGAAGCTCCTCGACCCCTTCTCGACCTCGTAGATGCGGTCGCCGATCGTGATCGCCTGCAGCAGCATCGCCCCGTCGTCGCTCAGCAGCTGGTCGCAGCGGCGGAAGTACTCGTCGAAGTACTGCCAGCCGACCGCCTCGATCATCTCCACCGAGACCAGCCGGTCGTAGCGGCCCTCGAGGTCGCGGTAGTCCTCGAGCAGGACGGTCACCTGGTCTTCGAGGCCGGCATCGCGGACCCGCTGCACCGCCAGCTCGTGCTGGGCGCGGGAGATCGTCGTCGTGGTCACCCGGCAGCCGCTGCGCCTGGCGGCGTGGATCGCCATCCCGCCCCAGCCGGTGCCGATCTCCAGCAGGTGGTTCTCGGGGCCGAGCTGGAGGCGGTCGCAGATCCGGTCGAGCTTGGCCAGCTGGGCCTGCTCGAGGGTCGCGTCGGCGCTCGGGTAGTAGGCGCAGCTGTACATCATCCGCTCGTCGAGGAAGGCGGCGAAGAGGTCGTTGCCGAGGTCGTAATGGGCGGAGATGTGCTCGCGGGCGCGGGGCTTGGTGTTCTCGGGGACCAGCCGGCGCAGCTTGTGCAGGGCGGCGCGGGGGCGGGCGACGGCGCCGCGCAGGCCGTCGAGCTCGCGCAGCTCGCGGGCGGCGATCTGGATCAGGGCGACGAGGTCGTCGGTCTCCCAGAGCCCGTCGACGTAGGCCTCGCCAAGCCCGACGCTGCCGCGCAGAGGTCCGCGCCAGGCGGCCGGGTCGGTGATCGTCACCGTCGCCCGCAGCTCGGCGGAGTCGGGGCCGTAGACGCGGCTGCGCCCGCCCTCGATCACCTCGATCTGGCCCGTGCTGACGCGACCGAGCACGGTGCTCACCGCGGCCCGGGACAGCGCGTCCTTCACGGTGCGATGAACCCTTTCGGGCGCCGTCCCCGCGGGTGCGGGAAGGTGCGCGCGCCCTTCAGCTTCAGCCGCGCCGCCTGGGCATAGATCTTGGCGACGACCTGCAGCGACATCGCCGGGTAGCGGGCCAGGAGGCCGGCCAGCAGCGGCCGCGAGAGCTCGCGGCGGCGCAGGCTCAGGGTGGCGTCGAAGGACTTGCCTCCGTCATTGCCACCACCGCGCGGGCGCGACTCGATGTGCACGGCGAGACGCTCGCCGGGCTCGGTGGCGCGGAAGGCGTAGGTCTGGTTCATGCTCATCAGCGGCGAGACGTGCAGGCTCTTCTCGAGCTCTTCAGAGAGAACCGTACCCGTGCGTTCGCCGCGGTCAAGTACGTAGGCGTGGCGCTCGCCCCAGGGGATGTTCTCGACCTCGGCGACGACCGCCTCGACCCGTTCGCCGGCGCGGTCGAAGCAGTAGTAGAAGGAGACCGGGTTGAAGGCGTGGCCGAGGTAGCGCAGGCCGGCCAGCAGGCGGACCGGGCCGGTCGGGCGGACCCCGGTCTGGGCCTCGACCTCCTCGCGCGCGCACTCGGCCAGCGGCCGGGCCGGGTCGCCGAGGAAGTCCTCGCGGCGAAAGCGGGCGAGCGCCGGCCGGCGCGCCGACCATCCCGGATAGGGATCGAGCACGCCCGGCAGCTCGTCCAGGTCCAGGTACATGAGGAAGAACCGGTAGCGGAACGAGTGCTCCACCGGCTCGAACCGCCGGTGCCGCACCCAGCCCTCGTAGACGGCGCTGGCGGTCACGCGGCGAGTCTTTCGGCGGCGTCCGCGGTTGCGGGGGAGGGCGGGGACGGAGCCACCGCAACCCGTCCTTCCCCCGCGATCCGCTCAGCGACCCGCAGGCCGCTGACGACGCCGTCCTCGTGGAAGCCCCAGCCCCAGTAGGCCCCGCAGTAGTGGGTGCGGCGCGCGCCGCTGATCTCGGCGTGGCGCCCCTGGGCGGCGACGCCCTCGCGCGTGTACGTGGGGTGGTCGTACGCGACCCGCCGGAGCACCTTCGCGGGGTCTATTTCCTCGCCGCGGTTCAGGGTGACGAAGTAGTTCGTCTTCGTCCGCAGGCGCTGCAGGTTGTTCATCCAGTACGTGACCGTGCTGCCGCGCGCCGGGCCCTCGGCGAGGTGGAAGTTCCAGCTCGACCAGACCGCGCGGCGGCGCGGCATCAGCGAGGCGTCGGTGTGCAGGACGGCTTCGTTTGCCTGGTAGGGGATCGCGCCGAGCACCTCGCGCTCGCTGCGGCTCGGGTCGGCGAGCATGGCCAGCGCCTGGTCGGAGTGGGTGGCGATGACGACGTGGTCGAAGCGCTCGCTCGGGCAGCCCTCGGCCTCGACCCGGACGCCGTCGGCGAAGCGCTGGATGCGGCGGACCGGCGCCGCCAGGCGCAGCCGGTCGCGCCACGGGGCGGAGATCGCCTCGACGTAGCTGCGCGAGCCGCCGCGCACGGTTCGCCACCTGGGCCGGTCGCGGAGGCTGTACATGCCGTGGTTCTCGAAGAACTCGGCCATGAAGCTGGCCGGGAAGCTCCACATCTGCTCGGGGTCGGCGGACCAGACGGCGGAGGCCTGGGGGACGATCAGGCG
>JAWVEZ010000003.1:0-6777 GCA_033856455.1 Solirubrobacterales bacterium | reverse complement strand
AGTTGGGGCCGCCCGGCGCCGGCACCTTCAGCCACGGCGGCTTGCGGGCGCGCTTGAAGGGGACGGTGCCCTCGGCGCTCGCCGCGGTGCCGCCGGGCTTGGCGCGCGAGCGGGTGACGTGGAGGCGCTCGGTGGGGGCCTCGGGGGCGGGGGTGGACGTGGGACCCGGTTGGCTCATCGGCTCATCCCAGGCTACCGACAGGCAGGTCGATCCCGAGCTCGGCCGGGTCGGTGGCGACCGGCTGGCGCTCGAAGACCACGGCGTAGCGGGCGACGACGGTGTCGGCGAAGGCGTCGAGGTCCTGCGCGGCGCCGTGCTCGCGACCCAGCGAGGTGACCGCGCAGGCGTCGATCCCGCAGGGGACCACCCACTCGAACGGCTGCAGGTCGTTGTTGACGTTGACCGCGAGGCCGTGGGTGGTGACGCCGTGGCTGACGTGGATCCCGATCGAGCCGATCTTGCGGGCGCCGAGCGTCGAGGGCCCGGCGGCGGGGCCGGCGTTGACGCCGTCCTCGGGGCGGCCGACCCAGACGCCGGTCTGGCCCTCGATCAGCCCCGCCTGCACGCCGTGCTCGGCGAGCGCCCCGATCATCACCTGCTCGAGCCGGCGCACGTAGGCGTGCACGTCGTCGTCATAAGGGGCGAGGGAGACGATCGGGTAGGCGACCAGCTGGCCGGGGCCGTGGTAGGTGACGCGGCCGCCGCGGTCGGTGTCGAGCACTTCGATCCCCTGCTGTTCGTACCACTCGACCCCCATCGGCAGCTCCTCGGCGGTGCTGCGGCGGCCGCGGGTGTAGACGGGCGGGTGCTCGAGCAGCAGCAGGACGTCGCCGATCTCCTCGCGCTGTCGGCGTCCCTCCAGCTCCTGCTGGACGGCGAACGCGGCCTCGTAGGGGACCAGGCCGCAGCGGACGACGAGGATCGAATCGTTCACGAAGACGATTCTCGCAGGGCGCGGGCCTATCCTTCGCAGTCCATATATGGACCAGTCCAAGGTTCTTCGTCCAGAATGGCTCCCGGCAGTCGCGCTCAGCTCCGCACTGGCGCTGTTGATGCTCCTGTGGAGCCCGCCGGTCGGCGATCTCGCCGCCCAGGTATTCCGCGCCGACCTGTTCAGCCGCGGCGGTTTGGCGATCTGGAACGGCAGCTGGTACGGCGGCCACTACACCCTCACCTACAGCGTCCTCTTCCCACCGCTGGGGGCGCTGCTCGGCCTGCAGGTGGTCGGCGGCATCTCGGTCGTCGGCTCGGCCTACCTCTTCGACCGCCTGGTCCGCGACCGCTGGGGGGCGGAGGCGCGCTGGGCGACGCTCTGGTTCGCGGCCGGCGTCGTCACCCTGCTCGCCGACGGCCAGCTCGCCTTCGCCCTCGGCGTCTTCCTCGGCCTCGCCTCGCTGCGATTCCTGCAGCGCGGCCGCAGCGGGCTCGGGGCGCTGGGCGCCGCAGGCTGCGCGCTGGCCAGCCCGGTCGCCGCCGTCTTCCTCGCCGGGGTCGTGCTCGCCGGCGCCTGGACGGGACGGGGGCGGCCCGTGAGCCGGCCGGCGCTGCTGGTCGGAGCGCTCGCCCTCGGCCTCACCCTGGTCCCGAACGTCGCCTTCCCCGAGCCCGGCCAGTTCCCCTTCGTCTTCTCCTCCTACGTCGCGATCCCGCTCTGGTGCGCCGGCGCGCTCGTCCTCACCCAGGGGGTGGCGCGCGAGGAGCGCCAGTTCCGCCAGGTGGTGCTCGGCTACCTGGTCGTCTCCACCCTCGTCTGGCTGGTGCCGAACGCGCTCGGCGGCAACGCGGTCCGACTCGGGGCGTTGTTCGGCGGCCCGGTCCTGGCCGCGGTGCTGCTCTCGCGGCGCCCGCGGATGACAGCGGCCAAGTGGTTCTTCTGGGCGGTGCTGGCGGTGACGATGGTCGGCAGCCTCTACTGGCAGCTGACCGCCAGCGTCACCCAGATAGCCCGCAGCGTCGGTGACCCGTCGACCGCGGAGGCCTACTTCGAGCCGCCCGCCGAATGGCTGCGCGAGCACGGCGCCCGGAGCATGCGGATCGAGGTGCCGCCGACCGCCAACCACTGGGAGGCCGCCTACCTGGCGCCGAAGTTCGACCTCGCGCGCGGCTGGCTGCGCCAGCTCGACACCACCCGGGACGACGTCTTCTACGACAGCGGCGACCTCACCCACCGCAGCTACGCCGCCTGGCTGCGCGACAACGCGATCTCCTTCGTCGCCCTGCCGGACGCGCCGCTCGACTACTCCTCCGAGGTCGAGGAGAAGCTGATCCGCAGCGAACCGGCCTACCTGACCCTCCGCCACGCGACCGCGCACTGGCGGATCTACGAGGTCGAGAACCCGAAGCCGCTGATCGCCCCGCTCGGCAAAGGCCGCGCCGAGACCCTCTGGATCGGCCGCCAGGACTTCGCCCTCGACGTCACCCGCCCCGGCCGCTTCCTGGTCCGCGTCAACTTCACCCCCTACTGGTCGATCGAGCGCGGCAGCGGCTGCATCCTCCGCCGCGGCGACTGGACCGTCGCCCGGGCCGCCCACCCCGGCGTCTTCCGGGTGTCAGCGGACTTCTCACTCGGGCGAGCGTGGAACGCGGTCACCGGGGCGCACAAGACCTGCTGAGGCGCCTGGCCGCCACCACCACGGCGGGGGCGCAGCACCCGCAGGGCCACGCGGGGCGCGCTGCATCCGCCGTAGTGCCGGTCGCGCTGGGAGGGACTCCCGCTCTCCCCCACACCGCTTTTCCAACCAGATCGGGCGCGGGGCGAGAATCCCGGTGCAGCGCGAACGCAGCATCACCCTCGCACAGGTTTACCGGTTACACAAACGTTCCCAACTCGCCCCCACGCGGATCTGCGGAAGTCCTGGAGGTCTAGCTGTAGTTCCCAACCACGTTGAAGCTCCACGGTAATGCGCCCTTCGGCCCGAAGGGCAGGGCGACGATGGCGACGGTGGGTGTGCCTTGCCTAAAGCGCGAGCGCGATCGGCTCTTCGAGCAGCGCCTTGATCCGCGCCAGGAACTGGGCGCCGTCGGCGCCGTAGAGGATGCGATGGTCGCAGGCGAGGGTGACGCCCATCAGGTGGGCGGTCGTCACCTCGTCGTCGCGGACCACGGGGCGCTCGGCGATCTCGCCGACCGCGAGGATCCCGGCCTGCGGCGCGTTGATCACGGCGCTGAAGTTGGAGATCCCGTACATCCCCAGGTTGGAGACCGTGAAGGTGCCGCCGGAGAGCTCGGGCGGGGTGATCTTGCCGTCGCGGACGCGCGAGGCGAGCTCTCGTGCCTCCGTCGCTATCTGCCGCAGTCCCTTCTTGTCGGCGTCGAAGACCGTCGGTACGACCAGTGCGTCCTGCCCCGCGACCGCGATCCCGACGTTGACCCGCGAGTAGAGCTCGAACTTGCCGTCCCTATACGAGCCGTTGGCCCGCGGGAACTCCTTCAGCGCCAGCGCGCAGGCCTTGACGACCATGTCGTTGAACGAGGGCACCACCTCGCCCTCGCCGGCCAGCTGCTTCAGCTGCTTGCGCCCCTCGACGGCGGCGCTCATGTCGATCTCCGCCTGCAGGTAGAAGTGCGGCGCCGTCGCCTTCGACTCCGACATCCGCCGCGCCACCACCTGCTGCAGCTTCGAAAGCTCCTCGACGGTGACGGTGCCCTTGGCGGTCTCAGCAGCTCCCACCCCCTCCTGCGGGGTAGGGGTGGGAGCTGCTGAGACCTCAGCGGGTGCTTCCTCGGCTTTTCCGGCCTTCGAGGCCTTCTTGACGTCCTTCTTGACAATCCGCCCGCCTGGTCCCGATCCAGCTATCTCGGAGAGGTCGACGCCCCGCTCCTTCGCCAGCCTCTTGGCCACCGGCGACGCCTTGATCCTCTCTCCAGCGCCCGAACCCTCATCGTCAGAGTCCGCCGATTTTTCCGCGGGTGGCGGGGTAGGGGGGACCACCCCCGAGGAAGCTTTAGCTACCGCAGGGGGTGGTGGGTCCCCTGCCCCGACAGGACCCGCGGATGCATCGCCTGGTCCCTCTGCCGGGTTACCGATCACGGCAATGGGAGACCCGATCGGCAACGTCTCGCCCTCCTGCGCCAGGATCTCGGTCAGCGTTCCGGCGACGTCGCTCTCGTAGGCCATGTTGGCCTTGTCCGTCTCGACTTCGACAAGCTCGTCACCGACCGCGACCTCGTCCCCGACCTTCTTCATCCAGGTGAGGATCGTCCCCTCCTCCATCGAGTCGCTCAACCGCGGCATCACGATCTCGGCCATCAGATCGCCCCCTCGAGGGTTGCCAGCGCCGCCTTGACGACGTGCTCGGAGTGGGGGATCGCCGCCTGCTCGAGGCGCTTGGAGTAGGGCATGTGGACGTCGGCGCCGGTGACCCGCTGGACCGGCGCGTCGAGGTGGTCGAAGGCCTGCTCGGTGATCAGGGTCGAGAGGTTGGCGCCGACGCCGCCGTGCGGCCAGCCCTCCTCGACGATCACCGCGTGGTTGGTTTTCCGTACCGACTCGAGGATCGTGTCGAGGTCGAGCGGCCGCAGGGTGCGCGGGTCGATCACCTCCGCCTGCACGTCGTGCTCGTCGGCCAGCACCTGCGCCGCCTCTTCGGCCACCTGGGCCATCTTCAGGAGCCCGACCAGGGTCACGTCGCCGCCCTCGCGCCGCACCGCCGCTTCGCCGAAGCGCAGCGGCTCGGACTCGCCGTCGGCGACCTCGCCTTTGACGCCGTAGAGGCTCTCGTGCTCGATGAAGATCACCGGGTTGTCGTCGCGGATCGCCGCCTTCAGCAGGCCCTTGGCGTCGGCCGGGGTGGAGGGGCAGGCGACCAGCAGCCCCGGCACCTGCAGGTAGAGCGCCTCGAAGCTGTGCGAGTGGGTGGGACCGAGCTGGTGGCCGCCGCCGCCCGGCATCCGGATCACCATCGGGACCCGCGCCTGGCCGTTGAACATGTAGGGGATCGCGGCGGCGTGGTTGACGATCTGGTCGAGCGCCAGCAGCGAGAAGTTGACCGTCATCAGCTCGACGATCGGCCGCAGCCCGTTCATCGCCGCGCCGACCCCGGCGCCGACGATCGTGTTCTCGGAGATCGGCGTGTCGCGGACCCGGCGCTCGCCGAACTCGTCGAGCAGCCCCTCGGTCACCTTGAAGGCGCCCTGGAAGACGCCGACGTCCTCGCCCATCACGAAGACCGCCTCGTCGCGGCGCATCTCCTCCGCCATCGCGTCGCGCAGCGCTTCGCGCATCCGCAGCTCCGCCATCAGCCCTGGTCCTCCTCGGCTTCGGCGGGCTCGCCCTCGCCCTCCTCGGCGTTCAACGGTTGGCTGCCGGCACCGGTCCGGCTCGCGGTGCCGTCCTGCGCGTCGCCCTGGATCGCCGGGTTCGGCCGGCCCTCCGCGTCGTCGACGTCGGCGTAGGCCGCCCCGGCCTCGGCCAGCTCGCGCGCTGCCGCCGGCATTTCGCCCTCGTCCTCGCCGCGGTGCGGCTCCGGGCTGCGCTCGTCGACCGCGTACCAGCCGCCCGGATCGGTGCGCGCGTAGAGGTTTTCGTACATCGTGTCGAGCGCCGGTTCAGGCGAGTCGTCGGCGAACTCGACCGCCGCCTCGACCGCCTCGTCGGCCGTTTCGCGCGCCTGCCTGACCTCGCGCTCGCCCAGCACCCCCGCCTCCAGGCAGCGTTTGGCGAAGGTCTCGATCGGGTCTTTCTCGCGCCACTCGTCGACCTCCTCGCGCTCGCGGTAGACCTCGGGGTCGGCGGCGGAGTGGCCGCGGTAGCGGTAGGTGAATGCCTCCAGCAGTGTCGGCCGTTCGTCTTCGCGCGCCGCCCGCAGGCCCTCCGCGACGGCCTCGCGCACCGCGACCACGTCCATCCCGTCGACCCGGGTGCCGGGGATTCCGTAGCCCTCCGCCTTCTGGGAGAGGTCGGTCTGGGCCGAGTGGCGCTCGATCGAGGTCCCCATCCCGTAGAGGTTGTTCTCGACCAGGAAGAGGACCGGCAGCGTCCACAGCGCCGCCAGGTTCATCGTCTCGCCGAAGTTGCCGGTGTTGGAGGCGCCGTCGCCGAACATGCAGACGGTCACCGCGTCTTCGCCTTTGTACTGGGAGGCGAGCGCCAGGCCGGCCGCGATCGGCAGGTTGCCGCCGACGATCCCGTAGCCGCCCATGAAGCGCCGCGGGCCGTCAAAGATGTGCATCGAGCCGCCGCGCCCGCCGCTGGTGCCGTCGACCCGGCCGAAGATCTCCGCCATCACCGCGTTCGGCTCGGTGCCGCGGGCGATCGCGTGGCCGTGGGTGCGGTAGGTGCCGATCAGGAAGTCTTCGTCGCGCATCACCGAGGTGGTGCCGACGATCGTCGCCTCCTCGCCGATCGCGAGGTGGAGGAAGCCGCCCGCTTTGGCCCGCTGGTACTGGCGCCCGGCCTCCTCCTCGAAGCGCCGGATCAGCGCCATGCGCGCGAGCAGCTCGTAACAGGTCGCGGCGTCGGGGAGGCTCGGCACGGTCCCCACCATAGGAGGACCGGCCGGCCGGCTCAAGGCGCCTCAGCCTGAGGCCGCGGCGGCGACGGCCTCCTCGAGGCGATCGTCGCCCCAGAAGACTTCCTCGCCGACCCGCACGCTGGGGACGCCGAAGACCCCGGCAGCAGCGGCCGCGTCGGTCGCCTCGCGGAGTCCGTCTTTGACGATCGACGTCTTCACCGCGCTCAGGAGCGCGCGTGGGTGGAGCTCGCAGGCCGCGGCGGCGATGATCACGTTGTCCGGGTCGGTCAGGTCTTTGCCTGCCGCGAACTGCTGGCGGAAGGC
>JAWVEZ010000002.1:0-13946 GCA_033856455.1 Solirubrobacterales bacterium | reverse complement strand
TGTTGGCCCCGAAGACCATCCGCTGCTCCGCGCCGTAGGAGGCGAGGCGGTGGTCGAGCAGCTCGGGACCTTGCTTGCCCCAGTAGCCGGTCCAGTCGCCACTCGCGGAGCCGAAGCCATCGAGGCTCATCGCGCGGCTTCGATCGAGCCGCCTACCAGCCGACGACGGGGAACCCGGTCAGGCTCAGAGCCGCTCGATGATCGTCGCGTTGGCCATGCCTTCGCCCTCGCACATCGTCTGCAGGCCGAGCCGGCCGCCCGTCTGCTCCAGGGAATTGAGCATCGTCGTCATCAGGCGGGCCCCAGAGGCGCCGAGCGGGTGGCCGAGGGCGATCGCGCCACCGCGCGGGTTGAGCAGCTCGGCGGGGGCGCCGATCTCCTGCTGCCAGGCAAGCGGGACCGAGGCGAAGGCCTCGTTGACCTCGAAATGATCGATGTCCTCCACCCCGAGGTTGGTCTTCTCCAGCACCTTGCGAGTGGCCGGGATCGGACCGCTGAGCATGATGATCGGGTCGTCGCCGACGACCGCCGAGCCGCGGAAGCGGGCTCGCGGGCGCAGGCCGGCGGCAGCGGCGTACTTGGCGCCGCACTCATCGAGCGCTGCCTCTCAGATGTCAGAGCGAACCCCCTCCCTCTTGCCAAGCGGTGACTTCCGTCGCGTCGTAGAGCGGCTGAGCTGCGGGGTCGTCGGCTGACAGCGCAGTGCTCCCTAAGTCCCGTCTCATCGCAATCCAGCCATCCCCTGGAGGGTGCCAAGCTTTCCGGGCTTCACGCCGTCCTAGCTCCCAATCCGAAACCGAAGGGGCCAACCGACGGCTACGCCCGCGGGTCTTTCGACGTGAGGGCCTGACCAGCCCCTCATCGGAAGTCGCGGGCGTAGTCCTCGGTTAGCGCTCCTCCTTGTTTGTGGCCTGTGCCGCCGCAACCCGGGCGATCGGCACGCGGTATGGCGAGCAGCTGACGTAGTCGACGCCGGCCAGCTCGAAGAAGGCAATCGAGTCGGGGTCGCCGGCATGCTCGCCGCAGACGCCGAGCTCCAGCTCCGGCTTGGCCTCGCGCCCGACCCAGGCGGCGAGCCGGACCAGCCAGCCGACCCCGGGCCGGTCGATCGTCTCGAACGGGCTGCGGTCGAGGATCCCCTCGTCGAGGTAGCGGCCGAGGATCCGCGCCTCGACGTCGTCGCGGGAGAAGCCGAGCGCGGTCTGGGTGAGGTCGTTGGTCCCGAAGGAGAAGAAGTCGGCGATCCGGGCGATCCGGTCGGCGACGAAGCAGGCGCGCGGCAGCTCGATCATCGTCCCGACCTGCAGCTCGGCCTCGTTGCCCTCCTCGGCGGCGACCCGCTCGACCAGCGCGCGCATCATCTCCAGCTCGCGCTCGTAGGCGACCAGCGGGATCATCACGTCGAGCTTTGGCGTCGCGCCGCTGCGCTCGCCGACCGCGCGGCCGGCGCGGACGATCGCCCGCGCCTGCATCTCGTAGATCTCCGGGTGCAGGATCCCCAGCCGCACCCCGCGGGTGCCGAGCATCGGGTTGGCCTCGGCCAGCGCCTCGGCCCGCTCGGCTTCGGCCGGCGTAAGGTCGTCGCCGCGGGGCAGGAACTCGTGCAGCGGCGGGTCGAGCAGGCGCACCGTGACCGGCAGCCCGGCCATCGCTTCGAAGATCCCCTCGAAGTCGGACTGCTGCAGCGGCAGCAGCCCCGCCAGCGCCGTCCGGCGCTCGTCCTCCTCGACCGCCATCACCATCTCCCGCATCAGCGGCGCCCGCTCGGCCGCCATGAACATGTGCTCGGTGCGGCAGAGGCCGATCCCTTCGGCGCCGAGCTCCCGGGCCCGAACAGCGTCAGCAGGGGTATCTGCGTTGGCCCGCACCCGCAGGCGGCGGATCCCGTCGGCCCAGCCGAGCACCCGCCGAAGCTCGGGCGAGATCGTCGCCTCGCGCAGCGCCACCTCCTCGCGGGTGACGATCCCGGCCGAGCCGTCGATCGTGATCGTGTCGCCGGCCCGCAGCTCGACCCCGCCGGCGCGCACCGTGCCCGCCTCGAGGTCGATCTCCAGCTCGCGGGCGCCGCAGACGCAGGGCCGGCCCATGCCGCGGGCGACCAGCGCCGCGTGCGAGGCCTTGCCGCCCTCGGAGGTGAGGATGCCGCGGGCGGCGTCGAAGCCGGCGACGTCCTCGGCCTCGGTGAAGGGGCGGACCAGGATCGTGTCCTTGCCCGCGGCCGCCGCCTCGATCGCCGCCGCCGCGGTCAGCACGATCTCGCCGCGGGCAGCCCCGGGCGAGGCCGCCACCCCCTTGGCGAAGACCTCGAAGAAGGCGTCGGGGTCGAGCGCGGGATGCAGCAGCGACTCCAGCCGGCCGGCGTCGATCGTCGCCAGCGCCGCCCGCTCGTCGAGCAGGCCCTCGTCGACCGCGTCGGTGGCGAAGCGGACCGCCGCCTGCGCCGGGCGCTTGGCGCTGCGGGTCTGCAGCATGTAGAGGCGGTCGTCCTCGACCGTGAACTCGGTGTCCTGCATGTCGCCGTAGTGGCGCTCCAGGGTGGTGAGGATCGCCAGCAGCTCGGCGTGGGCGGCCGGCATCAGCGCACCCATCTCGGCCAGGTCGAGCGGCGTCCGCACCCCGGAGACCACGTCCTCGCCCTGGGCGTTGGGGAGGAAGTCGCCGCTCGGCTCGGGCGCGCCGGTGATCTCGTCGCGGCTGAAGGCGACGCCCGAGCACGAGCGCTCGCCCTTGTTGCCGAAGACCATCTGCTGCACGTTGACCGCGGTTCCCCACTCGTCGGGGATGGCGTTGATGCGGCGGTAGTGGGCGGCGCGCTCGCCGCGCCAGGAGTCGAAGACGGCGCCGATCGCGGCGGCCAGCTGGGCGCCGGGGTCCTGCGGGAACGGGGTCCCCGTCTCGGTCTCGAACAGGGCCTTGAACTGCTCGGTCAGCTCGCGCAGCGCCGCCGCGGACAACTCGGTGTCCTCACTCACCCCGGCCGTCCGCTTCGCCGCGGCGATCAGCTCCTCGTAGCGCTCGCCGGGGATCCCGTGGCAGACGTTGCCGAACATCTGGGCGAAGCGGCGGTAGGAGTCCCAGGCGAAGCGCTCGTCGCCGGTCGCCGCGGCCAGCCCCTCGACGGCCGCGTCGCCGAGCCCGAGGTTGAGGACCGTGTCCAGCATCCCCGGCATCGACTCCCGCGCGCCGGAGCGGACCGAGACCAGCAGCGGGTCGGCCGGGTCGCCGAGCCGCTTGCCGGCCCGCTGCTCGAGCCGCGCCAGCGCCGTCGCGACCTGCTCGTCGAGCCCGGCGGGGATTGCCCCGCCGGCCCGCCCCAGATAGGCGACGCAGGCCTCGGTGGTGATCGTGAATCCGGCCGGCACGCGCTCGGCTCCGAGCACCCGCGTCATCTCCGCGACGTTGGCTCCCTTGCCCCCGAGCAGGTCCCGCATCTCGCGCGAGCCCTCGGCGAAGTCGTAGACGAGCTTGCTCATCGTCCTTCGCGCTCGACGACCGCGGTTCTCTTGCCCAGCTGGGCGGAGCGGATGGCGGCGACGTAGCCGCCGGGGCCGCCGCCGATGACGATCGTCTCGTAGGAATCAGGCATGGGGTTGGATCGCTCCTGCGATATCGACCCGTAGGGCCTCCGGTGGCGCGACGCAGGACCGGCCCTGGCCGTTCGCCACCGCCTCGTTGGTCAGCTGGCCGGCCGCCACGTTGAGCCCGGCGGCGAAGCCGGGGTCGCGCCCGAGCGCGCCCGCGACGCCTTCCTCGGCCAGCCGCACCAGGTAAGGCAGGGTCGCGTTGGTCAGCGCGTGGGTCGAGGTGATCGGGACGGCGCCCGGCATGTTGGCGACGCAGTAGTGGGTGATCCCGTCGACCTCGAAAGTCGGCTCGCCGTGCGTGGTCGGGCGCGAGGTCTCGAAGCAGCCGCCCTGGTCGATCGAGACGTCGACGATGACCGCGTTCCGCTTCATCAGCCCCAGCTGGTCGCGGCGCAGCACGTGCGGGGCGCGGGCACCCTGGACGAGCACGGCTCCGACCACCATGTCGACCTCGGGCAGGCGCTGCTCGATCTCCAGGGCCGAGGCGTAACAGGTGTGGACGTTCTCGCCGACCAGCGTCTCGAGCTCGCGCAGGCGGTCAAGCGAGCGGTCATAGAGGTAGACCTCGGCGCCGAGCCCGGCCGCGACCCGGGCGGCGTTGTAGCCGACGACGCCGCCGCCGATCACCATCACCCGGCCGGGGGCGACCCCGGGAACGCCGCCGAGCAGGACACCGCGGCCGCCCAGCGGCTTGCCGAGCATGAAGGCGCCGGCCTGGCCGGCGAGCTTGCCGGCGACCTCGCTCATCGGCGCCAGCAGGGGCAGGCGGCCGGAGGGGTCGGTGATCGTCTCGTAGGCGATGGCGGTGGCGCCGGAGTCGAGCAGGCCCTGGGTCAGCTCGGGGTCCGGGGCGAGGTGCAGGTAGGTGAAGAGCGTGTGGTGGGGCTCCAGCAGCGCCACCTCGGCGGGCTGGGGCTCCTTGACCTTGACGATCATCTCCGCCGCCGCGAAGACCCCCGCCGCGTCGGGCACGATCGTCGCGCCCTGGGCGACGTAGTCGCCGTCCCCGATCGCCGAGCCTTCGCCGGCCCCGGCCTGGACCACAACCTCGTGGCCCGCGGCGACCAACTCGCGCGCTCCGGCCGGGGTCAGGGCGACCCGGTACTCGTCCGGCTTGACCTCGGTCGGAACCCCAATACGCATCTCACGCCTCCTGTTGCTTACCTGCGGCTTCCGTCGAGGAGGATGCGGAATGACTGAGCAAAGTCAACGATAATGCCTTTATTCTCTCGTTTCCCACAGTCATGGACGAGATCGACACTCAGATACTCAGCCTGCTCCGCGCAAACGGAAGGGCGTCTTTCGCGAGCATCGGCGAGCAGGTCGGGCTCAGCCCCCACGGCACCGCCGACCGCGTCCGCCGGCTCGAGCGCGACGGCGTTATCACCGGCTACACCGCCAAGGTCGACCCCGGTCAAGTGGGCCGCTCGGTCGACGCCCTGGTCGACGTCCGCCTGCTCCCCAGCACCGACCCCGACCACTTCGAGTACCTGGTCGCCGGCCTGCCCGCGGTCGCAGAGCTGGTCTTCCTCACCGGGCGCTTCGACTACCAACTGCGCGTCGCCTGCAAAGACGCCGAGGACCTCGACCAGACGGTCCGCACAGTCCGCCGCGACGGCGGCGTCGCCGCCACCGAGACTCGAATCGTCATGCGCTCGGCGAACTTCGAGCGGTAGGGGAGACGGCCTTGGCGCCGTACTCGCGCGCGATGTCGAGATGGCGGCGCATCGCCTTCGTGGCGGCCTCGGGGCGCTGGCGGCGGATCGCGTCGAGGATCTGCCGGTGGCCCTTGTGGAGGTCGGGCGTCAGCTCGCGGACGGCGAGGCCGAGGGCGATGAACAGCCGCGCTCGGGTGTCGTCGATCACCGGCTGGAGCAGCTCGTTGCGGGAGGCTGCGGCGATGGCGCCGTGGAACTCGCTGTCCGCGCGGGTGAATCTGGCCAGCCGCAGCCCCTCCTCGCCGGGATCGTCGAAGATGTCGTTCATCGTCTGGAAGGCTTCCTCGATGCAGTCCAGGTCGGCATCGGTGCGGCGTTCGGCGGCGAGCCGGGCGGACTCGCCCTCGACCGCCCCCCTCAGCTCGACCAGTTGCTCGAGTTCGGCCAGGGCCTCCTTGGTAACTCGCTGACGGCCGCCGCGCTTCTGGGGCAGGACGACGAGCCCACCCTGGGGACCCCGCCGCATTTCCAGCAGGCCCGCGTCGATCAGACCGCGGACCGCCTCGCGCAGCGTCGCCACGGAGACGCCCAGCTGCAGGGCGAGCTCATGGCTCGGCGGCAGCCGGTCCCCGGGCAGGTAGGTCCCGAGCTCGATCGCGCGGCGAATCCGTTCCGCCGCCAGCGTGTAGGAAGACTTGTAGTGGATCGGATCGATCGGTTGCGCCAACTGCAGAGCCCGTCATTGGTCGGGAGCCATTCGGGCTAAATTCTGACCAATGCTGCGAGCGGGTGGTTTGCCACCCTTTAAGCAACCCGGACCGGGAGGCGCTTGATCCCGTTGAAGGCGTTCGAGCGCAGTCGCTCCGGCGGCCCCGCCAGCTCCAGCTCCACCCCCCGGCTCAGCAGCTCTTCGAAGACGACCCGAACCTCAAGCCGGGCGAGCGGGGCGCCCAGGCAGTGGTGGATGCCGCCTGGGCCGAAGGCCATGTGCCGGTTCGGGGTGCGGCCGACGTCGAACACGTCGGGATCGGGAAAGTGGGTCTCATCCCGGTTGCCGGAGGCGAACCAGGTCGTGACCTTGTCGCCGGCGGCGATCGCGGTGCCGGCCAGCTCCGTGTCGTGCCTCGCGGTGCGACGCTGGTAGTGGAGCGGCGTCGCCCAGCGCAACATCTCCTCCGCGGCGGGCTTGAACAGGTCGCGGTCGGCGCGCAGCCGCTCGGCCTGATCTGGGTTCTCAATCAACGCCATCAACCCGTGCGTAAGGGTGTGGCGGGTCGTCTCGTTCCCCGCGACCGCGAGCAGAAGGAAGTTGACGTCGTACTCCTGCTGGGTGAGGTCCTCGAAGACGAGCAGGCTGATCAGGTCCTCCGCGGGTTCGGCGCGGCGAACGACGGCGAGCTTGCGGCCGAGCTCGATCATCTCGGCCGACGCCGGATGGCCCAGCGGCAGCAGCCGCGACGCCTCGTCGGGAGCGTCGAACTCGGGGTCCTGGCCGCCGACCAGTCGGTTGCCGAGCTCGATTACAAGGGGGCGCTCCTCCTCGGGGATGCCCATCAGCTCGGCGAAGACCTGCATCGGGATCTCGGCGGCGATCTGCTCGACGAAATCGAACTCGCCGAGCGCCAGTGCCTGGTCCAGGACCTCCCTGGCTATCTCCCTGGTCCGCTCCTCCAGAGAGGACACCGCCCGCGGGGTGAAGCCGGGGTTGAGCGGCGCCCGCAACTCGTCGTGCCGCGGGGGATCGGAATCGATGATCGACTTACGCGCGACGAGCTGGTCGGGATCGAGGTCGTCGAGAAAGATCCCGCCGAGCTCCGACGAGAAGGTCTCGGCGTCGCGGTGGACGGTGCGAATGTCCTCGTAGCGAGTGACGGCCCAGAACCCGGGACCATCGACCTCCGGGTTGAAGTGGACCGGGTCTTCCTGGCGCAGCCAGGCGAAAGCCGCGTGCGGCACGGCCTCGACAAAGGTTTCGGGGTTGGCGAGGTCGAGATCGGCAAAGGGGGAGGTCGAATCGGTCATGTCGTCCTTGCGGTCGCTGTGGTCGGTCTGTTCTGCAGCGCGTGGCGGTCATCTGCAATCGCAGCGAGAAGTGCGTCGAGGTCAAGCGGCTCGCCGATCAGGCGTCGGTAATGCGGCAGCCTGCGGGCGCCGTCGAAGGCGACCGCGCCGACGGCGCGGCCGTCGCGCTCGCCGACGGCGACGAAGCGGCTGCCGTCCTCGGACTCCTCGATCAGGTGCATGCGTTGCGCCAGGGCCGGCAAGCCGACGGCCTGGATCCTCACGCCGTACTGGTCCGACCAGAACGAGGGCACGCCGCCGAAGGTCTCGCGAGCGGCCGGCGCGAGCACCGCGTTGCGTCCGGCGAGCGAGCCCTGCTCGGCCGCGTTGGTCCAGTGCTCGACCCGGATCAGGCCTTTCCCCGCGAGCGGGTAGGGCCAGGCGGCGACGTCGCCGGCAGCGAGCACGTCCGGGTCGCCGACGGCGGTGAGCGTCACGTCGCAGCGGACTCCGGGCTCGAGCGCGAGACCGGACTCCGCCAGCCAGCCGGTACCGGGCACCGCGCCGAGGGCGACGACGACGAGGTCGGCATCGAGCACGGTGCCGTCGGCGAGCTCGACGGCGACGACTCGCCCGCCGGCTCCCCGCAGGGAGGCGATCCCGGTGCCGAGACGCAGGACGACGCCGTGGGCACGGTGCAGGGCGGCGCAGCGCTCGCCCAGATCCGGGCCGAGAACCGGCAGCGGGGTCGACGCAAGCTCGAACAGGCTGACCTCGAGTCCGAGCGCGCGGGCCGAGGCGGCGACCTCGCAACCGATGAAGCCGGCGCCGAGGATCGCCACCCGCTCGGCGCCGGCGAGCGCCGCGCGGAGAGCCAGGGCGTCCTCCGCGCGGCGGATCGTGTGCACGCCGGCCAGCTCCGCGCCGGGGCCGGCCCAGCGCCTCGGCTCGCAGCCGGTGGCGATCACGAGTCGTTCGTAGGCGAGTTCCTCGCCGCCGGCGAGGGCGACGCGGCGGGCGCGGCGGTCGAGCCCGCTTGCCCGTTTGCCGAGCAGCCAGGTCGCCTCCAGCTCCGCCGGCAACAGGTGGTCGCCGACGCCCTGGGCGGCGTCGGTAAGCAGCTCCTTGGAGAGCGGCGGGCGCGCGTAGGGCATGTGGCGCTCCTCGCCGACGACGACGATCTCGCCCTCCCAGCCGCCACGACGCGCTCCCTGGGCAGCGCGCAGGCCGGCAAGGGAGGCGCCGACGATGACCAGCGCCGGCAACTCAGCCCTCGAGCTTGATCGCCGTGAGGGGACAGACGCTGACGGCCTCCTCCACCTCGGCCCGCTGGGACTCGGCCACCTCGCCCTCCCAGCGCAGCACGTCGTCGTCTCCGAGCTCGAACACGTTCGGTGCGACGAAGACACACTCGCCGTGGCTCTGGCAGAGGTTGAGGTCGACGATCACCTTGATCGTCTCGCGCTTCTCGCTCGCTGTGCCGTTCTCCATCTCGGTTCCTCCGTTTGCAATCTCAGCAGTACCCATTATGGTCTCATATTAGACAATTTCTTAATTGTCTTCAACGAGAGGAGAGCGAAGTGCCCGACAACCGAGGCGTCGCCTACGTCGAACCCGGCGTGGTCGAGGTCCGCCCAATCGACTTCCCAACCTTCGAACTGCGGGACGGCCCGGGCGTAAACCCCGCCAACGTCGGCCGCCAGCTCCCGCACGCGGCGATCGTCAAGTGCGTGACCACCAACATCTGCGGCTCCGACCAGCACATGGTCCGGGGCAGGACCACCGCTCCCGAAGGGCTGGTGCTCGGCCACGAGATCACCGGCGAAGTGATCGAGACCGGACCCGGAGTCGAGTTCATCCAGGAGGGCGACCTCGTCTCGGTTCCCTTCAACATCGCCTGCGGGCGCTGCCGGCGCTGCAAGACCGGCGACACCGGCGTCTGCCTCGAGGTCAACCCCGACCGCCCCGGCTCCGCCTACGGCTACGTCGACATGGGCGGCTGGGTAGGAGGACAGGCCGAGTACGCGGTCGTCCCCTACGCCGACTGGAACCTGCTCAAGTTCCCCGACAAGGAGCAGGCCCTGGAGAAGATCCTCGACCTGACGATGCTCTCGGACATCTTCCCGACCGGTTACCACGGCGCCTACAGCGCCGGTGTCGCCTCCGGCTCGACCGTCTACGTCGCCGGCGCCGGTCCGGTGGGCCTAGCGGCCGCGCACTCCGCGCAGCTTCTCGGCGCCGCGGTGGTGATCGTCGGCGACCTGATCGCCGAGCGCCTCGAGCAGGCGCGCAGCTTCGGCTGCGAGACGATCGACGTCTCCCAGGGCGACCCCAAGGACCAGATCGAGCAGATCCTCGGCGTGCCCGAGGTCGACGCGGCGGTCGACGCGGTCGGCTTCGAGGCCCGCGGCCACGGCGCCGACGCCGACCACGAGGCTCCGGCGACCGTGCTCAACTCGATCATGGAAGTGACCCGTGCGGCCGGCAAGCTCGGCATCCCCGGCCTCTACGTCACCGGCGACCCCGGCGCGGTCGACGAGGCGGCCAAGGAAGGCTCGCTCTCGATCCGGATCGGGCTCGGCTGGGCGAAGTCCCAGAGCTTCGCCACCGGCCAGTGTCCGGTGATGCGCTACCACCACGGGTTGATGCAGATGATCCTCAACGGCAAGGCCGAGATCGCCAAGGCCGTGAACGCGACCGTGGTCTCCCTCGATGACGCCCCGCAGGGCTATGAGGACTTCGACCGGGGGACGGCGCGGAAGTACGTGATCGACCCGCACGGGATGGTGGGCCGATGAAGCTCGATGTCTACTGCTCCCTCTGGGTCTACCCCGGCACCCCGGCGCATTCCGCGCGGTCGATCGCGGCCGCGGGATACGACGGGCTGGAGGCGATCTGGCCGGAGACGGCGTCTGAACAGTCCGTCCTGGTCGAGGCGACCAGAGCCGAGGGGCTGAAGCTCGCCCCGCTCCTCCTGCTCGACGGCGAGACCCCGGCGGAGGAGGCCGACCGCTTCCGGTCCCGCCTCGAGCAGGCCCTGCCGTATGACCCGGACCGGATCGTCGTCCACGCGGGGCGCGATCGCTGGCCGCTGGCCGAGGCGATCGCCCTGTTCGAGCGGATCGTCGCGACCGAAGCGGAGCTGGGAGTGCGGTGCGCACACGAGACCCACCGCTGCCGGCCGCTCGGGTTCCCCTGGACGACCGCGGCGATCCTCGACGCGGTTCCCGACCTCTGGCTCTGCTGCGACTTCAGCCACTGGGTCCTGGTCTGCGAACGCCTGCTGGAGGACGAGACGGAGGCGGTCGCAGCCGCGGCGCGGCGCGCGCTGCACCTGCACGCACGGGTCGGCACCACGCAGGCGCCCCAGGTGGTCGACCCCGCGGACCCGCGGGTCGCACCTCAGCGCGCGATCTTCGAGGGCTGGTGGGAGGCCGTCTGGGACAGCCAGGCCGCCGCCGGGTTCGAGCGCAGCACCCTGACGCCGGAGTACTGCCCCCCGCCGTACCAGGCCTCGACCGCGGATGCGGGCGCTCTTCCCGCTCTGCTCGCGCAGGCCTGCGAATGGCAGGCGGCCCGTGCGAGAGAGCGGTTCGAACGCCGGTTCTCAGCCGCGCCGAGCTAGGAGACGGAGGAGAACAGGGTCCCGAGCCAGGACTCGTCCTCCAGCTGGGACCGGACCTGGCCGAGGAACTCGGCGGCGGGGGCGCCGTCGATCGGCCGATGGTCGACAGTCAGGCTCAGCGACATCACCTCGCCCTCGATCCCGCCGACGGCGAGGATCGCCGCCTGCGGGGGAACGATCAGGGCGTTGAAGCGGCGCACCCCGAGCGGGCCGAGATTGGAGATCGTGAAGGTGGCGGAGAGGATCTCCTCGGGCGCCAGGGCTCCGGCCCTGGCGGCCTCGGTGAGGCGCTTGCGCTCGGCGGCGAGCTGCTCGATCGAGAGCGTGTCCGCGCGCACGATCGCCGGGCTGATCAGACCGTCCTCGAGGGCCAGCGCGAGCGCGACGTTGACCTCCTCATGCAGGACGATCCCCTCGTCGGTGAACGAGCAGTTGATCTGAGGCCGGTCGCGCAGGGCCGCCGCGCAGGAGGCGACGAGCGCGTCGATCACCGAGGGGCGGCTCTCCGCGGGCAGCTGCCCGCGGGCGGCGGCGAGCGGCCGCACGTCGAGGCCCATCTCGACCGCGAACTGGGGGATCGCGGCACTCGCCGTCATCGTCTTGGCGATCGCCTTGCGCATCCGAGTCAGCGGGATCACAGTCGTTGTCTCGGCGCCGCTCACTCCGCGACCTCGATGTAGGCGAGCACGTCCCCGACCTCCGCGTCCTCGCCGTCCTTGACGACGATCTCGACCAGCGTCCCGCTGTGCGGGGCCTCGAGCGCGGAGTCGAGCTTGTCGGTGGCGATCTCGGCGATCTCCTCGCCGGCGCTGACGCTGTCGCCCTCCTTCTTCAGCCATTCGGCGACGGTCGCCTCGACCATGTTCTGGCCCCACTTGGGGAGGATCACCGGTTCGCGTTTGGAGGTCATGAGAGCACCTTTCTGATCGCCGCCTCGATGTCGTCTTCCTGGGGGATCACGAACGACTCCAGCCGCGGCGCGTAGGGAATCGGGACGTTCGGAACCGCGACGCGGACCAGCGGCGCGCGCAGCGAGTCCGGGGCCGCTTCGGCGATCGTCGCGGCGACCTCCGATGCGGCCGAGCAGGTCAGGCGCGCCTCGTCGACGATCACCGCCCGGCCGGTCTTCCGCACCGAGGCGAGGATCGCCTCGGCCGGGAACGGGTTGAGGCTGCAGAGGTCGACCACCTCGACGCCGATGCCTTCGTCGGCCAGCCGCTTGGCGAGCTTGCGGGCGCGTACCGCCATCAGCCCGATTGCGAATACGGAGACGTCCTCGCCGTGGCTCGTCACCTCGACGTCGCCGAGCGCGAGGGGCTCGGACCCGATCTCGCCTTTGGCGCCGGCCAGCGCCGGCTGGTAGAGGACGACAGCCGGGTCGTCGCTGCGCACCGCGGCGCGGGTCAGCCAGAACGCCTGGTTGGCGGTCGAGGGGACGACGATCCGCAGGCCGCCGGCGTTCATCAGCATCGGGTAGGTGGCGTCGGAGTGCTGGGCGGCGAAGCCGCTGGCGCCGCACGCCGCGATCAGGGTCATCGGCACCTCGACCTGGCGGTCGGTCATGTACCGGGCGCGGCTGATCTGGTTGACCAGCTGGTCGTAGGCGACGTAGGTGAAGCTCGCGTACATGATGTCGACGACCGGCCGCAGCCCGCTCATCGCGGCGCCGAGGGCGGCGCCGAGGAACGCGGCCTCGGAGATCGGGGTGTCGACGACCCGCTCGGGCCCGAACTCCTTGACCAGGCCCTGCGTCGTGCTCATCACCCCGGTGCGGACGTCCTCTCCCCAGAGCAGGACCCGCTCGTCGGAGCGCATCTCCTGGGCGATCGCGTCGGCGATCGCCGGGCCGAGACGGTTGGCGGCCGAGACGGTGCTTTGCTCAACTGTGCTCATCAGACGTATACCCCCGTGAGTGCGGTCTCCAGCTCTGGCTCGGGCGCCTCCAGGGCGGCCTCGAGCGCGGCTCCAAGTCGTTGCCGGGCGTCGGCCGCGGCTCGCTCGCGCACGGCCTCGCCTTCGAGGCCGAGCTCGTCCATTTCGCGGGCGAGCCGGGCGATCGGATCGCCGTCGCGGACCGGCTCGGGCCGGTATTCGCCGGCGTAGCGCTCGTCGCCCTCGTGGTGGCCGTGCCAGCGCACGGTCCGGCACTCGAGCAGGGTCGGCCCCTCGCCGGCGCGGGCGCGAGCGAGCGCGCCCGCCATCTCGATGTGAACGGCGACCACGTCCTCGCCGTCGACCGCCACGCCGGGGACCCCGTAGCCCTCGCCGCGGGTGTAGATGCCGGGCCCGGCGGTGACCTCCTCGGTCGCCGTGAACTCGGTGTAGCCGTTGTTTTCGCAGACGAAGACGACCGGCGCCTTCCAGACCGCGGCGAGGTTCATGGTCTCTGCGAAGCTGCCCGTGTTCGAGGCGCCGTCGCCGAAGATCGGCACGCCGACGTTGCCGGTGCCGAGCTCCCGCGCGGCTTTGGCGATGCCGAGCGCCATCGGGATGCCGCCGCCGACGATGCCGTTGGCCCCCGCGACTCCGAGCTCCGGGCAGGCGATGTGCATCGAGCCGCCCTTGCCGCCGCAGTAGCCGCTGGCGCGGCCGAGGATCTCCGCGTACATGCGCTCGGGGTCGAGACCACGGGCCAGCATCGGGCCGTGGCCACGGTGCGAGACGGTGATCTGGTCACCGGGGATCAGCTGATGGCAGACGCCGACGGCGACCGCCTCCTGCCCGATCCCGAGGTGCACGGCGCCGAGCACAGCGCTGCCCGCCTTGTGCATCTCCGCCAGCTGCTGCTCGAAGACACGCACGTCGGTCAGGGCCTGCATCCACTCGGGACCCAGCTCCCTGACCAGGCGCTCCCGCTCTTCCATTCAGCTCTCCTCTTTCGCATACATAAACATTAGGTCTGGTTTATACTCTTTTCTGAGAGATCTCGCAATATGACCGATCCGACCCCCCGCCTCCACGTCACCCGCTCGCGCGCCAAGCCCGGCGGCACCGCGGCGAGCGCCGAGGGCACCGTCCCCTTCAAGCGCGCCCGCAAGCCGCCGTGGCTGAAGGTGCCGGCGCCGGGCGGCCCCAACT
>JAWVEZ010000001.1:0-43674 GCA_033856455.1 Solirubrobacterales bacterium | reverse complement strand
TCCAGACCCGTGAGAGAGGACCCATCCCCCTCGCCCCTCCACCTAGCCTTCGAAGCCTCATCCGCGATCTCCGCCACCTCGGCCCCGTAGTAGCGCGGGTGTGGAACGAAGTTCTGGAGGATCACCTCCTGGATGTGGCCGTACTTGCCGTGAAGCTCGGCGAGCGCTTCCAAGGATTCGACGCGCGAGTCCTCGGACTCGCCGATCCCGACCAGGATGCCGCTCGTGAACGGGATCTTCAGCTGGCCGGCAGCCTCAATCGTGGCCAGGCGAGCTTTCGGGTGCTTGGTTGGACTACCGGCGTGAACCGTCTCCAGCAGGCGCTCGTCTACCGACTCCAGCATCAGACCCTGGGAGGCGGTGACTTCGCGCAGCCGGGCCAGTTCCTCGGAGGTGCAGACGCCGATGTTGGTGTGGGGCAGCATGCCGCGCTCCAGGGCGCGTTCGCAGGCCCAGGCGACGTAGCTGGTGAAGTCGTCGTGGCCCCAGGCCGCGAGGCGCTCGGCGACGACGGGGTTGACCTCGGGCTTCTCGCCGGTCAGCACGAGCAGCTCTTTCGTGTTCCGCTTCAGCGCTTCGTCGAGGATCCGTTCGACGTCGGCGGGCGCGTGGACGTGGGCCTGGTGGGTGGCGAAGGCGCAGTACTTGCAGTAGCACTGGCAGGTGCGCGAGAGCGAGAGAGTGAAGTTGCGAGAGAAGGTGACCCGGCGCACCCAGCGAGGCTATCGAACGGCCGCCGCCGCAACCCCCCGCCTGGGGCACAAAAAAGACCCGGCCACTTGGGCCGGGTCTTTAAGAACGTGTGCCTGGATCAGGCGGGTTTCGGCGGTTTGACGCCGGGTTTGACCGCGTCGCCTTTGACCCGCTGGGGCGGCTCCGTCGGGGCGGCTCCGCCGCCCTCGATGACGAAGCGCCAGACGCCGACCGCCAGGAGCGCGCCGACGATCGGCCCGACCAGGAAGGGCCAGACGCCCCCCCACTCGTTGCTGACCAGGGCGGCGCCGAACCAACGGGCCGGGTTGAAGCAGGCGCCGGTCAGCGGACCGCCGACCATGACCATGAAGACGAAGGTGGTGCCGATCGCCAGCGGCGCCCAGTCCTTGACGCTCTTCTTCGAGAAGACCGCGGCGAGGATGACCAGGGTGAGGGCGAAGACGCCGATGCCCTCGACCACCGCTCCGGCGAAGTTGCCGCTGAGCAGGCCGCTGATTTCGCCGGCGCCGTAGTTGGCGGCACGGCCCTCGTCGAGCAGCAGGCCCTTGGTCAGCAGGGCGCCGAGGACGGCGCCGGAAAGCTGGGCAAGGATGTAGATCACCGCGTCGAGCGGGCTGATCCTGCGGATCGTCGCCGCGGCGAGGGTGACGGCCGGGTTGAAGTGGCCGCCGCTGACCGCGCCAAACATCACGATCACCCCGAAGAGGGTCAGTCCCTGGACGAAGCCGACGACAGCCATGTCGGTGCCGAACTGGACCTGGCTGCCAGTCGACACGTAGAGCGTGACGACGCTGGTGATGAAGAAGACCAGCAAAAAGGTGCCGATCAACTCAGCTAGGTATGCCGAAAGGCCTCGTTCCTGCACTTTTCCTCCTGTAGCTCCCGTCGGTGAGTAAGGCGCGGGCAGTCTACCCACATTTGCTCAATGAAATAGTTTCAGCGCCAGATGAGACGGACTGTCGCGCTGCTGGCGGCCGTTCTCGCTCTGGCCGGTGTTGTCGGCTGCGGCGGGGATGGCGCGGAACCGGGCGCGCCGAAAGGCGCGAGCCTGGTCCTCGACTTCACCCCGAACGCGGTCCACAGCGGGTTCTTCGCCGCGCTGGCTGAAGATTCCTACAAAGAACTTCGCGTCGACCTCACGGTGCGGGCGCCGGGCGAAGCGACCGACGCGCCGAAGCTGGTCGCCGCCGGTCGCGCCGACTTCGCGATCCTCGACATCCACGATCTCGGGATCGCCCGCGAGCGCGGCCTCGACCTGGTCGGCGTCGCCCCGATCGTAAATGCGCCGCTGGCCTCGGTCATCGCCCGCGCCGACGGCCCGGTGAGGCGTCCCCGCGACCTCGAGGGCCGGACGGTCGGCGTCACCGGCCTACCCTCCGACGAAGCCGTCGTCGACTCCGAGGTGCGCGCCGACGGCGGCGACCCGGCGAAGGTAGAGCGGGTGACGATCGGGTTCAACGCGGTCGCCGCCCTCGCCGCCGGAAAAGTCGACGCGGCCACGGGCTTCTGGAACGCCGAGGGCGTGGCGCTGCGCCAACAGGGCATCCCGGTGCGGATCTTCAAGGTCGACGACTACGGCGCGCCCCGCTACCCCGAGCTGATCCTGACGACCTCGCGCGCGACCCTTGCCCGGGATCCCGAGCTGGTCGACGCGGTCGTCGCGGCGACGAAGCGCGGCTACGAGCTGGTCAGCAACGACCCGGACCTGGGCCTGAACGCGTTGCTGGCCGCCAACCCCTCGCTCGAGCGCGCCGACCAATCCGCACAGCTGGCCGCCCTGGGCCCCGACCTCCGGCCGCAGCCCTTCGTCCCCCGGCAGCTACGCGAATGGGCGGCCTGGGATCGATCCCACGGCCTGCTCTCGGAGCCCGTGGACGTCGGCGACGTTTTCCGCCTGCCAGATCAGTCCTGAAGGAGACGCTCCACGAGCGCCGGCAGTTCCCGCGCCATCCGAGACCTGGGCACCGCGAGGTCGATCCCCGCCGCGTCGGCCGCCTTCTTGGTGTCGACGTCGACGTGCGAGTAATAGCCGAGCACCGGAACTCCGATCCCGACCAGCGCCTCGGGGTTCTCGACCTCGAGGTCGGCGACGATCAGGTCGGCGCCGTCCAGCGGCGCCTCCTGCAGCGAGCGGGCGAGGACCACCTCGTGGCCGGCGGCGGTCAGCATCCCGTCGACCCGGCTGGCCAGCATCAGGTCCTCGGCGATGCTGAGCACCCGTGCCATCGCGTCGGCCCTAGATCGAGCGGCGCTGGCGGAACTCTTCGCGCACGCTTTCGGGGCGGCCCCACATCTGCACGACCTCGGCCCGGCCCTCGCGCACCTCGGCCAGCGCCATCTCGCCGCTGACCCCTTCGGAGTCGAGCTTCCCCAGCACGCCCAGCACCGTCTCGGCGGCGGCCGCATGGCCGAAGCTCTTGGCGACGATCAGCCGCCAGTGCCACTCGGAGCGGTTGTAGACCCGCGCGTTGACCTGGCTGAGGGCGACGGCCGAGTCGATGTACTGGCGCTCGTCGTCGATCCGCAGGTCGACCTCGAGGTCGGTCCAGTCGGGGGGCAGCGTGTCGAGGATCTGCTGGAAGTCTGCGGCGAGGGCCATCGGCTGCGAAGACTACTCCGCAGTGGCGATCAGCTTGCCGCCGAAGCGCCTGCGCAGGCGCGCGTGGCGGTGGCGGAAGAAGGCACCGATCAGCGGGCGAAACAGCGCGCCGGGCAGCGGCAGCCGGGGCTCCCAGGCGACCCGGTCGACGATCGTGCAGGCACCCTGTCCCTCCGGCTCGATCGTGCGCTCGTGTTCCCAGAGCCGCTGGCTCAGCATCGTCGAGCGCTCGAGGAAGCCGCGCCCGGGCTCGATCCGCACCAGGGTGAGGTCGTCGTAGTCGAAGGGGATGAGGCCGAAGGCGAGCACCCAGCTGCGGCCGATCTTGACCCCCGGCTCGACGCTGTCGATCCCGAAATCGCCGAGCCCGCGTGGCACGGTCATCCGCATCAATGGGCGCATCTCGTCGTTGATCCCGGCCGGGGTGATCACCCGCGCCCAGACCGCCTCGGCGGGCGCCGCCAGGCGCGAGCCGACCCTGATCTCCGCTCGCCGCTCCATCAGCACCACCCTTTCATCCGAGTCCGCTCACCCCGACGCCCGTTCACCCGACGAACACCTGCTCCAAGAGGAAGACGTTGAGGGCGATGATCAGGCCGGCGAGCACCCCGGCGAAGGCGGTCAGCCAGCGCGGGTTGACCAGCTCTCCCATCACCTCGCGCTTGCTGGCGATGATCAGCAGCGGCACCAGGGCGAAGGGGATGCCGAAGGAGAGGACGACCTGGCTGCCGACCAGCGCGTCGGTCGGGTTGAGGCCGATCGCCAGCACCAGCAGGGCCGGTGCGAGCGTGATCGCGCGGCGCAGGAAGAGCGGGATGCGGCGCTGGATGAAGCCCTGCATCACCACCTGGCCGGCCATCGTCCCGACCGAGGAGGAGGCGAAGCCGGAGGCCAGCAGGGCGATCCCGAAGATCGTCGCCGCCTGCTGGGAGACCAGCGTCTGGAAGCCTTCGTAGGCGCCTTCGATCGAGTCGACCCCGGTCAGGCCGCTCTCGTGGAAGAGCGCGGCGGCGACGATCATCATCGAGAGGTTGACGACGCCGGCCAGCGAGAGGGCGATCACCACGTCGACCTTCTCGAAGCCGAGGATCTTCTTTTTCTCCGCCGGGGTGCGGCCGACGATCCGCCGCTGGGTCAGCGCCGAGTGCAGGTAGACGACGTGCGGCATCACCGTCGCGCCGATGATCCCGGTGGCGAGCAGGATGCTCTCGGTGCCTTCGAAGCCCGGGACGAGCATGTGGCGGGCGACTTCGCCGCCATCGGGGCTGGAGTCGATCAGCTGGTAGATGAACGAGGCGACGACGATCCCGACCATCACCGTGATCCCGGCCTCCAGGCGCCGGTAGCCCATCTGCTGCAGGCCGAGGATCGCGAAGGCGCCGGCCCCGGCGATCAGCCCAGCCGGGAACAGCGGGATCCCGAACAGCAGGTAGAGGCCGAGCGCGGCGCCGACCACCTCGGCGATGTCGGTCGCCATCGCGACCAGCTCGGCCTGCAGCCAGAGGCCGATCGAGGTGCGGCGGCTGAAGCGCTCGCGGCAGAGCTCGGCGAGGTTGCGCCCGGTCGCGATCCCGAGTTTCGCCGACTGGGTCTGGACCAGCATCGCGATCAGGTTGGCGGCGAGCACGACCCAGAGCAGCAGGTAGCCGAACTCGGCGCCGCCGGCGATGTTGGTCGCGAAGTTGCCGGGGTCGATGTAGGCGACCGCGGCGATGAAGGCCGGGCCGAGGAAGGGCCAGATCCGGCCGATCCCCCTGCTCTCGCCCTCCAGGGAGCGGCGAGCCGCCTCGGCGACCGCCGCCTCGCCGGGCAGGGCGGCCTCGACGCCGGTCTCCTCGCGCCGCATGGGCGCGTCCGGCAACCCGTCGCCCGTCAGGCGCTTCTCCGCTCGCCGCTCGGCGGCCGCAGGTCGGGGCCGGGGATCGGGCTGCCGTGCGGGTCGTGGCTCGGTTCGCCGAGCTTCGCCGCGATCAGCGCCTCGAACTCCTCGGAGATGTGGTGCTCGAGCACCTCGGCCTCGTCGTGGACCTTGTCCGGGTCCATCCCCAGCGCCTCGGCCAGGTAGGCCTCGATCAGCCGGTGGTGGCGGATCACCTCGAGCGCGACGCGCTCCCCGGCGGGGGTGAGGCTGACGCCCTTGTAGGGGAGGTACTCGACCAGGCCGAGGTCGGAGAGCCGTTTCAGCATCGCGGTCGCGGTCGCCGGGGTGACCCCGATCCGCTGCGCGACCTCACCGTTCAGGACCAGCCCCTCGCGTTCGCCGGCGATCGTGTAGATCGCCTTCGCGTAGTCCTCGATCGCCTCGGTGCTGGGCGAGTTGCGCAGGCCGCGCTGGGCGTCTCCGGCGGCCATCAGACGGAGACCAGGAGGCCGGTGAGGTAGAGCGCGGCGATGCCGACCAGCATCCCGGCGACGGTCGCGGGGTAGAGCAGGCGGCCGTGCTCGTCGCGCATCGAGGGGGCGATCTGGACGATCACCCGGGCGATCGCGCCGACCCCGACCCCGAACAGCAGCGCCGCCAGGCTCGGGTTGAAGGCGGAGGCGCCGATCCAGGCGCCGAGGATCGCCGGCGCGCCGGCGATCAGGCCGAGGCCGAGCAGGCGGCCGAGGCCAAGGCCAGCTTCGCCGGCGCCGCCGCCCTTGCGCAGCGGAGCCACGATCGCCAGCCCCTCGGTGGTGTTGTGGATCGCGAAGCCCACGACCAGGAATGCTCCCAGGGCGAGCGCCCCGGTGGCGTACGAGGTGCCGATCGCCAGCCCCTCCCCGAGGTTGTGCAGCCCGATCCCGATCGCCACGAGCAAGGAGAGGTAGACGCCTCCGGCACCTCGAACCGCCCCATCGCTCGCCATCGCTTGGGCTGCGCCAGAAGCGGCGGTAGCGCGTTCGCCACGCCGTTCGAGCCAGGCGTCGATCCCGGCCAACACCAGGTAGGCGACCAGCGCCCCGGCGAAGACGAGGCTGGCACCGCCGAAGGCGGCCGGCGCCTCGGCGGCGATCTCCAGGCCCTCGAGCCCGGCGTCGATCGCCAGGAAGGCGAGCAGGCCGACCGTGAAGGCCAGCAGCGCCGCCATCCACTGGCCGCCAAGGCGCCTCAAGAATGGCAGCCAGAGCATCCCGAGGCTGACCGGGATCACGCCGACGTAGATCCCCAGCAGCAGCATCAGCATGTAGAAGTCGAGGTCGGCCTCGGGCGTTTCGGCCGCGACCGGGATTTCCGCCGCGATCGTGCCGCCGACCGCGGTGAGGATGAAGATGTCGTACGCCTCGCCTTCGATCCAGGGGTAGGTGATCTCGAGCGTGGTCGAGCCGAGCCGGCCGATCTCGCGACCCCCTGCGGCCGTGAACGGCGCGTAGCCGTCGTTGATCGCGACCTGGGCGACCTCGACCGGGTCGGGACCGTCGTTGCGCAGGGTCAGCTCGATCTTGCCCGGGTGCAGGATCGTGCTCTCTACAGCGACTTCCTCCACCGGCGGCCCGTTGCGGTCGCCGAGCCCGGGCCCGCCGAGCGCCGCGAAGGTGCCGATCGCGACCGCGATCAGCGCCAGCGGGATCAGCCCCAGCGCCCAGGCGGGCAGGCCGCCGCCGACCGGCCGCTCGGCGCGGCTCCCCGCCTCCATCAGGTCTTGCTCCCCCAAGGAAGGTCGCAGTAGAGCGCCGCGGCGTCGGCGGCCGCCAGCTTGCTCGGGTCGCCGACGCGGAAGAAGCCGGTCCAGCCGAGCTCGGCGAACTCGGTCACGTGGGCGTGGAACATGTAGTCGCCGTCGAACGGGAACTCGAGCTCGAGGATCGCCCGCTGCGCCTGCCCCTGGATGACCGTGTCGGTGAACTCGATCGGCACCAGCGAGGTGCCAGTTGGATAGTGGTGGAAGAAGTTGCCGTGGATGTGGAAGGAGTTGACCGGGTCGTACTCGAGCACGTTGACCAGGTAGATCCGGACCAGCTCGTCGCGCGGGACCATGATCGGCTCGTTGATGTAGTGGAAGCCGACCGTGTTGACCGCGTAGACCTCGTTTTCGCCGTCGAAGTTGGTGTCGAAGCCATTCATCACCATCACCAGCTCGTCGGCTTCGGGACGGCCCTCCTTGGGGTCGATGATGAAGGCGCCGTAGAGGCCGCGGGCGATGTGGGCGGCGAGCGGGGCGACGTGGCAGTGGTAGAGGTGGACGCCGAACGGCGCGGCGTCGAACTCGTAGGTGAACGCTTCCCCCGGTCCGATCTGGCCGCCGCCGCGGTCCTCGCCGATCCCCGGCATCCCGTCCATCAGCGCCGTGTGGAGGCCGTGGAAGTGCATCGTGTGCGGGTGTTCGGAGCCGTTGACGAACTTGATCCGCAGCAGCTCGCCCTCACGGGCCCGCAGGGTCGGGCCGGGGACGCGGCCGTTGTAGGTCCAGGCTTCGTAGGAGACCCCGGGGGCGACTTCGATCTCGCGGTCGGCGGCGACGATCTCCCATTCGCGCAGCACCCGGCCATTCGGCAGCCGACGGGTCTTGCCGTAGTCGAAGTCGCGGAGGATCTCGGTCGGGTTGAAGCCGTTGCGGTCGTGGTCGACGGCGCGGTCGGAGGCGAAGCCGGCGTGGATGAAGCCGCCGTGCTCGTGCCCCTTCAGCGGCGATTCGGTGGCCGCCTCGCCGTTGGTCTCGGCCAGCGCGGGTGACGCGCCGCCGCCGTTGACGAGCTGGCTGAGCCCGATCGCCGCCGGCACCCCGACCGCCGCCGCCCCGCCGAGCAGCCGCCGTCGGCTGATCCCCGACCTGGCCGGCACCTCGATCTCGCTCCTGGTCGGCTTTGGCGGCATCGGCCGGAGATTTTGACACATCTAAAACTAAATTTCGAGTCGTCTAAATCTCCACCCCCTCCCGGGTGGCCGCCATTCCGTTCCCAGGCGGTACGAAATGGCGACCACACCCCGTCCCTAGAATCGGCCTGTGCCTGCTGAGACCGAGATCGAGCTCGACGCGCAGTACCGGCAGCTGCGCGAGGAGTGCGGGCTGGTGGAACGCGCCAACCGCGCCGTCCTGCTCGCCGCGGGGACGGACGCGGCCGAGTACCTGCAGGGCCAGCTGACCAACGACGTCGAGGCCCTCGACCCGGGGGACTGGGCCTACGCCGCCCTGCTCGACCGCAAGGGCCACATGCAGGCCGATATGCGGGTGCTGCGGCCCAGCGTAGAGCCGAAGCTCTGGCTCGAGCTGGAGACGGTCGCGCTGCCCGGCGTGCTCCGGCACCTGACGATGTATTCGATCGGACGCGAGGTCACGGTCGAGGACGTGAGTGAGCCGCACGCCATCATCTCCCTGGTCGGCCCGCGCAGCGTCGAGCTGGCCGGGACCGCGGCGCTTCCCGTGAACGCGTGCGAAGAAACGACCGTGGCCGGGGTCAGCTGCATCGTCTTCGGCACCGGCGAGGGCCTCGACCTGATCCACGCCGCCGCCAACTCCGGGCGCCTGCGCGCCGCGCTGCTGGAAGCCGGCGCGGTCGCGGTCTCCCCCGAGGCGGCCGAGATCCTCCGGATCGAGGCGGGCGTGCCGCGCTACGGGGCCGAGATGGGCGCCGAGACGATGCCCGCCGAGGCCGGCATCATCGAGCAGGCCGTCAGCTTCACCAAGGGCTGTTACATCGGCCAGGAGACGGTCGCCCGCCTCCACTACAAGGGCAAGCCGAACCGCCACCTGCGCGGGCTGCGGCTGAGCGCTCCGGCGGCCGCCGGAGCGCCCTTGCGCCTGGGCGAGAAGGAGGTCGGCAGCCTCGGCAGCGCCGCCGTCTCCCCCGCCCTCGGACCGATCGGACTGGCGATCGTCCGCCGCGAGGCGGAGCCGGGCACCGAGCTGGCCGTAGGTGAAGATGGCGTTACGGCTGAAGTTGTCGCCCTGCCCTTCGGTTAGATTCAGCGCCGATGGGTCGTGGGAGAGCCAGAGTCGCGGCTGTTGGCGCCGTCGTGGCGGCACTAGTGGTGCTTGCCGCGGGGTGTGGCGCTCAGAGCCACACCAACGACCCGCGCCCGCAGGTCGCGACCCGGGTCAGCGTCACGGTCAGCGAGAAGGCGGTGATCGTCGACCCGCGGGGGATCGGGCTGGGCGAAGAACGCGAGCAGCAGATTCCCCAGAACCAGGACCACGAGCAGCCGCGGATCGACACCGACAAGCCGCTCGACGTCGTCTTCGTCGCCGCCAACCAGACCGGGATCGACTCCGAACTCGAGGTCAGCGGCCCGACCAGCGCCAGCTCCGGCCCCCTGCTCGCCGGCAGCCCCGCCACCTTCCAGGCCGACCTCGAGGCCGGCACCTACGTGATCACCGCCGCCGACATCCCCACCGCGCGCCCGGCCAAACTGGTCGTCGGCGACTTCCGCGCCTCCAGCGAGAACGACGTCCTCCTGCCCTAGGCGCCCCGCGCTCGCTACATCAAGGCCCCTCTGGGGGCCTCAATGTCGCGAGCGCGAAATATCTCCGCTGGGAGCGAGCTTGCAGGGTGGGAGTTGCCGCCGGTCGGATTGCCAGGCTGGACGAAATGAGATCGAACGAGGTATCGAGATGACCTTCCTGGCAATTGCCTGCATCGTCGCCCTTTGCGCCGCCATCGTCTACGCGATGAAGGAAAGGGGTGCCGCTGGAACCGCGCAAGAAAAGCTCCGGGCGTCCGAAGCGGAACTGGAGAGCGCCGCTGCCGACACGGCCGCACTGAGCGCGATGCGGGTCGAGATGCGCGGCCGCGAGGAGCAGCTGAGCGCCGAGCAACGGCTCGCCGCCGAGCGCGAGAAAGAGCTTGAGCGCCTGCGGCTGGAGCAGAAGGAGGATCGCGCGACCGTCTCCAATCAGTCGCAGGAGATCAAGCTGCTGAAAGACGCGATCGACGGGTTCAAGAAAAAGCAGGACGAGCTCGCCAACAGCACGATGGAAGCGGCCGGCGCCAACCGGCGGATCGAGACGACCCTGCTCGATTGGACCCGGCAGATCGCCAACCCGCAGGGCCGTGGGGCATTTGGCGAGCTTGCGCTCCAGAATCAGCTGGTCTCGCTCGGACTCGAGGAGGGTCGGGACTTCGACAAGCAGGCGACGCCGGAGGCGGGCGGGCGGCAGCGGGTCGACTTCATCGTCCGCCTCGGCGATCCGGTGGTGGCGATCGACTCGAAACTCGCCCAGGACCCAGGCATCGCGGGTCTCTCGGAAGCCCTTGCCGCCGGCGACCCGGATCGCCTCAAGGATTTCGGCCGCAAACTGCGCGACCACGCCAAGGCCCTCGCCAGCCGCGACTACTGGCGCAACCTCGACCAAAGCCCGTCCCTGACGCTGATGTACGTCCCGATCGAGGGAGCCAGCCATGCTCTCGCCGCGCTCGACGACTTCGACGGAACGAAGTTCTTCAACACCCACCGGGTATGCGTCGTGACCCCTTCGCAGCTGCCCCTGGCGCTGATCCTGATCGCCGAGGTCTGCCATGCGGAGCGCAAAGAGGAGCACATCGAAGAGCTGCTCAGCCGGGGCTACTCGATGGCCGACGCGATCAGCAAATTCCTCGACAACTACGCCAAGCTCGGCAAGAAGCTGGGCGAGTCGGTCAGTGCCTACAACAGCGGAGCGGCAATGACGACCAGTCACGGGCAGGTTTGGCAGCAGGTCGTGAAACCACTCAGCGAACTGGCTCCGGGTCGCTCGATCGAGTCGAAAGCGAAAGAGCTGGAGCCACCCAGGGACGATGTCGTGGACCTCGCCGAGCGCTACCGCGAAACGAGCGAGAAGATGCGCCTCGACGAATCTGACGCCGCCTAGTCGATCCGGGTTTTTACGAGTCCGCAGCTCATGGCGCTATGCGCCACCTACGGCAGACTCGCGAAGTCGCGACTCATTAGGATTGCCGCGAAAGCGGGAGACCAAGAGCGGGAGGAATTTTGGCAGTCGACACGAGCGCAATTTCGAAGTTGGACGTCGAGCCCGGCACGCTGCCGGAGACGATGGCGGCCTGGGTGATCCGGCAGGAGCGCGAGGGGGAGCCGAAAGACGCTTTCCAGCTCGAGCAGATCGAGGTCCCCGAGCCCGGCGCCTTCGAGGTGATCGTGCGGGTGATGGCCGCCGGGGTCAACTTCAACAACGTCTGGGCGGCGCTCGGCAAACCGGTCTCGGTCTTCGGCTACGGCGACCACCCGGAGTTCGGCCACCACATCGGCGGCTCCGACGCCTCCGGTGTCGTCTGGAAGGTCGGCGAGGGCGTGACCCGCTGGCAGCCCGGCGACGAGGTCGTGATCCACTGCAACCAGGCCTCCTACGAGGACGTCGAGGTCCACGGGCTCGACCCGCTGGCGGCGCCGAGCCAGCGGATCTGGGGCTACGAGACGACCTGGGGCTCGTTCGCCCAGTTCACCAAGGTGCAGGCGCAGCAGCTGCTTGCGAAGCCGAAGAACCTCTCCTGGGTCGACTCCTCCGCCTACGGCCTCACCTACTTCACCGCCTACCGGATGCTGATCGACCAGTGCAAGCTGCAGGCCGGCCACAACGTGCTGATCTGGGGCGCCGCGGGCGGCCTCGGCGTCTTCGCCGTGCAGCTCTGCAAAGCGGCCGGAGCCAACGCGATCGGCGTCGTCTCCTCCGACGAGAAGGGCGAGCTGGTCAAGCAGCTCGGCGCGGTCGACTACATCAACCGCAACGAGTTCGGCGAGATGATGCGGACCAAGGACAACCTCACCGACCCGGCCGCCGACAAGACGCGGTTCAAGGCCTCGCGCGGCTTCGCCAACCGGATCAAAGAGATCCTCGGCGACGCCCCCGACATCGTCTTCGAGCACGTCGGCCAGGCGACCTTCCCGACCTCGGTCTACGTCGTCAAACCGTTCGGCAAAGTCGTGATCTGCGGCGCCACCTCCGGCTTCCAGCTCGACTTCGACGTGCGCTACCTGTGGATGCGCCAGAAGCAGATCATCGGTTCCCACTTCGCCAACGCCTACGAGTGCATGAAGGCCAACCAGCTGATGGCGGAGGGCAAGGTCCGCCCGGTGCTCTCGGAAACGATGGGCTTCGAGGGCGTCCCCCACGCGCACCAGCTGATGCACGAAAACAAGCACCTCGGCAAGATCTCGATCCTGGTCGGGGCCGAGTCCGAGGACGAGGGCAAGGACGAGGACGGCCCCGGAGCGATCCGGGCCGAGGTCGGCGCCTAACCAAACCGCTACGTGACGAAAGAGGTAAGTGAATGGCTGAGGTCAACAGGCTCGACTGGCACATCGCCCCCTTCCGGGCGGACCGGTGGCTCGACCTCTGGGAACCGGCCGCGGCGAAGATGCCCGCCTACGGCGCCAGCAGCTGGTCGCTGACCCGCTCGATCGACGACCCGCTCGCCTTCCAGCAGACCTCGATCTGGGAGCAGCGCTCGGACTTCGAACGGTATTGGTACTCGGAGGAGATCGCCAAGATCCGCGAGTCGATCATCGACCTCTACGACCTGCCGCTGCTCCCCGCCTGGCATCAGCTGGTCCTCGCCGAGTAGCGGGGCCGCGGCGCCCTCCGGGGGGCCGCGGCAGCGGTCAGCGCAGCGACGACTCGACCCGCCAGCGGTAAACCGACGGCGTCTTCTGGAGCAGCTGTCTCATCAGGTCCCCCGAGGGCGCAACGGCACCAACAGCAGGCGCCGGGAGCTCGCCGCAGCGTTCGTCGCATCGGCGCCGACCTTGACGCGGAACCCGCCGCGGCGGGAGATCCACGGGTGGAAGCGGGCCGAGCAGCCCTTGTTCAGCGGCCTGGCGGCGATCTTGCGCTTGCCGCGGTAGAGGATGACCGCGTCGCCCTGGCGCCCATCGCAGGGGGCGACCCAGGCGGTCAGCTTCACCCTGGCGCCGCGTTTGACCTTGCGCTTGGCGGCCTTCACCTTCACCCGGCTGCCCAGCAGGCAGGAGCCGCCGTCGCCGGCGAGGCGCGAGACGGCACCGCTGCGGGCGACCACGTAGACGCGGCCGCAGGCGTCGCGGCCGAACGAGGTCACTTCGCCGACCGAGAGTCCCTCGGAGCGATCGCTCCCGTAGGGGTCGGAGAGGGCGAAGGAGCGGATCGCGGCGGTGCAGAAGTCGGCGTAGACGTAGCGGCCATCGAGGTCGCCGACGCTGGAGTCGTGGACCACGTAGCCGCCGATGATCGCGCAGCCCCAGGCGCCGGCGCTCTGGGCATGTCCGTATTCGAACACCGGCGGGACGAAGGGACCGGACGGAGCGGCGCACTCGGGGTCGGTCGCCGGGCCGGGCTGACGTCCCTCGACGCAGTTCCAGCCGAAGTTGGCGCCGGCGGCGGCCGCGAGCGGGAGCGCGTCAACCTCCTCGCTGACCTCTTCGCCGACGTCGGCGATCACGATCTGGCCGCTCGGGGGGTCGAACGAGAAGCGCCAGGGATTGCGCAGGCCATAGCTCCAGATCGTGTCGTAGGGCGCGGCCGCGGCGCCGAACGGGTTGCCGGGCGGGACCGAGTAGGGCGCGACGGCGCTCGGCGTCGGATCGATGCGCAGGATCTTCCCCAGCAGGGAGCCGAGGTCCTGGGCATTGTGGAACTCGTCGCCGGGTCCGTCGCCGCCTTCGCCACCGTCGCCGGTCGCGATCCAGAGATAGCCGTCGGGGCCGAACTCGATCTGCCCCCCGTAGTGGTTGGCGTTCGGCTGGAACGGGATCGTCATCACCTCGCGCAGCGAGGAGAGCGGCGCGCTGCCGCCGCTGGCGCGCATTTCGCCGATCACGATGTCGCCGTCGGCGTTCGTGTAATCGAGGTAGAGGCGCCCGGAGGTGGCGAAGTCCGGGGCCAGCGCGATCGACTGCATGCCGCGGTCGACTTTGCAGCAGTCGACCACCGGGCGGACGTCGGCGAAGGCCGAGACGGCACCGTTCTTCACCTCGAGCACCAGCCCGTCGCGCTGAGCGACAAACAGCCGGTTCGGATCGGCCGGCGAGGAGGTCACGTAGATCGGTTCGGTGAAGGTCCCGACCGGCTGCAGCGTGGCCGCGCCGGCGTTGGCCGTGCCGAGGGCGCCGAAGGTGAGCAGGGCGAGCGCCCCGAGCAGCAGCCTGGCCATGGCAGTAGGAGCCACGCGGGCTCGCAACAGTCGCGCTGGCGCCTTCAAGAGCGCTCGAGCGGCGCCATCGTCAGGCCGGCGCCGTCGAGCTGGGCCCAGTAGTGCTCGGCGAGCTCGCGCGGGCCCGACCAGACGATCGCCTGGCCGCTGTTGTGGATCTGGTCGGCGATCCGGTGGCCCTGCTCGAGGTTGACGCCAGGCAGCACGCTGGCCAGCGTCTGGGCGACGTGCTCAAAGGTGTTGTGGTTGTCGTTGCGAACGATCACGCGCCAGTCCCCGCCGAGTCCTGAACCAGGTCCTGCACTGCGCGGCCGCTCGACCGTGGAAGCGGACATCGCCCGCCATTATGCATCTCATCAGCCGGCCCGCTGACAGCCGCTTCCCATACCTGCCCGGCATCGACGCTCTGCGGGCGCTGGCGGTGCTGGCGGTTTTCTTCTACCACGCGGGGGTCGACTGGATGCCCGGCGGATTTCTCGGGGTGGATCTCTTCTTCGTGATCAGCGGCTATCTGATCACCTCGCTGCTGCTGCGCGAGTTCCGCCGCGGCGGTCACGTCCGGCTCGGCCGCTTCTGGCTGCGCCGGGCGCGCCGTCTGCTGCCGGCGGTCGGGGTGATGATCGCGGTGACGATGGTGGTCGGCGCGATCGTCGATCCCGACCGGGTCGACCAGATGCGCGGCGACGCGATCGCCTCGCTCGCCTACGTCGCCAACTGGCACTTCGTCTATGCCGACGTCTCCTACTTCGACCAGTTCCAGCGCCCCTCGCTGTTCACGCACCTCTGGTCGCTCGCGGTCGAGGAGCAGTTCTACCTCTTCTGGCCGCTGCTCTTCGCCGCCGGGATGAAGCTGTTCGGGCGGACCAGGCTGCTGCTCGGGGTCGCCGCCGGGGCGCTCGCCTCGGTCGCCCTCGCCTGGATCCTCTTCGACCCGTCCGGCGACGCCTCCCGCGTCTACTACGGCACCGACACCCACGCGGTCGGCCTGCTGGCCGGCGTCGCCCTGGCCCTGGTCTGGAGCCCGACCGAGCTGCGCCGCCGCCGCACCGGGCCGCTGGTCGGGCCGGTCCTCGACGTCGTCGGGGTCTTCGCCCTCGGCTTCATCGTGCTCAGCTTCGTCAACGTCCACGACTACGACCTCGGGCTCTGGCACGGCGGCTACCTCTGGCTGGCCCTGGTCACGGCGCTGCTGATCGCGGTGGTCGTCCACCCCGCCTCCCGGCTCGGCGGCATCCTCGGCCAGGCGCCGGTCCTCTGGCTCGGGCTGCGCAGCTACAGCTTCTACCTCTGGCACTGGCCGGTGCTGGTGCTGACCCGCCCCGGGGTCGACGTCGACCTGCCGACCGAGCTGTTGGTCCCCCTGCAGCTGGCGCTGGTGCTGGTCCTCTCCGAGCTCTCCTACCGCTACGTCGAGCTGCCCTTCCGCGGCCAGGGCGACGTGAAGCTGCCCGCGGGCTGGCTGCGGGTGGCGCGGCCGGCGCTGATCGTCGGGGTGCTGGCGATCGTCGCCTTCGTCGGCTGGAGCGGCCTCTTCGCCAGCGGCAAGGACCGGCTGGACGCCGCCAACGCCGCCTCGACCGCGGAGAAGGCGGTGGTCGTCGCGAAGCCGCCACCCAAACCAGAACCCAAAGAGCCGACCCAGACCAACGCCTCGCCGCCGCCGGCCACGCACCCGCCGCGGATCTACGCCTTCGGCGACTCGGTGATGATCGGCGCCAAGGAACAGCTGGCGGCGCGGCTCGGTCCGGGCTTCTCGATGAACGCCGAGGTCGGCCGCCAGGCGGACGAGTTCGTCGCCCTGGTCGAGCAGCTGAAGCGCGAAGGCAGGACGCCGAACGCGGTGATCCTCCACATGGGCAACAACGGCCCGCTCTACGGCGAGTTCATGGAAGCGATCCAGCAGGCGACCGGCAACGTCGGCGAGCTCGTCCTGATCAACGACCACGCGCCTGTCAGCTGGATCGACGAGTCCAACGCGGCGATCGAGGAAGCCGGCGAGGACTGGCCGCACACGACCGTGGTCGACTGGGCCGCGGCCGCGGCCGCCCACGAAGACCTGCTCTGGGACGGGATCCACCTGAAGCCCGCCGCGGCCGTCCTCTACGCCAACCTGGTCAACAAGGCGGTGCGCGAAAAGGTCTCCTTCCCGCCGTCGCCGAAAGCCAAAGCAAAGGCGAAACCGCAGAAGCAGCCGCGGAGACAAGCTGAGCCGACCGCGCAGGACGAGCGCGAGGACTGGGAACGGCGGCTAGAAATGAACCGGGGCGCGGACGACCAGGTCGTCGACGCTGGCGATCACCCCGTCGCCGTTGTTGGCGGCGCCGAGCACGACCGCTGAGGCTTCGCCGCCGAGGTCGCCGGGCAGGGCGTCGATTCCCTCGACGACTTTTTCACCGCCGACGAAGCCGGCCACCGAGGTCCGGCCCTTTTCCGGGCCGCTGCGGATCTGCAGCGAGCGCAGGCGCAGGGCGTTGGCTTTGTTGACGCCCATGATCCCGGGCACGTTCTTGGCGATGTCGAAGAACTCGGGACCCTCCGCCGTGTACTTGATCAGCTGCGCCTTGCGCTGCAGCGGGTAGACCAGCAGCTGGTACTTGGCGCCGCCGCCGGCCCGCAGCTCCAACCCGAGGAAGGCCTTGTTCTGGAGGGCTTTCGGCGTGCCGCTGAGCAGGCGCTCGGTGGCGCCGATTTCGAGGTCGCGGCCGAGCACCGGGGTGCGGAACGAGCAGGCCTCGGTTTTTTTGCCGATCGCCACCCGCAGGGCGTCCTCGGAGCCGCCGCGGGCGCAGTTGGCGCCGGCGATCTTGATCAGCTGCCCCCGCGCCGCGATCGAGCCCATCTCGTTGCGGTAGATGCCGACCATCGCCGCGAAGGCGGCGGAGGCGGCCACGAGCCCGATCAGGGCGGCGGCGAAGATGGCGAGGGCGAGGCGTTTGCGCATGGGCAATTCAGCAGCCTAAACACCGGGTCAGCCGAAAGATGCGGCTGACGTGGGCCTGAACGGGGTCTTTCGGCCGGCAGGCTCCGGGCCAAATATCATTCGGAACATGGCTGACCACCGACTGCCCGAGCGCGACCGTCCCTGGGTCATGCGCACCTACGCGGGCCACTCCGACGCCCGCCGTTCCAACGAGCTCTACCGCGGCAACCTCGCGAAGGGCCAGACCGGTCTCTCGATCGCCTTCGACCTGCCGACCCAGACCGGCTACGACCCCGACCACGTCCTCGCCCGTGGCGAGGTCGGCAAGGTCGGCGTCTCGGTCGCCCACAAGGGCGACATGCACCAGCTGCTGGACCAGATCCCGCTCGACGAGATGAACACGTCGATGACGATCAACGCGACCGCCGCCTGGCTGCTCGGCCTCTACGTCACCGTCGCCGAGGAGACCGGGGTCGAGCGCTCCCAGCTGACCGGGACGACCCAGAACGACATCATCAAGGAGTACCTCTCGCGCGGCACCTACGCCTTCCCGCCGGAGCCCTCGATGCGGCTGATCGCCGACATGGTCGCCTTCAGCGTCAACGAGGTGCCGCAGTGGAACCCGACCAACATCTGCAGCTACCACCTGCAGGAGGCGGGCGCGACGCCGGTCCAGGAGATCGCCTACGCGCTCTCCACCGGGATCGCCGTGCTCGACGAGGTCAAAGCCCGCGGCCAGGTCGCCGAGGCGGACTTCCCGAAGGTCTTCGGCCGCATCTCCTTCTTCGTCAACGCCGGCATCCGGCTGATCGAGGAGATCGCGAAGCTGCGGACGATGGGCGCGCTCTGGAACGAGATCGGCCGCGAGCGCTACGGCGTCAGCGACGAGAAGATGCTGCGCTTCCGCTACGGCGTCCAGGTCAACAGCCTCGGCCTGACCGAGGCCCAGCCGGAGAACAACATCCAGCGGATCGTGCTCGAGGCGCTGGCCGTGACCCTGAGCCGCGACGCCCGTGCCCGCGCCCTGCAGCTGCCCGCCTGGAACGAGGCGATGGGCCTGCCGCGCCCCTGGGACCAGCAGTGGAGCCTGCGGATCCAGCAGGTGCTGGCGAACGAGACCGACCTGCTCGAGTACCCGGACGTCTTCGCGGGCTCGGTGGTGATGGACGGGCTGGTGAACGAGCTGACCGCAGGCGCGAAGGCCGAGATGGCGGTGGTCGAAGAGCACGGCGGCGCCGTCCAGGCCGTCCCCTACATGAAGGCCCGCCTGGTCGAGTCCCACCGCGAGAGGTTCGGCCGGATCGAGCGCGGCGAGCAGAAGGTGGTCGGCCAGAACAGCTTCAAAGAGACCGAGGACTCGCCGCTGACCGCGGGCGCCGACGGCGGCATCCTCACCCCCGACCCGGAGGTCGAGCGCGAACGGATCGCGGCCCTGGAGGAATGGAAGGCCGAGCGCGACGAGAGCGCGGTGCGGGCGGCCCTGGAGGAGCTCGGCCGGGTCGCCGCGGACGACAGCGAGAACATCATGCCGGCGACGATCGCGGCCGCCAAAGCGGGCGCGACGACCGGCGAGTGGGCGGCCGTCCTGCGCGAGGCGTTCGGCGCCTACCGGGCCCCGACCGGGGTCGACGGGGCGGCGCCGCCGAGCGACCGTGCGCAGCTGGCCGAGATCCGCCGGCAGGTCGACGAGGTCTCCGAGCAGATCGGCCACCGGATCAAGATCCTGGTCGGCAAGCCCGGCCTCGACGGCCACTCCAACGGCGCCGAGCAGGTGGCGCTGCGGGCCCGCGACGTCGGCATGGAGGTGATCTACCAGGGGATCCGCCTGACCCCGGAGGAGATCGCCGAGTCGGCGCTGCAGGAGGACGTCGACGTGGTCGGCCTCTCGATCCTCTCCGGCTCGCACCTGGAGCTGATCCCCGAGGTCGTGAGACTGCTCGCCGCCGACGGCGTCGAGGTACCGGTCGTGGTCGGCGGGATCATCCCGGTCGCCGATGCCGAAAGCCTGCGCGGATCAGGCGTGGCGGGCGTTTACACGCCGAAGGATTTCGACGTCAACCGGATCATGAGCGAGATCGTCGCCCTGGTCGGCGATCGCGCCGCCGCCGCGAGCGCCGCCTAGCCCGCTTGCCAGAGCGGAATGCCGCGCCTCCCCCAGCTCGCTTCGCACCAAGCGCACCAGCCCGCCACAATTGAGGGCGTGAGCGAGTTGAACGGGGACCGTGCGCCATGGCTGCGCTGCTACCGCTGCTGGTCGCAGAACCTCGAGATCCAGATCCATTACGACGCGATCCGCCGCGTCGATCCCGACACCGGCGTGCTCGCCGAAGGGGTCGACGAGGTCCAGGAATCGGTCGTCCAGTGCCTCGCCTGCATGCACGACCAGCCGCACCTGACCTTCGAGGACGACCGTGTGGTGCCGATCGAAGACCGCTGGGAGCGGATGGTCGCCGGCACCCCCTGGGTCGCCTCCTGCACCGTCACCGTCGACCAGGACCGGGTCGAGACCTGCTCGGGCCCGGAGGCGATCGAATTCCTCACCTACGGCGCCTTCGGCGACGCCGGGGTGCGCGAGTTCTTCACCCACGTCCGTTTCCACAAGCACGAGGACGAGAAGATCGTCGTCCATCTCCTGGTCGAGCTCTACGCGCGCTCGGCCCAGGAGGCGACCGAGGTGCTCGAAGAGGCGGCCCTGGGGCCGCTGGAGCTGACCTCGCTGGCGGAGGAGTCGCGCCCACCCGCGCACGCCTCCGACGAGGCCCACTGATCCCCCTTGACGGCCCTTCTTCGCAGTTTCCGCAGAAAGCAACGGGATCGATACCCCGTCAGGTCCAATATTCGTCCTCGCGAGATCGACGGTCATCCCGCTGCAAGGTCAATTGCCGATCATCAGCGCAGCACGAGATCTGTCGAGGTGTTGAAGGCTGTGGAGAAATCGACCCGACCTCACTATGTTCTTTGGGTACGCAGATACCGCCTCGTGCCCGAGGCGTCTGCGGTCCCCCCAACCTTCCGTTTCAGCCTCTCACTTCGATCCACTGAAAGCAAGGCAACGTAGGGACCACCGTGGAGTCTTCGACCGTAAACCAGTCAGAACGCCAAGCACAGCGCGCCGAGGCCGCTGAGCGCAGCGAGCAGTCGCCGCAGCTCGAGCAGAGCGGCCCCCGCCGCCGCGGCATGGTGCTCGGCCGCATGCTCTTCCTCGGCGACGTGATCTCGGCGATCCTCGCCGGGGCGATCGCGATCGTCGTCTTCGGCGTCCCGAGCATCCCCGACGCGATCGTCTACCTCTGCTCGGTCGGCCTGCTCTGGCCCTTCGCCGCCTTCAGCATCGGCCTCTACCGCTCCGACCAGCTCGCTTCCTGGGCCTCGGCCGTCTCCGAGATCCCGCGCGGCTTCGTCGGCGTGATGCTCATCACCTGGCCGACCTTCGGCATCGCCTCGCTGTCCGGGCTCGACCCGGCCGGCGGCGTCGCCTTCGTCACCGTCGGCGCGATCGCCGTGCTCGGCGCCACCTCGCGCTCGGTCGTCCGCGCCAGCCTGCACCGCGACCCGGCCCTGCGCCAGCGGACCCTGATCCTCGGCTCCGGCCTGGTCGCCGGCCAGGTGGTCGAGAAGATCCGCAACAACCCCCAGTTCGGGCTGATCCCGGTCGGGATCGTCGACGACGACGTCCACGACATCGGCACCCCCGACCTGCCCTGGCTGGGCCGCTTCTCCGACCTCAAAGCGATCATCGACGCGCAGAACATCGACCGCGTGATCATCGCCTTCTCGCGGGTCGACCACGAGGACCTGCTGGAGGCGATCCGCGCCTCTCGCGACGCCGGCGTCGCCGTCGACGTCGTCCCCCGCCTCTTCGAGTTCCTCGACGGCGTCCGCGCGCTCGACCAGATCGGCGGCCTGCCGCTGCTCTCGATCGGCGTCCCGGTCCTCGCCTCCTCCTCGGTGGCTGCCAAGCGCGTCCTCGACGTGGTCGGCTCGGGCAGCCTGATCCTGCTCTTCTCGCCGCTGATGATCGTCACCGCGATCGCGATCAAGCTGGAGTCGCGCGGCCCCGTCTTCTTCCGCCAGCCGCGCGCCGGCCGCGGCAACAAGAGCTTCCGCCTGATCAAGTTCCGCTCGATGTACACCGACGCGGAGCAGCGCAAGAAGGAGCTGAAGGGGCTGAACGAGGCCGAAGACGGCGTCATGTTCAAGATCCGCGAGGACCCGCGCGTGACCCGCGTCGGCCGCACGATCCGCCGCTTCTCGATCGACGAGCTCCCCCAGCTCTTCAACGTCCTCAAGGGCGAGATGAGCCTGGTCGGCCCGCGCCCCCTGATCTTCCCCGAGACCGCCGCTCTGGAAAAGCACTGGCACCTGCGCCGCCTCGAGCTGCGCCCGGGCATCACCGGCCCCTGGCAGATCTACGGCCGCTCCCAGAGCCCCTTCCAGGAGATGGTCCGCTTCGACTACCAGTACGTCGCCGGCTGGTCCCTGGCCCGCGACATCGAGATCCTCCTCGCCACCCTCCCGGCCGTGATGTCGGGCCGGGGCGCGTACTAGCTAAGCCTGCTCCTCCCGCCGGGCCAGCGCCCACACCCACACGGCAGGTAGGTGTGGGCCCTGGCCCGGCGGGATGGGGGCGGATTAGGCGGGACGGCGATCGTTCCGGTGGGACTTATGACCGCATAGCGACCAAAACTCCCACCGGAACCGAGCAGAGGGCCAGCCCGCAGACCTACCTGCCCACGGAGGTCTGCGGGCGGGCCCGGCGTCCCTAAGCAGCTATTTCTTCGCCGGCGGCTGCTGGGAGGTGAGCCGCTCCGGGGGGCGGCCGTAGCCGTAGCCGTCGTAGGAGCGGCCGGTGTTGGTCGCGAAGTTGGCGACCAGGCCGAGGGTCGGCGCTTCCATCCGTTCGAGCTGCTCGGCGAGGTCGTTGGCCGAGGTGCGGGTGCTGACGCCGAGGCCGCTGACCGCGAGCACGCCGCTGACCATCGGGACCAGCGGGATCGCGTCGGCGACCAGGAGGATCGGTGGGGTGTCGATTACCACGAAGTCGTATTCGCTCTGGGCCTTGGCCAGCAGCTCGCGCATCCGTTTGGACTCGATCAGTTCGGTCGGATTCGGCGGGATCCGGCCGGAGGGCAGGACGTCGAGGGTGGCGTCGCCGGCGATTTCGGCGATCTCGCGGGCGGGGACGGTGGCGATCGCCTGGCTCAGCTCGGCGTCCGGGTCGGAGAGCAGCCAGCTGAGGCCGGGCGCGTCGCCGACCCGCAGGGCCCTCCCCAGCGAGGGGTCGCGCATGTCGCCCTCGATCAGCAGCACCCGCTCGCCGCTCATCGTCGCCCCGAGCGCCAGGCCAAGCGAGATCATCGTCTTGCCTTCCCCCGGCCCGGCCGAGGTGACGAGCACCGAGCGGATGTCTTTGCGCACGTTGAAGTACCGCAGGTTGGCCCGCAGCATCAGGAAGATCTCCGCCTCGGCCGGTGACAGGGAGCCGCGGCCGAGGTGCTTCTCGTCGAACGCCTCGCGCTTGGGCACGGTCGCCAGGAGCGGCAGGCCGGTTACCTCCGGCAGGTCGTCCTGGCGCTTCACCCGGCGGTCCAGCTGCTCGAGCATCAGCGCCAGCCCAATCCCCAGCGCCAGCCCGATCAGGCCACCGAAGATCAGGTTCCTGGTCGTGCTCGGCGAGACCGGCGAGGTTTCCGGCTCGGCCCGCTCGACCAGCTGGACTTTGGCCGCCAATTCGCCTTCGGGCCCGCGTTCCTGCTCGGTTTCGCGGAAGGTGATGAATTCTTCGGCGAAGACGTTGGCGATTTCGGCCGCTTTGTCAGGGTCGTTGGTGGTCGCTTTGATCTGGATGATGTCGGCTTCGCCCTGCTGCGAGGAGGTGATCGCTTTTTCGACTTCTTCGCCGCTCATCCCCGGGATCTGTTTGGCGGTCTGGTAGGACAGCGCCGGCAGTTCGGTCAGCTGCAGGTTCGTTTCGACCACGCGCTGCGGTTCAAAGGCGCTCGAGGGGCGCAGCAGGAGCGCCGCGGTCGAGGCGTATTCCTCTTCGGATTTGAGCGTCAGCGCGATCGCGCCGAGCAGGCAGACACCGACACAGACCGCTACCACCCAGATCCGCCGCCTGATCGTCTGTGCGATCAGGGAAAGGTCTGACTCTTCGCTATGGCGTTCCGAGGACAAATTTGGCGCAGTGGATTGGGCGATCGGGCGATCGGCGGCGCCGACCTTACCAACCGTTCCCGTCGTCTTCCGAGGCTAAACGGCTATCTCATTTGGTTTCTGGACGTTGATCGGCAGCGGCTCCCGCCCCTCCCGGACCGTGCTGCCGGTCAAACCGGCGACGGAGACCCCGCCGAGATACCAGAAGATCACGCCGGGCAGGCCGAAGAGCACGTCGGCCGACGCCTCGGCGAGCAACAGCGCCACGAGGATCGCCACCACGACCGCCCGGTACTGGCGATCCTCGGGAGGGGCCCGGCCGAGCATCTTGATCGCGGCGCCGACGCAGATGCCGATCGCGAAGAGCAGGAAGATGAAGGCCAGCGGTCCCGACTGGTAGAGGATCGCAAGGTAGCCGTTGTCGACCTCGACCACTTTCCCTTCCCCGGATTCGCTGAGCCCGGCGGCCAGCCCGGCCTGGCCGAGCCCGGCACCGAGCGGCTGGGAGATCGACTGCGGCAGCAGGCGGTTGGTCGTTTCCAGGCGCTCGTTCGCCGAGCGGTCTTCGGAGTCGCCGAGCGAGGTGATCCGGTCGGTGAACGCTTTGGTCGTCGGGTTGCTGCTGCCGACGACCATCAGGCCGGCCAGGCAGACGAGGATGATCGCCACGGTTCTGCCGGCGGCCTTGCCGCGGCCGGCGGCGGCGTAGACGATCAACCCGACGACCAGCGAGAGCCAGGCGCTGCGCACGAAGGTGAGCGCGAGGGCAACGATCAACGGCAGCACGTAGAGCGCGGTGAGCAGGAAGCGGCGGCGCCAGGAGAGCGCGAAGAGCAGGCCGACGGTGAGCGTGATCGCGAAGGTGAAGGGCGAGTTGAGGCTCGAGAAGGAGCGGATGTGGCCCTCCTGCGGGGACTCGACGCTGGCGATGTCGGCGACCGAGACCCAGTGCTGATCCCAGGAGGTGAGCGGGTAGAAGTACTGGGCGATGCCATAGAGGGCGAGCGGGATCAGCGCGATTATCAGGGCGCGCTCGAGGGTCGAGCCCGAAGAGGGGCGGACCTGGTCGCCGTAGCCGACGACGAAAGCCGAGAGCCCGGCCATGTAGGCGACGACGGCGAAGATCAACGCGGTCGGGTCGGCGGCAAGCCCCATCGGCACCCCGATCACGAAGGCGGCGGTGGCGGCGAGGAGAACCCTGCGGGCGCGGGCGCTGAGCCGGTTTTCGCGCAGCTCCATGACCGCGAGCAGCGCCGTGCCGACGAACGGCAGCAGCGAGAGCGGGTCGGGACCGCCGCTGCTGGTCATCTCGTCGAGGATGCGCCGGACCATCGGCAGCAGCAGCCAGTAGATCCAGAGCAGGGTGAGGCCGCCGCTGCGCGACTCGTTGCGGACGGCGAAGAGGAGGACCAGCAGCGTCCCGGCCAGCGCGACCTGCGGCATTTTCACCGTCAGCGCCCCGGCCAGCAAGGCGGCGAAAGCGATCAGCGGGGCGCTCGTGTAGGTGTGTCGGGAGAGGGCGTGCGCCATCGGCGCTAGGCGACTATAGAGACGGCGGGGGCCAACTCAGGCTGCGAGCAGCCGACGATAGGCGGCCATCATCTGCGCCGCGTGGACCTCGACGCTGAACTCTCCGGCGCCCTCGCGGGCGGCGGCGCCCATGCGCTCGCGCAGCGCGGCATCGTCGACCAGGGGCTCGAGCGCCCGCGCCCACTCCTCGGGCTGTTTTGGCGTCAGCAGCAGGCCGTCGACGCCGGGGCGGACGATCTCGGCCGGGCCCCCGCTGTCGGTGGCGACGACCGGGGTCCCCATCGCCATCGCCTCGATCGCGATCCGCCCGAAGGCCTCGCGCCACGAGGGCAGCAGGAGGAGGTCGGCGGCGGCGAGCACCTGCGGCACGTCGCCGCGCTCGCCGAGGAAGCGGACACGGTCGGCGACGCCGAGCTCGGCGGCCAGCCGGTGCAGGCCGTCGGCGTAGCCAGCGTTGTCGTACTGGGTGCCGGCGCCGGAGAACTTGGCCGAGCCGGCGACCAGCAGGACCGCCTTCTCGCGCCCCGCCCCGCGCAGCCCGGCCAGCGCCCGGATCGCGTCGTCCTGGCCCTTCCAGGGGGTGAGCTGGGCGACCACGGCGAGCGCCACCTCGTCCTCGGCCAGCTCCAGCTCGCGGCGGACCGCTACGCGGTCGACCTGGTCGGGGTCGAAGCGGCCGAGGTCAACCGGGTTGTGGATCACGGTGACCGGCTGGCGCAACGCCAAGCCGTCGAACTGGCGGGCGATGAAGGCCGAGTTGGCGACGACGAGGTCGGCGCGGCGGGCGATCACGTCGAGCACGAAGCTCGAGAACCGCCCCTCCGGGGCCCAGTCGCGGATGTGGGCGAGGACCGGCGGCCGCGGGCGCCGCGCCAGGACCGCGAGCAGCGCCGCCCGGGTCGTGTTGGCGTGGACCAGCGGCGGCGCCAGCCGCTTCGCCAGGCCGCGCACCCGCAGGGCCGAGCGGCCGATTTCGGTGACGCCGCGGGTCGTGTGGACCGGGTGCAGGCGGAAGCTCGCCTGGGTGCCGACGATCGGCTCGGTCGGGATGCCGGCCGCGGCGGCGAGCTCCGAGAGGCGGCCGGTCGGGCAGGCGAGGGTCGGCTCGACCTCCCCTCGCAGGCCGGCGAGCAGGGCCAGCAGCGAGTGCTCGGCCCCGCTGACGTCGGCGGTCTGGTTGACGTAGAGGACCCGCATCGTCAGGCCGCCACCCGGCGCAGCAGCGCCTCGACCCTTGTCGCGACCAGCGGCCAGGCGTGCTGCTCGGCCCAGGCGCGTCCGGCTTCGCCCATCGCCCGCGCCCGCGCCGGGTCGGCCAGCAGCTCGGTCGCGGCGCCGGCCAGGGCGAGGTGGTCGCTGGGATCGACCAGGAGGCCGGTCACGCCGTCGAGCACCGCGTCGCGGGCACCGGCGACGTCACCGCCGAGGCTCGGCAGGCCGTGCGCGGCCGCCTCCATATAGACGATCCCGAACCCCTCCCCGCCGAGCCCGGCGGCGGGGATCCGGCTCGGCATGCAGAAGACGCCGGCCCGTTGCAGCCACTCGTCGCGCTCGGCGTCGGAGACGCGGCCGCGCAGCTCGACCGCGTCCGACACCCCGTAGGCGCGGACGGCGTTCTCCAGCGCCGGCCGGAAGGGGCCGTCGCCGACCACCACCCAGCGCACCTCGGGCACCTTGGCGCGGATCAGCGGCAGCGCCCGGACCATCACGTCGTGGCCCTTGTAGCGGAAGAGCAGGGTGGCGACGGTCAGCAGGGTCGGCCGCGGGTCGCGCTCGAAAGTCGGCGCCGGCGGCAGGTCGATGCCGGGGTGGATCACCTCGACCCGGCCCGGATCGGCACCGGCGTCGAGGCACATCTGCCGCGTGTACTCGGAGACCGCGATCGTCGCGTCGGCCGCCTTGACGGCGATCGCGCAGAGCTTCGCGCGGACCCGGAACTCGTCGGCGTGGACGTACTGGACCAGCCGCACGCGCGGCAGCCCCCGGCGCAGGGCGAGGGCGCCGAGGCTGGCGACGACGTGGCCGCTGAGGATCACGTCGGGGCGGAAGCGGCGGGCGGCGGCCAGCGAGCGGGCGTTCAGGGTCAGCGCCGCGAGGCGGCGGTCGGCGCTCGCGCTGGCGACCCGCTGGACCTCGGCGGCGAAGGCGCGGTCGTACTCCTCGGCCCCCTCCTGGCCGAGGGTCAGGACCCGGAACTCGACCGCCGGCATGCACTCGACCAGCCGGCTCAGCAGCAGCTGGATGCCGCCCTCCGAGGGCGGGAAGTCGGGGGTGAGGAGGAGGACGCGGAGGCGTCGCTCAGAGCCCGGCATCGCGCCCTCGCAGCCGGTCCAGCCAGAGCCCGAAGGCAAGCACCGGCCAGAGCGCGGCGCTGTTGTCGGCGCTGGCGGCGAGGTGCGCGTCGAGCGCCCTGGAGAGCGCGCCGCGGTCGATCCAGCCCTCCTCGCAGGCGCGCCCGGCGGCCACCTGGTCGGCGAGGACCGGCGCCAGCGGGCCGCGCAGCCAGTCGGCGGCGGGGACCCGGAAGGCGGTCTTCGGCCGCTTCATCGCGCTCTTCGGCAGCAGCTGCGCGAGCAGCGCCCGCAGCAGCACCTTGCCGTTGCCGGCGCTGTGCAGGTCGGGCGGGATCGAGGCGGCGAACTCGGCCAGCTCGTGGTTCAGGTACGGGGTGCGCACCTCCAGCGAGACCTGCATGCTCGCCCGGTCGGCCTTGGCGAGGACGTCGCCGGGCAGCCAGTGCAGCTGGTCGAGCAGCATGAAGCGGCCGGCCGTCGAGAGCCCGTCGGGGGCGACCAGGCCGTCGAGCCCGGCGGCGAGGTCGGCGAGCGAGGCGGGCGCCTGCAGTTGCGCGCCGTAGAGACCCGAGACCGACTCCAGCCGCTCCCCCGCGATCCAGTCGATGTGGCGCTCGGTGGCCGGGCGCGGGCGGGCGACGTCGGCGAGCCGGCCGGCCCGGCCGGCCGGGAGCCCGGCCTCGAGCAGCTTCGCCACCGGCCCGGTCAGGGCGGCCGGGACGCGTCCGTGCAGGGCCTCGGCGCGGGCCAGCCAGCGGTAGCGCGGGTAGCCGCCGAAGAGCTCGTCGGCGCCCTCGCCGCCGACCGCGACGGTGACGCTCTCGCGGGCGAAGCCGGCGATCGCCTGGAAGGCGGGCAGCGACTGGTCGGCCTGCGGCTGGTCGAGCGCCCGCAGCACCGCCGGCACCCGGGCGGCGATCTCGTCGACCGCCAGCACCAGCTGGTGGTGCTCGGAGCCGATCTCCTCGGCGGTGCGGCGCGCCGCCGCGCTCTCGTCGACGTCGCCGACGTCGTAGCCGACCGTGAAGGTCTTCACCGGGGTGCTCGACTCGCGCGCCGCCAGGGCCGCGATCAGGGTCGAGTCGACGCCGCCGCTGAGGAAGACGCCGAGCGGCACGTCGGCGACCAGCCGCGAGCGGACCGAGGCGGAGAGCAGACGCTCGAGCTCGCCGACCAGGTCGGGCAGCGGCTCGGCGCTCTCGACCGCCGGCGCCGGCGGCGCCCAGTAGCGGCGCTCGGCCAGCCGGCCGCCGGGCTCCCAGCTCAGCAGGTGGCCGGGCGGCAGCTCACGCACCCCGGCGACGATCGAGCGCGGACCGGGCACGTAGCCGAAGACGAAGTACTCGTGGACCGCGGCCGGGTCGAGCTCGGCCCCGAGCTCGGCGCCGGCCGCCAGCGCGGTCAGCTCGGAGGCGAAGGCGACCCCCTCCCCGCCCGCCAGCGGCGCGTAGAACAGGGGCTTCTCGCCGAAACGGTCGCGGCCGACGATCAGCTTGCGCGCCACCGCGTCCCAGATCGCGAACGCGAACATCCCCTCGAGCGCATGCACGAGGTCCTCGCCGTACTCCTCGTAGAGATGGACGAGGACCTCGGTGTCGACCCCGCTGCGCAGCACGTGGCCGCGCTCGCGCAGCAGCCGCTGCAGGCGCGGGTGGTTGTAGATCTCGCCGTTCAGCGCCGCCCAGACCGTGCCGTCCTCGTTTTGGACCGGCTGGTGGCCGCCCTCGACGTCGATCACGCTGAGCCGGCGGGCGCCGATGCTGACCCCGGAGCCGGGGTCCGTGCGGTGGCCTTCGTCGTCGGGCCCGCGGTGGACCATCGCCGCGTTCATCGCCCGCACCGCGCGCGCCTCGGGGTCGGCGGTGTGCCCGCAGATGCCGCACATGACTAAGGCCCCTTGGCGGCGGCCTCGACGTGGCGGGCGAGCCGCTCGCGGAAGCGCGGGCTGTCCCACTGCAGGGCGTGGGCGCGGATCTTCTCCGGCTCGTAGGCGCCCGGGTCGAAGCCACGCAGGGCGGCCTCGATCGCGTCGGCGCTCTGCTCCTGGAAGAGCTCCCCCGTCGTCCCCGGCAGCGAGGTGTAGAGCGAGCCGCCGTCGGCGTAGGCGAGGACCGGGCGGCCGCAGGCCATCACCTCGACCGGGATCAGGCCGAAGTCGTCGCGGCTGGGGAAGACCAGCGCCTGGCAGCTCTGCATCAGGGGCACCAGGACGTCATCGGCAACGTGGCCGAGAAACTCGACGTTCGGGGGCGCGCCTGCGCGCAGGCGCTCGAGGTCCGGCCCGTCGCCGGCGACGACCAGCCGCTGCCCGGTGCGGCGAAAGGCCTCGATCGTGATCCCGACCTGCTTGTAGGGCTCGATGATCCGGCCGCAGAACAGGTAGTAGTCATCGGGGCCGGCGGCAACGCCGCTGGTCCCCGCGTCTGATGGGCGAAACAGCGAGCAGTCGATCGGCGCCCCGATCACCTCGACCGGGCGCTCGTAGAAGCGCTCGATCTGCTCGGCGGTGAACGGCGACTGGGTCAGGTACTCGCGGATCGGCTGGGCGCTGCGCTTGTCCGAGCGCCGCATCACCGCCGCGAACGCCTCGAAGGCGGCGCCGGTAATCGGATTGCCGGCCCGTTCCTCCTTGTAGCTCTCGGTCATCGACCAGGCGAAGCGCAGGGCGCTGTGGCAGTAACAGACCCGGGGCGCGTCGTTGCGCGAGCGCAGCCGGTGGGCGAAGGCGTAGCTGGAGCTGAGCACGACGTCTGCCTGCTCGAGGCGGACGTGGTCGGTGTAGGCGCCGAAGGCCGGCGCCAGGTAGCGGTAGTGCTTGAGCAGGCCCGGCCGCGGCTTCAGCAGGCTGCGGAAGCGGTCCCCGACCCCCATCCGCTCGGCCACGTCCTCGCGGCCGAGGATCGCGACCACGGGCGCCTGCGGGAAGGCGATCGCCATCTCGGCAGTGACCCGCTCGGCCCCGCCGTAGGTCTCCATGAAGTCGTGGGCGATGACCACGCGCGTGGCGTCGCCCGCCGCGCTCAAAGCCCGAGCTCCCCGCTCACCTCGCCCGGCCAGGCGTCCGGGTCGAGGCCGTGCTTGCGCAGCAGCGCGAGGGTGATCCGCTCCAGGCCGAAGCCCAGGCAGGCGGTGTGGGCGGTGGGATCCTCGGCGTCGACCTCGATCCCGTAGACGCTGGTGAAGTGGTCCTGGTGGTAGTTGAAGGAGGCGACCGCGGTCGGCTCCTCCCCGGCGATCGGGACCAGCACCTCGAACTTCAGCTCCTGGGCCTTCTGGCTGCGGGCGAGCAGACGGCCGCTGCGGCCGAAGAACGGATCGCTGGCGACATCGAGATCGGCCTGAAGGCCGACGCCGCGCAGCAGCTCGACCGCGAGGTTGCGCCAGCGCTCGCGCCATTCGACCACCGTCTCCGGCTCGCCCAGGCGGACGATCTCGCGCTGGTGGAACATCTGCAGGCGCGCCGGATCGCCGGAGGGCTCGTTGCGGAAGACGTAGGAGCCACCGGCGTCGACGGTGACGCCGCCGGGGGCGAGCTTGCCGCGCGCGGCCACCGCGGGATAGATCGGATAGCAGGCCGCCGGGGTGAGGACGAGGTCGGTCGGCCCCTGGAACTCGCTCCAGTCCTCGTGGCGGTCGGCCCGCACCTCCTGCTCGGTCGCCTGCGCCTCGTCGCCGTCGAAGGCGAAGATCGTCCCGGCCAGGTGGGGGAAGTTCTTCAGGTAGCCGATTTCCTCCAGCTGGCGCTTCGGCAGCAGCGGCGGGAAGACCAGATGTTCGGGCGCTTCGGTCGCCGCCTCGACGCTGATCCGCGCATCGAAGCCGCGCCGCACCCGCTCGAAGTCCTCGCCGCGACCGAAGACGCCGGGAACGCCGCTGGCGATCAGGAGGCCGGCGTCGAGCAGCTCGGCGAGGAACGCGTCCTGCTCGGGCGTGCCCGCCCTGAACTCCGCCACCGCTAGGAGCCCTTCTGGATCTGGGTCAGCGCCGCTTCGATCGCGGCGACGCTTTCGAAGACCTCGCGTTTGAGCATCTCGTCGGGGAACTCGACGTCGAACCCGTCCTCGAGCGCGACCATCAGGTTGACGCTCGCGTGCGAGGTCATCCCGGCCGCGTAGAGGTCGTCGCCGTCGCCGAGCTCGGCGAGCCCCACGTCGAGGTTCGCGTGTCCCTCGATCATCTTGCGGATCCGCTCCTTCATTCAGGGGCGGAGCCTACGCAACCGCCGGGACGGCGGCGCCCAATTGAATTGGGTGGTGGGGTCGAGGCGCTGTGAGAAGATTCCGGCCTTGCCCACTGCGCGCCCGCTATATCTGGGGACCGGGCGGAATCAGGCCGCCGCGCTGTATTCCCCACCCAGCGACGGCGCGCCCGCCCGCGCCGCCGTCGTCATCTGCTCGCCCTGGGGCTGGGACGAGGTCGCCTCCTACCGCAGCCGCCGCCGCTGGGCCGAACGGCTCGCCGCCGCCGGCCACCCGACGCTGCGCTTCGATCTGCCCGCCTGGGGCGACAGCGACGGCACCCCCGCAGACGAGAACCTGCTCGACGCCTGGGTCGAGGCGGTCGCGGTCGCCGCCGCCTGGCTGCGGGCCGAGGCCGGCGCGCCCCGCGTGGCCCTGCTCGGGCTCGGGCTCGGGGGGCTGCTGGCGCGCGAGGCGATCGTCCGCGGCGCCAGCAGCGAGGAGCTGATCCTCTGGGGGGCGCCGCGCAGCGGCAAGGCCTTCGTCCGCGAGGCCCGCGCTTTCTCGGCCCTGCAGGAGTGGAGCGGCGACGGCGCCGCCGAGGCCGCAGCCGGCGCCGGCGCGCTCGAGGCCGGCGGCTTCGTGCTCAGCGGGGAAACGAGAGCGGCGCTGACCGAACTCGACCCGACTCCGGCGGCGGGCGGCAAGCTGCGCCGGGCGCTGCTGCTCGGGCGCGACGGGGTCGGGGCCGAGGAGGAGCTCGCGGCGGCCTTCGAGGCCGCCGGAGTCGCGGTCGTCTCCAGGCCGGGAGACGGCTGGGGCGAGCTCGTCGTCCACCCCGAGCAGACGCAGCTCTCGAGCGAGACCGCCGACGCGGTCGAGCGTTGGCTGGCGGCCGCCGAGAGCGACGGCGATGGCGGGACGACGGCCGAGCCGGTCGCGTCCGCCGACTCGCTCTCGATCCTGGTCGGAGCGACCGAGATCAAGGAGACCCCGCTGCGGGTCGAGCTCGAGTTCGGCGCCGCCTACGGCGTCCTCGCCGAGCCGGTCGGCGAGGGCCGCAACGGCACCTGCGCGATCTTCCTCAACTCCGGCGCGGTCCGCCACGCCGGTCCGGACCGGCTCTGGACCGAAGCGGCGCGGAGCAGCGCCGCGGCTGGGGTGCCGGCCCTGCGGATCGACCTCGAGGGGATCGGCGAGGCCGACGGCGACGAGGTGCGGCTGCGTCGGGTCGGCGAGTTCTTCGACGGCCGTTACGCCGAGCAGGCGCTGGGCGTGATCGAGAAGCTCTCGCGGGCCGGGGTCGCCGAGCAGTTCATCCTGATCGGCCTCTGCTCGGGCGCCTACTGGTCGTTCCGGGCCGCGCTCGGGTCCCCGCGCGTGCGCCGCGCGCTGATGATCAACTCGGGAGCGCTGGTCTGGCGCCCCGACCTCTACACCGACCGCGGCATCCGCGACCTCAGTCGGCTCCGCGACCCCGCCTGGTGGAAGCGCCTGCTGACCGGCAAGCTGAGCCGCAAGGGCGCCCGCGAGGGCGCGCAGCTGGTCTGGGGCAAGCTGCGCCAGGTCGCCCGCCGCCTGCTCCAGAAGCTGCGCCCTGACAGTTCCCCGGAGGCAGGGGCCGAGCCGAACCTGGAGGCGGACCTGGACCGCCTCGAGCGGCAGGGAACCCGGGTCACCCTCGCCTTCTCGGAGGGCGAGATGCTGCTCGGCGAGCTCGAAGCCGACGGCACGCTCGAGCTGCTCCGCAGCCGGCCGGGCGTCCAGCTCGAGCAGTTGCCCGGAGGCGACCACACGCTGCGGCCGCTCGGCGCGCAAGCGGCCGCCCAAGAGTTGATCGGCCGTGAAATCCTGGCGACCCAACAGGAGATGCCCGAGCTCCCGCCGAAAAGCAGCCCCGCCGGTGCATGAGGATCGAGTTCACGCTCCATGACGAACCTGGCTCCGATGCGGGTGGGATGGGAGTCACCTCAGGGCTGACCAGGGTCTACCGGGACCTCGGTCACGAGGTCGGGCTGCTGTGCTTCGCCGACCTCCCCGCGAAACTGCCGTTCATGGCGAAGACGATCGCCTTCCCCGGCCTGGTCGCGGCGCGCCTGCGCCAGGCCGAGCTCGACGTGATCGATGCCGCGACCGGAGACGGCTGGATTCTCGGCCAGCTCGGGCGCCGTAGCCGTCGGAAGCGGCCGCTGCTGGTCTGCCGCTCGCACGGCATGTCCTACCTCGCCGACAAGGCCAACCGCGAGGAAGCGCGCCGAGGCAACCTCGAGCTGAGCTGGAAGTACCCGCTCTACTGGGGCGGTCTGCGACCGCGCCTGGACACCGCCGCGATGCGCTGCGCCGACCTCTGCCTCTACCTGAACGAGCGCGAGCGCGAGGTCGCGATCACCGAGCTCGGGGTCAGCCCGGAGCGCGCCCGCGTCGTCGACAACGGCCTCCCGGCCGAGCTGCTCGGACGCGCACTGGAGCCGCTGCCGCCGCTGACCGAGCAGCTGCGGATCGCCCACATCGGTAGCTACCTGCCGCACAAGGGCACCCGCCACCTGTCCGCCGCGCTGGCGCTCGTCCTCGACCGCCACCCGCAGGCCAGCGCCACCCTGCTCGGCACCGGGGCCGACCCCGACGCAGTCCTCGCCGACTTCCCGGCGGCGCTGCGGGAGCGGGTCGAGGTCCTTCCCTCCTACCCGCGCGGCAGCCTGCCGGAGCTGCTCGCCGGCCACGCCGTCACCGTCTCCGCCTCGATCCGCGAGGGCTTCCCGCTGGGGACGATGGAGGCGATGGCCTGCGGCCTGGTCCCGGTCGTCACCGACATCCCCGGCCCGACCCAGTACGTCCGCGACGAGGCCAACGGCCTGCTGGTCCCGGTCGCGGACGCCGCCGCGATGGCCGCCGCGATCGACCGCCTGCACGCCGAGCCCGAGCTGTTCGGCCGCCTGCGCGCCGAGGCTCACGCGACTGCCCAGCGCTACAGCTGGGAACGGGTCGGGCGTGAGACCCTGGCTCTCTACGAGGAGGCGATGGGCCGGTGAGCGAGGAGCCGCGCCGGCCGATCAACGAGGAGGAGCCGGAGTGGGACTCGCCCGCCCAGGTCGCCGAAGAGGAGCGCCTGGACCCCTACGGCGAGGGCCCGCTGATCGCCCGCCTGACCGCGCTGTTCCGCAAAGAGAGCGTGCGCAAACGTCTGCTGGCGCCGCTCGGCGTCGACGGCCTGATCCTGATCACCAACCTGGCGACCGGGATCATCGTCGCCCGCGCCCTCGGCCCCGCCGGCCGCGGCGAGCTCGCGGCGACGCTGCTGATCGCCCAGATCGCCGCCTGGTCGACCAACATCGGCTCGACCGAGGCGATCTCCTACCACCACTCCCGCCATCCCAAGGACGCCGGCAAGCTGATGACCAGCTGGCTGGTCCTGATCATGCCGCTCTCGCTGCTGGCGGTGGCCGGCAGCATCCTGCTGCTGCCGCTGCTGTTCGCGGCCCAGACCGACGAAGCGCTCGACCTCGCCCAGCTCTACATGCTGAGCGTGCCGCTGATCCTCATCCAGGGCGTCTTCTCCGGCACCCTGCTCGCCGACGAAGACTTCAACTTCTACAACCTCACCCGCTTCATCCTGCCGGCCTTCGCGGCGGTCTCCTACGGGCTGCTCTGGCTGGTCGATGACTTCACGGTCGCCTGGGCGCTGGCCGCCAACGCGGCCGCAGGCCTGATCACGGTCGCGCTGCTCGGCTGGCGCTCGCTGCGCCGCTACCCGCTGGGCGGTTACGACTGGCCATTGCTGAGGAAGACCGCCTGGTACGGGCTGAAGTCGCACGGCGGCTCGCTCAGCGCCACGATCAACGCCCGCCTCGACCTCGCGATCATCCCCGCCTTCCTCTCCGCCGCCAGCGTCGGGCTCTACTCCGTCGCGACCAACATCAGCTCGATCCTCCCGGTCCTGACCGGGACCGTGGCGCTGATGCTGCTGCCGGTCGCGGCCCGCCGGCAGGGCTCGTCGCGGACCGTGATCCTGACCATGCAGGCGACCTTGGGGATCGCGCTGGCGATCGCGATCCCCCTCGAGATCGTCGCTCCCTGGGCGCTGGAACTGATCTACGGCTCCGGCTTCGACGACGCCGCCGAACCGCTGCGGCTGCTGCTGCCGGGCGCCGTCGCGAGCGCCGCCAGCACGGTCCTCTGGTCGGGGATGCTGGCCGAGGACCGGCCTTTCGCGGCGACGATGGCGATCGTCCCCGGGGCGATCGCCACGGTCGTCGGCCTGATCATCTTCCTGCCCTCCTACGGGCTCAATGCCGCCGCGATCATCACCACGGTCGTCTACGCCGGCCAGCTGATCGCGCTCGCCGAGCTCTATCGCCGCACGCTGAAGATCAGGTGGCGCCACTACCTCTTCCCGCCACCGGCCTGACCTCTACCCTCCGCCTTTCGAATGCCCGCCGACACCCTGGTCCTCTGCTACCACGCGGTCAGCCCCAGCTGGCCCTCCGAGCTGGCGGTCACGCCGGAGGCGCTGCGCGAGCAGCTCTCCTCGCTGCTCGCCGAGGGCTACAAGCCGGTCACCTTCAGCGAGGCGGCGCTGGCCCGCGGCGGCGAGGAGAAGCTGGTCGCGGCGACCTTCGACGACGCCTTCCTCTCGGTCTTCGAGCACGGCCGCCCGGTGCTGGCCGAGCTCGGGGTGCCCGCCACGCTCTACGTGCCGACCAACTTCCCCGGCAGCGGCGTTCCCTTCCCGCTGCCCGAAGCGGCCTGGATCGGGAGCGAGCACGAAGCCGAGCTGGCGGTGATGAGCTGGGACCAGGTGCGCCGGCTGCGCGACGAGGGCTGGGAGATCGGCTCGCACACCTGCTCGCACCCGTGGCTGACCGAGATCTCCGACGCCCAGCTGCGCGAGGAGCTGACCCGCTCGAAGGCGATCTGCGAAGAGCAGCTGCGGGAACCGACCCGCTCGATCGCCTACCCCTACGGCAACCACGACGACCGCGTCGTCCTCGCCACCGCGGCGGCCGGCTACGAAGCCGCCTGCACGGTCCCGCACCGCTTCGAGCCCTTCGAGTCCTCGCCCCTGCGCTACGGGCGGATCGACGTCACCCGGACCGAATCCCCGCGCGCCTTCCAGCTGCGGACCTCGGCCCGCTCGCGCCGAGCCCGGACCACCGTGGCGGCCCGAGCCGGCCATTGGCTCGACACCCACCGGCCGCGGCGCTCGACCGTGCTCGCCGCGATTCGCCGGCGGCGGCGGCGGGCCGAGGCTCTGAAGGAGCTGCGGACGCGCAAGGACGGCTGGCGCGGGGCGCTCGCCGCGGCCCGCGACCGCGACGGCTTCGAGCGCTTCGCCACGACCTACGTCGACCGTCCCTACACGCGCCACTTCGAGGTCCCGGCGGGGGGCACCGTGATCGACGCCGACGTCGGGCGCGGCAGCCTCTTCCCCGCCTTTGCGCGGGAGGCAGGGGCCGGGCGCGTGCTGGAGGCGCGGCCCGGCTCGCCCCCCGGCCTCGAGGCGATCCTCGCCGCCGCCGGCTCCGAGCCGGTCGACTTCCTGAAGCTGACCGCGCCCGGGGCCGCCGGCGCCGTGGCGGTGGCGCCGACCGCGACGCTGGAGCGGATCGAGCGAATCGTCTTCTCCTACGACCCGGCCGTCGACCCGCGGGTCGACGAGGTCGTCGGCCGCCTCCAGGGTGCGGGCTTCGAGACCTGGCTCGACCTCGACCCCGACACCGGGGCGGGGCTGATCTGCGCAAGCGCGGATATAGGGACGCGAACATGATCGAGGCGCCGCTCGAGCCATCGGAGATGTTCTCCGCGAACCGCGGCCGGCGCGACGAGCAGGCGTCTACTCGGTCGGCTCGCCCGGGGTTTTCCGCGGCACCAGCACCAGGCGCTTGAACTCGGCGACCAGCACGCCGTCCTGGTTCAGGACCCGGGTGTGGACCTTGACGATGCCGCGATCGAGCTTCGATTTCGAGGGCTTCACGTCAAGCACCTCGGTCTCGCAGAACAGGGTGTCGCCGTGGAAGACCGGATTCGGATGGCTCAGCTCTTCGGTCGCGAGGTTGGCGATCGCCTTGCCGGAGACGTCGGAGACCGACATCCCCAGGGCCAGCGAGTAGACGAGTGGTCCGACGACGACGTTTTTGCCCTGCTGGGAGCCCTTGGCGTAGACGTCGTTGAGGTGCAGAGGATGGTGGTTCATCGTGATCAGGCAGAACAGGTGATCGTCCGCCTCGGTCACGGTCTTCGCCGGCCAGTGCTTGTAAACGGCGCCAACCTCGAACTCCTCCAGGTAACGCCCGTAGGCGTGCGCCCCGGAGGCCTCGCGCTCGGCCTGGTCGGTGGTCAACTGGAAAGTTTCATCACTCATCGAAAAAATTGATCTCCCGTTTGTTTGCGGCGCGGGATGCTATCTGGCAGCCGCTCTAGGGTGGCGCTCCCCCCATGGACACCCTTCTCTCCATCGAGCTGATCGCCAACTGGTCGGCGGCGGCCGCCGCCGCGGCGCTGCTGCCGACCCAGGACGCGGCCTGGACGATCGCCAGCCTTTTCGCTTTCCCCGGCCGCGCCAAGGTGTTCACGGTCGGGTCGACGCCCCAGCAGACGGCGATCGCACCGTTGGTTCAGCGCGGGGCCCTGCTCGAACTGCCGGGCTGCCGGGCGACCGGGGAGCCGGTCGACTTCTTCGCCGGCTCGCAGGAGGCCCTGGCGGCGTTGGCGGCCGACCTCGCGAAGTCGCGACGGCCGCTGGTGCTTGAGCGCCTGCCGGCCGACTCGCCGACGCTCCCGGCCCTGCGCGAGGCCTACGGCCGCGGGGCCACGATTCGGCTCGAGGAGAAGGTGGGCTTCCCGACGATCCCGCTCGACGAGCGCTGGCTGGAGCCGGGCGGCGGCCTCAGCTCGAGCCGCCGTTCGGGCCTGCGCCGCGGACGCCGCAAGGCCGAAAAACATGGCGAGGTCACGGTGGATCTGCTCAGCCCCGCACCGGAGGAGGTCGACTCGCTGCTCGACGAGGCCTTCGCGGTCGAGCGCGCCTCCTGGAAGGGGCTCGAAGGGACCGCCGTCGCCTTCGTTCCCCGCATGAACGCCTTCTACCGCCGCTACGCGCTCGAGCTTGCCGAGCGGGGGCAGTTCCGGCTCGACTTCCTGCGCATCGACGGGCGCCCGGTGGCGATGCAGTACGGAGCGGTCTGGAAAGACCGGCACTGGCTGTTCAAGATCGGCTACGACGCCGCCTTCCACGACGTCTCGCCGGGGCAGACGCTGCTGGCCGAGGGGGTCGCCGCCGCTACGGCGGCCGGGCTGCGCAGCTACGAGCTGCTCGGCGCCCAGGCCGACTGGACCGACGTCTGGACCACGGAGGTGCAGGCGTGCACGCGCGCGGTGATCCTGCCCCGCAGCCCGCGCGGCGCGCTCGGCGCCGGCGCTCTGCGCGCCCGCTCGGTTTCGCTGCAGGCCGGCGCGAACGCCAAGTCACGGGGCAAGGAGGTGATCCGCAGGGCCGAACGGGCCTACGTCTGCGGCACCGAGCTGGACGACGTGCGGCCGGAGCTGGAGCGCTGCGTCGCCGCCGGCTACGAGACGACGGTGGGATTCTGGCCGGGGGTCGGCGTCTCCCGCGAGAAGGTCTCCTCGGAGGCCTTCGAGGGGGCCGAGACCCTGCCGCCGGGCAGCGAGGTCTCGATCAAGCTCGACTCGTTCGGGACCGAACCCGACCGGCTCGACTCCCTGCTCGAGGCGACGACCGGTCATAGCCTCACCCTGCACATCGACGCCGTCGGAGCCGGCATCGCGGGCCAGTCCCAGGAAGTGGCGCTGCGCCTCAACGGACTCGCCCCGGGCAGGGTCGGCTGCACCCTCCCGGGACGCTGGGCGCGAAGCGCCGCCGAGGCCGCGGCGCTGGCCGACAGCGGTCTGCGAATCCGCGTCGTCAAGGGCGAGTTCGAGGACCCCGACGGCGAGGTCGACCCCGGCGCGGGCTACCTGGCAGTCGTCGCGGCGCTGGCCGGCGGCAACTGCCACGTCGAGGTCGCCACCCAGGACGCCGCCCTCGCCCGGGCGACCCTGACCTCACTGGTCGAGGCCGGGACTTCCTGCGAGCTGCAGGTGCTCTACGCGATGCGGACCGGGGCTGTCATCGCGATCGCCCGCAAGCTCGGGGTCCCGGTCCGGGTTTATCTCCCCTACGGCGGCGGCCGCCTGCCGTATGACCGCGGCCGGGTCAAACGCGACCCGAGGCTGCTGGCGAGAGTCGCCCGCGACGCCCTGCCGCTGCCGCCGCGGCGCCCGCCCAAGGGCTAAGCCGGCTAACCACGCCTGGCCTCGACGAACCCGGCGATCGCGTTAATCGTCTGGAAATTCTCGGCGACGAGGTCGTCGTCCTGGACCTGGATTGCGTAGGTGCGCTCGAGGAACGTGACCAGCTCCTGGATCCCCAGCGAGTCGATCAGCTCGGCGGCCAGCAGGTCCTCGTCGTGGTCGATCCCGGCGCCTGCCTCGGCGGCGGCGAGCTCCTCGACCAGGAAACCCTCGATCGATTCAGCGGTCGACATCCGTTCCTCCTTTGTCGGTCCTTGGGTCGGGTGAATTCTCTTCTTTCGTGACAAAGAAGCGCTTCCTGCGCATGTGCGTCCACTGCTTCTCGTACCCGCGCATCGAGTAGAGCCAGCGGGCCGGCCGGTTCTCGGCCAGCACGTAGCCCCAGAGGCGCGAGTAGCCGCGCTCCTGCAGCCCAGCCTCGATCCTCGCCAGCATCTCCCCCGCCGTGCCCCCGTTGCGGTGCGCCTCGAGGATGTAGAAGTCGGAGCCGTAGGCCTCGCCGGAGCCCAGATCGAAGCCGAGGTCGTGATCGCGCAGGTCCGGGAACTCGGCCCCATCGGCCGCGTCGACCCACCAGTAGTAGCCGATCGCGGCGCCGTCGAGCAGGGCGACGAAGCCCTGGAAGCCGGCCTCGACGTAGGCGGTGAAGCGCTTGTCGACCTCCGGCGCGTGGCGCTCGCGGTTCAGCTCGTAGAGCAGCGGTAGGTGCTCGCGGCGCAGGTCCTCGAAGACGATCCCGGTGGGGCGCCGGACCGGGGCAACCGCGCTCAGGTCCTTGGTCATCACCAGGAAGACCTCTTCGGACCAGAGTTCCTCGCGTAGCCGGGCGAACAGGTGCTTGACAGTCCCCCCCAGGCCGCGCTCACGGAACCGCTTTGAGATGCGGACAAGCACCGCGGCAGGATGTCACAGTTCCCGGCTGGAGACTGGGCGACGGGGCCGCCTCCTAGACTGCCCCGATGCAGATCGCAGTGGTCGGTATGGGCTACGTGGGTCTCCCGCTCGCCGTCGCCTTCGCCGACGCGGGCGTCGAGGTCGTATGCGTCGATTCCGATCCGGAGAAGATCGCGGCGCTGGCGGACGGGCGCAGCTACATCGAGGACATCCCGGCAAGCGAGCTGGCCCGGGTCGGCGAGCGCCTGCACGCGACCGGCGAGTACGCCGAGCTGGCCGGCTCCGAGGCGATCGTGATCTGCGTTCCGACCCCGCTCACCCCCGCCCGGGAACCGGACATGCGCTTTCTCCTGGCGGCGGGCGAGGCGACCGGCGCGGTGCTGCAGGCGGGCCAGCTGGTCGTGCTCGAGTCGACCACCTACCCGGGGACCACGCGCGAGGACCTGGCGCCGCTGCTGGAAGCGTCCGGGCTGAAGGCTGGCGTCGACTTCAACCTCGCCTTCTCCCCCGAGCGGATCGACCCCGGCCGCACCGACTACACCGTGCGCAGCACCCCGAAGCTGGTCGGCGGGCTGACCGCGGACTGCACGGGGCGCGCCCAGGAGCTCTACGGGCTCGTCTGCGACGAGGTCGTGCCGCTCTCCTCGCCGGAGGCGGCTGAGATGTCGAAGCTGCTGGAGAACGTCTTCCGCTCGGTCAACATCGCCTTCGTCAACGAGCTCGCGCAGCTCTGCGACCGCCTCGGGATCGACGTCTGGGAGGTGGTCGGGGCGGCGGCGACCAAGCCGTTCGGGTTCATGCGCTTCGACCCGGGGCCGGGGATGGGCGGCCACTGCCTCCCGGTCGACCCCTTCTACCTCGCCCACAAGGCGCGCGAGGTCGATTTCGAGCCGGCCTTCATCGAGCTGGCCGGCAAGGTCAACCAGGCCCAGCCCGCCTACTGCGTCAACCGGATCGAGCGAGCGCTGCTGGAGGCCGGCGGCGAGCTCGGCGGCGCTCGCGTGCTGGTCCTCGGGGTCAGCTACAAGGGCGGGGTCGGCGACACCCGCGAATCGCCGGCGCTGCGGATCATCGACCTGCTGCGCGAGCGCGACGCCGCCGTCTCCTACCACGACCCCCACGTGCCCGAGCTGCCCGCGCAGGGGCTCGCCTCGGTCGAGCTGGCGCCGGCGCTCGGGGAGGCCGAGATCGTCGTCCTCGTCACCCGCCACCCCGAGTTCGACCTCGCCGAGCTGGTCGCCGGCTCGGCCCTGCTGCTCGACCTGCGCGGCGCCACCCGCAAGCTCGGGACAGCTCCGAACGTGATCCTGCTTTGAGCCGCCCGGCGGGGCCGCCCGATCCCGGCCGCGGCCTCTACGAGACGGTGCTGGTCGCCGCCGGCGGGCCGGTCCAGCTGGAGCGCCACCTGGACCGGCTCGCGGCCAGCGTCCGCGAGCTGTTCGGCGCCGAGCTGCCGGCGAGGCTGCCCGGGGACGTGGCCCGGGCCGCCGACGAGCTCGAGCTCGGCCGCCTGCGGATCGACGTCGAGCCCGACGGCGCCGGCGGCCTGCGCCACACGGTCGCGGCGACCGCGATCGACCCGGCCGCCTTCTTCGCCGACTGGGAGCACGGCGAGGCGCTGCGCAGCGTCTCCGCCGCGGGCTGGTGGGGCGCCCACAAGTGGTCGGACCGCGGCTGGCTCGAGGCCACCGAGGCCGAGCTCGGCGCCGAGGTGCCGCTCCTGGTCGATGCCGAGGGGCGGGTGCTCGAGGCCGGCCGCGCCAACCTCTTCGTCGTCGCCGACGGCGGCCTCGCCACCCCGCCCGCCGACGGCCGCATCCTCCCCGGCACCGCCCGCGCCGCGACCCTGGAGATCGCCGCCGAGCTCGGGATCGACGCCGGCGAGCGCCCGCTCACGCTCGCCGACCTGCGCGCCGCCGACGAGGTCTTCCTCACCTCCTCGGTGAAGGGCCTGCGCCCGGTCCGCTACCTGGACGGCGAGGAGCTGCGGCGCGGCGAGCTGACCGAGCGCCTCGCCGCCGAGCTGCGGCGCCGCTGGCTCGCCTGACCGCGGCTCAGTGGACTTTTCTCAGGCGCGAGCGTTCCTCTTGGCGCTCGACGACCTGGACGACCAGCTTGACCACGTTGGAATCGCCGCTCACCTTGATGTGTCCGGTCTCGGCCGCTTTGCGGTAGCTCTTGATCGTGCCTTTCTCGGCCAGGGCGTTGAACTGGGGGCGGTCGATTTCGACCAGCACCCGCTCGTCCTGGGCGAGTTCCTTGGTGATCTTGGGGCCCGGCAGCTCGACCCGGTAGAGCTGGATGTCGTGTTTGGCTTTCAGCTCGAGGCCGAAAACCAGCTTCAGTTTCCGCAGCGCCGGGACTTCAGCCTGGAAGCGCTCGACCGCGGTGCGGATCAGATCTGCGGTGGAGACGGCCATTGCGTGATGCTATCCGAGCTCCCGTGTTCATACCCTTGGACGATGAGCGAGCACGCGAGCTGGGAGTTCGAGGAAGGCGACGAGCTGGCGCCGGGACGGATCGTGCTGCGCACGATCGGCGGCGGCAACCAGTACGAGGTCTGTCTGGTCTGGGACGAGCGGCTTTACGCGCTGGCCGTCGCCAAGGTGCTGCGGCCCGACCGGGCCGCCGAGGAGAAGGCGCTGCGCGACCTCGGCCGGGAGGCGGAGGCGCTGGCGGCGCTCGCCCATCCCTGCCTGGTGCGGAGCTTCGACGCGATGCTCGACGGCCCCCGCCCCCACCTGCTGATCGAGCACCTCGAGGGGCCCTCGCTGCGACGGCTGATTCGCCGCGACGGCGCGATCCCCCTGCAGCAGCTGCTGCCGCTGGCGGTCAACGTCGCCGGCGCCCTCCAGTACATGCACCAGAGCGGCTACGCCCACCTCGACGTCAAGCCGGACAACATCATCATGGGCGTGCCGCCGCGGCTGATCGACCTCAGCATCGCCCGCACCATCGAGCGCGCGGCGCGCACCCACGGCCCGATCGGCACCGACGCCTACATGCCGCCCGAGCAGTGCCTCGGCGAGCACGAGGGCCAGCCGA